>NZ_JYJG01000126.1 GCF_000955955.1 Lentzea aerocolonigenes
GAGCGGATGACGAGACTCGAACTCGCGACCCTCACCTTGGCAAGGTGATGCGCTACCAACTGCGCTACATCCGCGTTGCGCCTCGGTTTCCCGTGGTGCGAGGGGAACTTTATCCGACGGGCCCCAGAAGTTCCAAATCGGCTGATCTTGAGCGTGCCAGACCTGTAAACGACAGTGGGGCCAGGTGCGATGTGCACCTGGCCCCACTGGTGATCCGAGTGGACGATACTGGGATTGAACCAGTGACCCCTACCGTGTCAAGGTAGTGCTCTCCCGCTGAGCTAATCGTCCGA
>NZ_JYJG01000127.1 GCF_000955955.1 Lentzea aerocolonigenes
GGTGATGCGCTACCAACTGCGCTACATCCGCGTTCATCACTGACTTCATGATGTTGAAACGAAGCTTATACGAGGGGTTCAAGCGGGTTTCACCGGGGTACCCGCACCGCCTTCGCGGGCCCCCTACCTCGGATTATTCAGCTCAGGTCGTTCGAGATGAGGTGCGTGAGCGCCTCGTCGACGTTGACCCACAGGTGCTCGTTGCCCGGCACGACGACGTCGTAGGTCCGGTCGAGGAAGTCGGCGAGCTCCTGGGCGGAGGCCTCGAACATGGCGTGCCCGGACGGCGAGCTCAGCTCGATCACGACGACCTCGGGGTCGTCGGCGGCGGGCCGGATCCGGACGTCGCCGTCGCCGGCGTCGGCGATGAGGCCGTCAGCGAGCAGGTCGCGGGCGAACACCCACTCGACCCAACCGGCGCGGCCGGTGCGGAACGCGGCCACGACCGCGTACGGGTCCTTCGTGTCGTATCGCAGCTCCACTTGGACCGGAACCGCAGGGGTCCTCGGCGCCAGCAGGTCGAAGACCGCTGTCGAGCGGAGCGTCACGTGGTCGTTGCGCATCGTCGTTACCCTCTTCTCCCTTCCCGGTCAATGAAACGACCGAGCACCTTAGTTGTGACGTGCATGTGGCGAGGAACGCTCGCGAATCGGACGCAGATCACCCCATCGGGTCAGCTTGACTGCGCACCGCGACCGTTTGCACGCGCTCCGTGGCCTCCTCGCTCGTCAGCCCGCGTTCAGCGACTCCCATCTTGCTGGGTCTAACCTGAACCCGGTACCGGCTGTTGCGCGAATGTTGGACGTGAGGACATCTCTGGTGGCTGACTCGCCCGGCTCATCCGACGCGTCTCGCGACGGCCGGCCGACCGATTTCGAGCTCGTGCAAAGGCTCGCACAGGGCGATCGGTCGGCGTTCGGTGAGCTGTACGACAGGTACGGCACGCCAGCATATTCGCTGGCCAGACGCATCTGCGTGGACCCGGACCTGGCAGAGGACGTCGTCCAGGAAGCCTTCCTCGCGCTCTGGCGGCACCCCGCCAGATTCGACCCCACGCGCGGAAGTTTCGGCACCTGGCTGATGACTCTCGTCCACCACCGCGCAGTGGATGCCGTCCGTAAGGAGAACACGCAGCGTCGTCGGACTGTTCCCCTCACCGACGACATCTCACCTCCAACGGAGGGTTCCGATCACGAAGCGTTGGTGAGCGTGGTGGGCGCCGAGGTCAGGGCCGCCCTGCGGACGTTGCCGGAAGAGCAGCGCCAAGTCATCGCGCTGGCCTATCTGGGTGGCTACACGCAGTGCGAAGTCGCGAAGCTGACAGGCGTACCACTGGGGACTGTGAAATCGCGCACGTTCGCGGCGATCAGACGTCTCAGAGGCACGTTGGGGAACTTGTGGGCCGGCGAGACCGGCGAAACGACAGGAGCAAACCGGTGAACGGCGAACTGTGCCCTCACGAGGAGCTCGCGGTCGGCTGGGCGATGCACTCCCTGGAGCCGGACGAGGAAGCAGTGGTCCGCGACCACCTGCCGGACTGCCCCACCTGCCAGCGCACGGTGCGGGCGACGCAAGAGGTCCTCGCGGGCATCGGCGGCGCCGTCCGCCAGGAGCAGCCACCGCCCCGCCTGCGCGCGAGGCTGATGGAAGAGATCGAGCACATCCCGCAGGACGTGCCCACCCCGCACCGCGCCCGCCACGCGGCCCCCACTCCCCTGCGCCCGCAGCACCGCCGCCACACCGGCCGCATCCTGCTGGCCGCCGCGGCAGCCCTCGCCGTCCTTGCGGGCGGCGGCTACCTGGGCGTGCGCGTGAACCAGCTGTCCAGCCAGGTCACGGCGTCGCAGTCCCGCGTAGACGACCTGAACAAGGCCCTGGGCCTGGCCGCCGACCCGTCCACGAACAGGGCGATCATGCGCAACGACTCCGGCGACGAGGTGGCCATCGTCCTCTCGAACCCGGACTCCGGCGCCGTGATGCCGATGAACCTCAAGCCGAACGACTCCGGTCACATTTACGTGGTTTGGGGTGCGAGTACGAAAGCGCCGGTACCGTTGGCGGTGTTCGACGTGCGCGCGGGCTCGACCGACCCGCAACTGCTCAACTGGGGAGCCGACGCGCACAAGCACACCAAGTTCGCGGTGTCGCTCGAACCCGGCCGGTCCGCACCCCCGAATCCCTCGGACGTGCTGGCAGGAGGCCAGGTTGCACCCGCCTGAGTCCCAACAGGATGATCGACACATGACGAAGCCCGACGTGAAGCCCGACGAGCACAAGGGCTGGCGCCACTGGTTCCACCGCAACCCGGCGCTGAACCTGGCCTACCGCATCGGCGTGGGCGTGCTCGGCGGCCTGGTGCTCATCGCGGGCATCATCATGATCCCGTACCCGGGCCCTGGCTGGCTGGTGGTCTTCGCAGGCCTCGCCATCCTCGCCACGGAGTTCGAGTGGGCGGGCCGCGTGCTGAAGTTCGTCAAGCGCTACTACGACCGCTGGGTCGAGTGGCTGAAGCGCCAGCCGGGCTGGGTCCGCGCCCTGGTGATGGCGGGCGTCTGCCTCATCGTCCTGGCAACCGTCTACCTCCTCAACGTGTTCGCCCTGGTCGGCGGCTGGTTCGGCGTGGAGTGGAGCTGGTTGCAGAGCCCGATTTTTGGTTCTCGTTGATGATGTTGTAGGCTATGGCCACACCGCGAGAGCGGGGCAGCACAACAGAACACGGGCGTTTAGCTCAGCGGGAGAGCGCTTCGTTCACACCGAAGAGGTCACTGGTTCGATCCCAGTATCGCCCATTTCAGCCGGAGAGCCCCTGACCTGCCAAGGTCAGGGGCTCTCCGGCTTTTCGCGCACGCCAAAAACTCCCGAAATAGGCCTGCGGTAGCCGAAACAGTAGCCAAACGGGGTTTTAGGGGTCAGTCGTCCTCCTCGTCCAACATCGGCAGGAATAGACAGTGCGGGCCTTCCGGCTTCGCGACAGTGAGCCGCGGGAGGAACATCACCCCCGCCACCACTCCCCCAGGTCCGCAGCGAGGTCTTCCGCCTGCTTCGCACCCGCCGCGATCGCGGCGTCGATGAAGCTCGCGTCGATGAGGTCGGCCGGCTTGGTGATGAACGAGTCGGAGATGACCACACGAACGCTGTGGCCGCGCTCGGTGAGGATCGCCTCCTCGCGGGCGATGCTGGGAGACGGGATCGGTGCCACGATCAGCACTCGGCCCGGGCCGTTGCCCACGAGCAGGTCGGCATTGGTGCCGGAACGGACACCGCCGTCCACCCAGACGGAGTCGCCGACCGTCACCGGGGGCGCGATGCCGGGCGCGGCAGTGGAACAAGCCACCGCGACGGGCAGCGGGATGCCGTCTCGCGCACTCCATTCGCGCGCGGTCCCGGTGCTCGTGTCGACGGCGAAGACGCCCAGTCGGCCGGGCCACCGTCCCTGTGGCAGGGCGGCGTTCCACAACGCTTCTGCCTGCTCGGCGGAGATGGGCGGCATCGCGGCGAGCGCGGACTGACCGATGGCGCGCGGGTCGTTCGCCACGGCCATGCGTTGCGGCAGGGCCATGTCCGCTCCTTTGGACCGAGCGTGCCAGGCCGCCCGCTCACGCATGCGTTCCGGGATCGTGGAAAGGCCTTCGGGGTGCATCGTCAGCCAGGAACCGACGACGGCACCGGCTGAGGTACCCAGCACCACGTCGGCTTCGGGGAGCGGAACCCCTGCGGACACGAGGCCGTGGACCAGCGTCGCTGCCCACGACGCGCCGACTGGCCCGCCGCCGCCCAGCACCACCGCGCGACGCGAGGTCCCGTCGTTGCGAGAAGTGTCCTGGTTCATGAGCGTGGCCCTTTTCCGCGGTCTCTTCGACTTTTTCGGTCTGCCGAAGTCGAGGATAAGGTGGTTCTCCGCTGGCGAATGGTGTTTCGGAGACGGGCGATGGGCAAAATCGGACATGAATCGATCTTCAGACTGCCCTACCGCGCCGGCGTAGGCGTGCCACCCGGGATCGAGGTGCTCGACTTCCCGCAGCTTCTGGCCAGGGCGCGCTCACACGGCGTCGACCCGTACGCGCTCAGGCGACCTGACTTCCACGTGTTGATCGCGGTGCTGTCCGGAACCGTGCACTGCTCACTGGACTTCGCCGACCACGTGCTGCGTCCGGGTGACTGGCTCTGGGTGCGGCCAGGACAGGTCCAGCGCTACGACTCGCCTCTGGACGCGGTCGAGGGGCGAATCGTGCTGTTCCTGCCCGGATTCCTCGACCAGGCCACGGCCGATCAGGCGGGTGTGGACCGAGGCGTGTGGCGGCTCGCCTCGTCACCGGCGGATGCGGGGCAGGGCAGTCTGAGACTGCTGCTCGACCTGCTGGAACACGAGTACGCGCTCTGGGACGGAACGCAGACGGAACGCCACGCCCAGGTGCTGCGGCACCTGCTCGCCGCGCTCGTGTTGCGCTTGGCTGTCGTGCACGGCGCAGACCCGGAGCAAGCCGCGGGAGGAGAGGCATTTCTGCGCTTCCAGTCCGCCGTCGAGCAGGATTTCATCCGCAGCCACCGCGTGGAGGACTACGCCGCCAGGCTCGGGTACAGCGTGCGCACCCTGACCAGGGCCTGCCAGGCGGGAGCAGGCGTCGGGGCCAAGGGCTACCTCGACGACCGCGTCCTGCTGGAGGCGAAACGCCTGCTCGTGCACACGGACCTGCCCGCGGGCACGATCGGGCAGCGGCTCGGTTTCGCGGAGGCGACGGTGTTCACGAAGTTCTTCCGCCGCCGCACAGGCCTCACCCCGACAGGTTTTCGCGCGGCCGGTACCTGACGGGCCTCAGCCCGTGCAGGCTGCACCCGCGCACACCCGATCCGTTCTGAGCCGCCGCACCCCGCAGGTCGGTGTCAGGGCTTCTCGAAGTGCTGGTAGTCGATCGGAGTCTCCCAGAAGCCGCCCCAGGTCCAGCCGCGAGTGGTGAACGCCTGGTCGGTGGCATCGCCCGCGTGGATCATGCCGGGCACGTTCTGGGTGCGGTCGACGTAGGGCGCGCCGTTGGGCGGGTAGACCGTGCCGCTGCGGGAGATGTAGGGGTTCTGCACGGTGTTGATGTCGATGGCACGCCCGTAGGAGTGGTTGGACCAGGCGGTGCCACCGGTGATCGGCCGGCAGTTGAACGCCGAGGTGTTGTTCGCCGCCATCGACGCGTCGTCGTCGGAGTTGTACTTCTCCACGGTCTCCATCCGCTGGATGGGGAAGCGGCCGAAGTACAGGTCGGCGAAGACGTGGGCGACCTCCGTGGCGCGATCGGCGTTGACGATCAGTTCGCCGCGGTGCACCGCTCCGTCGAAGCCCACGAAGTTCAGGCTGATCAGCCGCAGCTGATCGGGCCCGACGGGGCAGCCTTCCCGCCAGCTGGAAGCGAGCCGCTTCGCGGTGACCGGCTTGATGACGGCGACGTAGGGCGGGAGGCCGCTACCGGCCGGCGCGGCGAGTTCCACGGTCTGGGCGGTGGTGGCGGACGCCGGCGTGATTCCGGCCAGGACCACGGACAGAGTGAACGTGATGAGCGCCAAAACTCTGGTTGCCGATTTCAAAGAACTTCCTCTCGATCTCCGGGCCACGTATGAGAAGCAGCCCATCGACGGCAATCGCCGGTGGACTGATTCCGGCCCTTCACCCCCAGCTGCGTGAAGACGCCCTCTGGGTTCGACCCTGCCAGCAGTGCGCGAACAACGTCAACTTCGCTGACACGTTTCGACCTTCCCCGAAACGTCCGGGCCGGCGTTCACCCGCAAGCGCACCACCGAGGTGAGCCTGAACCTGAAGATCTTCGAAACTACCAGCGATCAGCGGCTTCCCGCCGCCTCCGCCTGTGTCCAGCCGATCTGCAGATCTTGAATGGTGATCTGCTCAGATGAATGATGCCGTCCATGGACGGTCTCCTGGACGAACCGGTGACGTTGCAGATGTCCGCACGGATCTGGGCGGGCATCGATGCCGGAGTCGACAACGTCGTGTCTCTTGCCGCTCAGGACGGCGACGAGCAGGTCATGTACATCGGGCAAACCATTCGACAGGCCGGCTGGGACCAGGTTCCGTGGGTGAACGGGGACTGGCCGCCCATGAACCAGATCATCTCCATCCGGTTGACACGCGCTCAATGGCGGTTCGCCGCCGATGAAGCCCGCAAGAGCATTGCCGTGTACGAAGAACTCCACGACGACGAGTCGGCCCAGTTGAGCCGAGACGCACTCGCCGTCATCGAAGCTGCTGCCTTGTGACGCCCATGGCTCCGCTTCCGATCCGTGACCGCGCAGGCAACACGTTGGTGGCGTTTCGTGTCGTCACCGACGTGGAGTTGGAGCGCCTGGACGATCAGGTGGCCGTTCCGGCGGCCGTGGTCGTGGTCGAGCACGCGGGTGGCGTGCTCATGATGTTCGACAGTTGGCGAAAGCAGTGGGAGCTCCCGGGAGGAGCACGCGAGCCGGGCGAGACATCGCGTCAGGCCGCGGTCCGGGAGCTGCGCGAGGAAACTGGCATCCACGGAGTGGAACCGGAGGGCGTCGCGGTAGCCGAGTTCGATCTCACGAACCCGGACCGGCACGAACTCCTCGCCATCTACCGCGTCCGGCTCCAGGCCGTACCCCGCCTGCTGGTCAACGACGAGGCGCTCGGCTTCCTTTGGTGGCCACCGCCGAACCCCGTCGGTGAGGACATGAACCCGCTCGACGCCGAGATCGCCAGACGCGTCATCCGCGGAGTGGTACTACGGCAACAGGTATGACGAGGATGACCGTCCACTCGGCTGGTGGGAGGCCAAGAGCCACATTCGCTGGACAGCGGCGCTGCAACAGTTCAACGTTTCTGCAACGTCCGCGACCTAGGTTTCGACCCACACCGTTCCGAAATCTGTGGGGAAGCACCATGCGAGTACGCAAGTTGATGGCGACGCTGGGCGCCGCCATGTCCGTCGCCGCGACCGCGACCGGGTCTGTCGAAGCAGCGGAGCCCGTGCACACGATGAACCTGGGACCCGAGATCATCCTGGCGAACTCCGAGCCCGGCGGATGTCTCGATCTGCCGTCCAAGCAGTTCGGCACCCGGCCCGTGGTGGCGGTCTGCGACCAGCCCGGCAACAACAGCCAGAAGTGGATGCGCACCGGCGAGGGCGGCGAGCCCTATTTCAACATCTACAGCTGGATCGGTGCCGGCTGCATGGACGTCGGTCCCGCGCCCGCGCACAACGTCGTGATGTCGCCGTGCAACACCACGACGAGCACGAGCCAGCGGTGGTCCATCCAGAACCGCCTCGAGATCGGCGCCCAGCTGCGCAACAACGCCACCGGCACTTGCCTGGACTACGGCGCGCGTGGGAACCCTGTCGTGCTCACGCCCTGCTCGGTCGCGTCACACAGCCAGAGGTGGGACTCGTTCTTGTACTAGGCCGCACAGCACGGAAAACGCTCGGCCGGGGATCTCCCGGCCGAGCGTTTTTCGTTGCGCAGTCTCAGTGATCAGCCGAGTACGCGGGATCTGGACTGTCGGTGAGGTAGGCCCGGCAGAAGTGGGCTTCGCCGGATTGCCGCCGGGATCTGCGGACGCGCCCAGGTCCCACGGGCTGCCGTACCGCTCCTTACCTGTTCGGACCGCACTCGCCCGTAGTTGCCGTCGCGGTCGATCGCCTTGCCGTTGTGGTGCAGGTACTGGTCGGGCACGTAGCTCGCGGTCACGATCGCCGAGAGGTTGCTGAAGAACATCTCCACGAGGTCCGCTGCCAGCTTTCGGACCGGCCTGGCTCAGCGTTGAACGGTGTGTCCTCGCTCGGCCGTGCTTGCGGCCCTGCCACGCCCGCGCAGGACACCAGCCGATCGGATGGTGAGAACCCGCCAGTCGGCGGACGGTGTCTGCCAGGTTCCGGATGGCGGACCCGCACCCGAGTTGGCGAGACTGTGGGGCGTGCAGGATCCGAAGAGGAGCGTGACGTGATTCGAGTGGTCGTCGTGGACGACGAGGAGCTGGTGCGGACCGGCTTCCGCCTCATTCTTCAGGCGGCAGGGGACATCGAGGTCGTCGCGACGCCGACCGGTGGGCAGGCGGTGCGTGAGATCAGTCTGCAGAAGCCCGACGTCGTGCTGCTCGACATCCGCATGCCGGACGTGGACGGCCTCACCATCCTGCGCCAGTTGCAGGGCCTGAAGAACCCGCCCGTGGTCGCGATGCTCACGACGTTCGACTCGGACGAGTACATCGCCATGGCGCTGCGGTCGGGCGCGGCCGGGTTCATCCTCAAGGACACCGGGCCCGAACAGCTCGCGCAGATGGTGCGCACGCTGGTCAGCGGCGGTGTGGTCCTGTCCCCCAAGGTCACCCGCACCGTCGTCGACGGCTACCTCGGTTCCGGTGCGAGCACGGACGCGTCCCAACAGGTCAGCCTGCTGACCGAGCGCGAACGCGCGGTGCTCGTGCTGATCGCCGAAGGACTGTCCAACACCGACATCGGGGCTCGCATCCACGTCAGCGTCGGCACGGTGAAGGACCACGTCAGCGCGATCCTCACCAAGCTCCGCGTGGGCAGCAGGGTGCAGGCCGCGCTGGTGGCGCAACGGGCCGGTCTGCTCGAAGACACGCGGTCATGACGCCGAGAGTCCAGCCCAGGCTCGTCGACGCCGTGGTGATCGTGCTCACGGCGGTCGAGGCGGTGCTGACCGTGATCACCGAACCCTCGCCGGTCGCGTTCGCACCGGTGGTGCTCGCCGCGCTCGCGCTCCTGGTGCGCGACCGCTGGCCGCTGCCCGTCTTCCTGGCGACCCTGCCCGCCGTCGTGTTCCCCGGTGCCATCGTCCCGGCGATCGTCGCGCTGTACGCGGTGTCCTCCCGGTACCGCGACTGGTGGCTGCTCGCGGGCTGCGGACTGCTCGCCGCGGTCAGTTTCGTGTTCCCGATGTCCGCCTTCGCTCCGTCCATCTGGGACAGCGACGTGATGCTCGGCCTCATCTACTTCACGATGACGGCGGTCGCCCCGATCCTGCTCGGCCAGTTCGTGCACAGCCAGCGCGAACTGGCGTTGCGGCTGCAGGAGGTCGAGGAAGCCAGGGAACACGAACGGCGGCTCGACGCCCAGGCGATCCTGGCCCAGGAACGCAACCAGCTCGCCCGCGAGATGCACGACGTCGTCTCCCACCAGGTCAGCCTGATCGCCGTACAGGCAGCGGCGCTCCAGGTCAGCACCACGGACCCGAACGCCAAGCAGGCAGCCGGGAACGTGCGGCAGCTGTCCGTGAACACGCTCGACGAGCTGCGCCACATGGTGAACCTGCTGCGCGCGTCCGGCACCCCGGCCACCGAGCTCACCCCGCAGCCCACGCTGACCGACCTCGACCGGCTCATCGGCAACAGCGCGATCGACGCACAGCTCGTCGGCAGCGCCCCGGACGGCCTCGAGCCACCGGTGCAGCGCGCCATCTACCGCACCATCCAGGAAGCGCTCACCAACGTGCGCAAGCACGCACCTGGTGCCAGCGCCACCATCGACATCGACCACAGCGACACGGATCTGACCGTCACCGTCACCAACACGCCACCCACCCGGCCGCACCTCGCGCTGCCCAGCGCGCGCCACGGGCTCATCGGGCTGCAGGAGCGGGCGACGCTGCTCGACGGTCAGATCCACGCCGGTCCCACCTCCGACGGCGGCTTCCGGCTGCGGCTGCGGCTTCCGCTCACGACCGCGGGCGCGACACGCGGCTGAACAACTGACACCCCGCCGACCGGCTGACCATCGCCAGTCAGTCGGCGGGGTGTTCGGGCCAGGTCACCGGTGTTCGCGGGTGTCGTCGCGCGTCGACCATGGTGCTGACCAAAGGAGAGCACCATGGACCACCAAGACCGTGAACTGATCCTCGGCCTGGCGAACCGGCTGCGGCAGGCACCTCCGGTACTTCAGGACCGGGAGGCCGCCGAGCTGATCGCGCAGCAGATCGCATGCCAGCCGAACGCGGTCTATCTGCTCGTCCAAGCCGTTCTGCTGCAGGAGGAAGCACTGCGGCAGGCCCAGGCGCGGTCCGGCGCGACGGGCACGGCTCAGGCGAACGCCGGCTTCGCGCCCAACCCCGCCTTCGCGCCTCAGCCCGGCTACGGAACCAACGCCGGCTACGCGCAGAATCCGGCTTTCGCGAATCCGGCCTTCACTCAGCAGCACTCCGGCTACGGACACGACCCGCACACGGGTCCTGGCGCGCGTGGCGGCTTCATGAAGACGGCTGCGGCCGCGGCAGCGGGCGTCGCCGGCGGCGCGCTGCTGGTCGCGGGCGCGAACGAACTGTTCAGCGACAACCAGCCCCAGGCGAACCAGGCCCAGTCCCAGGAGAGCGGCGAGGACGAAGGCGGTTTCAGCTTCGACCTGTTCTGAGGCCACAACGCCGGCCGGTCCAGCTGACACGCTGGACCGGCCGGCGGCACTACCTCACTCGCCGGTGAGCAGCTGGGTGGCGGCGAAGTCGGCGTACAGGGAATCACCAGCGACGAGCTCGTCGTGAGTGCCGGCCGCACGCACTGTTCCGTTGTCCACCACCACGATCCGGTCGGCCTGCGTCACCGTGGACAACCTGTGCGCCACCACGAGAACGGTCATCGTCTTCGCCGCGGCCGTGACCACGTCGCGGATCGCCATCTCGTTCGCGGCGTCGAGCTGCGAGGTGATCTCGTCGAGCAGCAGGAGGCGGGGACGGCGGATCAGCGCACGAGCAAGCGCCACCCGCTGCCTCTCACCACCGGACAGGAAGTTGCCGCGATGCCCGACCGCCGTGTCCAGCCCTTCGGGAAGGCGCTCGACGAGCGAGTCCAGCCGGGTCTGCGCCACGGCGTCGCGGATCTCCTCTTCGGTGGCGTCCGGCCGGCCGTAGACCAGGTTGTCGCGCAACGTGCCCGACAGCAGGGGTGCGTCCTGTTCGACGTACCCGATGCCGGCGCGCAGGCTCGCCAGGTCCCAGTCCGCGAGGTCGCGGCCGTCCAGCAGGATCCGGCCGGCCGACGGCTCGTGGAACCGCTCGACCAACGCGAAGAGCGTGGACTTCCCCGCACCAGAAGGACCGACGAACGCGGTCATTCCGGTTGCCGGAACGTCGACGCTGATACCGCGCAGAACCTCGGGCAGCTCCGGGCCGTAGCGGAAGCGGACGTCCTCGAAGACAAGCCGGGCCCCGTCCTTCGCAGCGGCCGCCGCGTGGATGACGGCAGCTTCGGCCGGCTCGGACTGCATCTCCTCGACCTCGGACAGGCGGCGCACCGCTGCCAGCCCGACGGACAGCCTGCTGCCCGCGTGCAGCAACTGCCCGATCGGTTCGTTCAGGTAGAACAGGAACAACAGGAAAGCCACCAAAGTGGACAGTGAGATGGCTCCTGTCGCGACCCGCGCGCCACCGATGCCGAGCACGGCGAGGAAGGCCGCCTGGATCGCCAGGGTGTTGGACCCGTGCACCAGTGACTCCCAGCGCGCGGACCGGAGTCCGGCACGCCACGCGTCCTCTGCACCCCGTTCGATCGCGGCGATCTCCCTGGGCTCCGCACCTTCCGCCTTCACCGTCCGGAACGCGCCGAGCGCGCGCTCCAGCCGCGAACCCGTGTCTCCGACGGCAACCTGGGCGGCCCGCGATGCCTTCTCGATCATGGGTAGGCCGGCGCCCGCGAGCAGGCCGACCACGGCGAGCACGGCCAGGGTGACGCCGAGCAGGGCGAGATCCATCACGCCCATCATGACGACCATCACCACGGTCGTGACCGCACCGGTGACCAGCCCGACGAGCGCGCTGGTGCACACCTCGCGCAGCAACGTCGTGTCGCTGGTGAAGCGGGACAGCAGGTCTCCCGGCTCCGCGCGTTGCACGGCGGGCACGCGCAACGAGAGCAGTTTCCTGGTGAGCTTCTTGCGCGCCACCAGCACGACCGACTCCGCCGCGCGTTCGAGCAGGTAGTCACCGACCATCGCGATCGCGGCACCGGCGAGCGCGAGGCCGACCAGCAGCGCCAGCAAGCCGGTGATCGCGCCACCGGTGCCCAGCCGGTCCACGAGCGCCTTCGCCGCGAGCGGCTGGGCCGCCGCGGCGAGGCCTCCGAGCAAGGTGAGCATTCCTCCGAAGAGGACAGTGCGCCGATGTGGCCGCACGTACCTCAGCAGAGTTCTCCAGGCCGGGCGATCGATCGGGGTGCGCACGGGAACAGCTCCGTCTTCTCTGGTCGTTGAACTGTCTCGATCCTCGGTCCGCGACGCTGCCCGCGACATCGGCGAACCGGCCGGACGACCCAGCCGGCCGGATGGTCCTGCCCGCCGACCGGCGGGGTCGGAACCAGCCGGGTAGCGAGTCCTTCCAGACGCCCGGCAGCTGCGCAGACGGGGCCAGAACCGCAAGACTCTCGTTGGCGCACATGAAGTTCCTCGGACATCACGAGCCCGGGAACAGACCTGATTCCACACCGTCCCCCAGAAGGAGACAGTCCAATGTTCAAGCGGATGCTGAGTGCCTTCGGCGTCGGCGGCCCGTCCGTCGACACCGTCCTGGACTCGCCGCACGCCGTACCCGGCCAGGCGATCACCGGCCAGGTGCGCATCCAGGGCGGCAGCGCGGACGCCGAGATCGGTCAGGTCGTGCTGTCCCTCGTCACCCAGGTCGAGGTCGCCGGCGGCTTCGCGTTCAACGGTGGAAACGACGAGCGCGGCAGCGTCCAGGAGTTCTACCGGATGGTCGTGCAACAGGGCGTGCGGGTGCCCGCGGGCCAGCTGGTCGCGATCCCGTTCCAGCTGCAGATCCCTTGGGAGACCCCGGTCACCGCGGTCGGCGGCTCACCGTTGCCGAGGCTGAGCGTGGGTGTGCGGACCGAGCTCCTGATCGCCGGCGCCCCGGACAAGGGCGACCTCGACCCGCTGCTCGTCAACCCGCTGCCCTCGCAGAACAAGGTGCTGGACGCGTTCGGTCAGCTCGGGTTCTCCTTCCGCAGCACCGACGTCGAAGCCGGCCACCTCCCCGGCGTGCCGCAGGAGCTGGGCTTCCACCAGGAACTCGAGTTCTTCCCGCCCGCCCAGTTCGTGGGCCGGATGAACCAGGTCGAGCTGACGTTCGTGGCGAACCAGCACGATCTGTACGTCGTGCTGGAGGCCGACAAGCGCAGCGGCGCGTTCTCCTCCGGCGGCGACACGTCCGGCCTGCTCCGGGTGTCCCATCAGGAAGCGATGGTCACCGACTGGGCGGCGGCGATCAGCGGCTGGCTCGCGCAGGCCGCCGAGCGCGGTCACGCGAACCCGGCCTTCGGCGGGCAACCCGGCGGCTACAACCCGGCCTTCGGCGGCCAGTCCGGCTACGGCCGCCACGACGACCGCCACGACCAGCACGGGCAGCAGTACGGTCAACAGAACGGCCAGCAGCGCGGAGCCGGCATGGGCGGCATGCTCGCCGCCGGTGCGGCCGGCGTCGCGGGTGGCGTGCTCGGCGGCATGGCTCTCGGTGGGATGGCTGACGAGTTCTTCGGCGACGACGAGGGCTGACCGGCGCGGGCCTCGCGGCTCAACGGCACGACTGCAGCCGATCGGCGGGGTGACCTCCAGCCGACTGGCGGGTGGTTCCGGACCCTCGGCAGATGGTCGCGACGGGGTGCGCACCGCGACGCTTGCCGCATGGCAATCGCAGAACACGTCGAGGCGACCCGGCAACCGTCGATCGCCAGGCTCGCGGGAATCGACTTCGCCCGCGGTCTGGCGGTTTTCGGCATGTTCGCCGCGCACGTCGGCCCCACTCCCGAGGTCGGGGGCCCGCTCGGAGCCCTGATGGAGCTCGCCAACGGACGTGCGTCCGCGTTGTTCGCGACACTGGCCGGTCTGTCCCTCGCGATCATGTCCGGCCGCGCGGAACCCGCCACCGGGCTCGCCGGACGACGGGCTCGCGCCAAGATCACGATTCGCGCGGTGATCCTGTTCCTGTTCGGCACGCTGCTGACGATGACCGGCACCAGCGTGGTCGTCATCCTGGCGTACTACGGCCTGTTCTTCCTGCTGGCACTGCCTTTCACCCGGCTCAGGGCGGTTCCGCTCGCGATCCTCGCCGCGGTGTGGGCGATCGCGGGCCCGGTGCTGTCCTTCGTGGTGCGCGACTGGCTGACCAGCACCGGCCTGGCCCGGACCCTCATCGCGCACGACCCGATCAGGATGATCGGCGGCGAAAGTGCCGTGCAGTTCTTCCTCACCGGTGGCTACCCGGTGCTGACCTGGATGCCGTTCGTGTTCGCCGGCATGGCACTCGGGCGCCTCGACCTCACCGCCGTCGCGACCAGGATTCGCCTGGCAATCATCGGCCCGGTGCTCGCCGTGGCCGGCTACGGCGGATCGTGGCTCCTGGTGCGGCTCGTCCCCGGCGCGAACTTCCCGCCGCGGCTCGGCGGCCCCAAGGCCGGTGACATCGCCAAGGGCGGCGACTTCCCCAAGGGCGGCGACATGCCTGCTTCCGGTGGCGTGCCGAACATCTCCGAGCTCACCGAGAACGGTGAGCCGATGGGCGCGGTCCCCACGGACTCGGCACTGCGGCTGCTCGGTTCCGAGTCGCACAGCGGTGTCCCGTTCGAGATCGTCGGCGCGGTCGGCGTGGCGATCATCGCGCTGGTGGGATCGCTCTTCCTCGCCGAGAAGCTGCCCAAGTGGTGCCTGCCGGTGACGGCGGTCGGATCGATGTCGCTGACCGCGTACGTGCTGCACGTGATCGCCATCGACGCGACCGGCTCGCAGCCGGGAGCTCCGGTGTACGTCCTGCTCGCGTTCATCGCAGGAGTGGTCGCGTTCGCACTGGTGTGGTCGCGGTTCTTCCGCCGCGGGCCGCTCGAGTTCCTGCTCGGCAAGGCCACCGCGGTGGCGCAGAAGCTCAAATAGATGTCCACTGAGGACATTGCCGTCCAGACGCACCCCAAGGCAGGAACGGAACACCATGCTCAGCCCACTGGACCTGTCGCTGATCCACGGGCCGATTCCCATCACCGCGACCGTTGCCGGTGTGCTCGCGCTGGTCACCCTGGCAGTCCGGAAGAACCGTTCGTGGTGGACCCGAGTCGTGCCAGTGTTGGCGCTGGCGTGCGTGGTGGCGGTGGCCCTGCTGAAGTTCGTGGTCGACCACGTGTGGAAACCGTGGCCGGAGCCGCTTCCCGGCGTCCTCGCCGTGTGGGCGGGCGCGGTGCTGCTCGCGGTGTGCCTGGCAGTCGCGCGGCTGCGTGCCGGACGGTGGTACTCGCGGGTCCTGAGCGTGCTGCTGGTGCTGGTCGTGACGGCGAGCGCGGTGACGGCGGCGAACGCGTACTTCGGCTTCTACCCCACGTCGCGGGCGGCGCTCGAGGTGTTCACGAACAACCGGGTGGACCTCGACGAGGCGGCGAAGCCGGCGTCGAGCGTGGTCGAGGTGCCCGCGGGCGGCAAGCTCGCCGATGTCTGGCGCAAGCCCGCGGACCTGCCCGGCAAGGGCACGGTGTCCGAGGCGGGGATCCCCGGCGTGTTCAAGGCGCGCAAGGCGTGGATCTACCTGCCGCCCGCCTACGCCGCGACGCCACGCCCGCGCCTGCCGGTCGTGGTGCTGCTCGCCGGGCAGCCGGGGTCGCCGCGCGACTGGTTCGACGCGGGCCGGCTCCCGGAGCGCCTGGACGCCTTCGCACGGGAGCACGACGGGCTGGCGCCGGTCGTGGTGGTGGCCGACCAGCTCGGCGCGCGGGCGGCGAACCCGCTGTGCCTGGACTCGAAACTGGGACAGTCGGAGACCTATCTCGCCCGTGAGGTCCCCGCCTGGATCAAGCAGCGGCTGACCGTGGACGAACGCCGTGAGTCCTGGACCATCGCGGGCCTCTCCCAGGGCGGCACGTGCGCTCTGCAGCTCGCCGTGCGCGCGCCGGACGTGTACGGCAACTTCATCGACCTCACCGGTCAGCGCGAACCCGCGCTCGGCTCCCGCGCCCAGACGGTCAAGGCCGCGTTCGGCGGGGACGAGGCGGCGTTCACACGCGTCAACCCGATGGACATCCTTGCCCGCGAACGGTTTCCGCAGACCGCCGGCGTGATCGTGGCCGGTCGGGACGACGTCCACTACCGCCAGGCCGACGCCGAGGTGTTCGAGGCCTGCCGCAGGGCCGGTGTGGACGTGCAGTGGAAGGAACTGCCGGGAGCACACGACTGGAACGTGTGGCGGCCGGGCCTTTACGACTCCCTGCCGTGGCTCGCCGCACGAACGGGCCTGAGCAGATGACCCGCAATGACCATCAGGAAACGAGAATGATGAGCACACAAGTGGACCGGATCATCCGACCGATCGGCCGACTGTTCCGGACGGCTCCGCTGACCTGTGTCTTCCTCATCGCGTTCTGGACGATCGGCGCGCTGACCGGTGCGCTCGGCGGTCCGAACGACGACTTGCTCGCCCACATCGGCTTCGGCACCGACAGTCCGTTGTGGACGGCGTTCTCCTCGGCGCTGTGGGCCATGGATCTCACCGGTTACGTCGTGACCACCGTGCTGCTGCTCGTCTTCGGCGCGCTGGCCGAACGCGAGCTCGGCGCCCTGCGCACCGCGGCGATCTTCCTGGTCTCCCACGTGGCCGGGGTGTTCCTGGGCTACGGGGTGGTGCTGCTCGGCGGCGCCCTGCACTGGTTCTGGCTCGAGTCGCTCACGGGTGCGGTCGCGGCCGGCCCGTCGATCGGCGGGGTGGGGCTCGCGCTGGCGCTGACGTTCCGCATGCCGGTGTTGTGGCGGCGCCGCGTCCGGCTCATGACGGCCCTGTCGCTGGTCGTGCTCACGTTGTACTCCGGCTGGCTGGAGGACCTGCTGCGGCTGACCGGTGGCGTGGCCGGACTGCTGATCGGCGCGTTCTTCCTGCGCCGCGACGAGGCCCGCACGCCGGGAACCCGGGCGGAGACCAGGGTTCTCGTCGCCCTGCTGGTGGCGGCGTCGGCACTCGGACCGGTGGTGGCGATGATGTCGCCGTTCCCGAACGGCCCGCTGTCGTGGTTCTCCGACGTGGTGGCCGTCGCCCAGCCGGCGCAGGACGACGTGGATCTCGCCTGCGCCTCTGACGGGGCCGAGCAGTGCCGCACGATGCTGATCCAGTTGTCCTACGGGCGGTTCCCGGCGCTGGTGATGTCGCTGCTGCCGGCGTTGCTGCTGCTGGTGCTCGCGGAAGGGCTGCGACGCGGGCGGCGGTTCGCGTGGTGGGCGGCACTGGGTTCCACCGCGGCGTACGCGGCTGTCACCGGGTGGTACGTCGCGGAAGCCGCGCGGTTCCCGGACAACGGCGAGCTGGAAGCCGGTTTCTCCTACGGCGTGCCCATCCTGGCGCCACTCGTCATCGCCGTCGTGCTGTTGCTGACCCGCAAGCACTTCACCGTGAAACTGCCCCGGCACGCGATCCGGAAGTTCTGGCGGTTCACCCTGGGCAGCATCGGTCTGCTGTCCGCGCTGTACGTGCTCGGCGGCTACCTGGTCCGCGACCAGTTCTCGCCGGTGCCGGGCTTCGCGCAGTTGCTCGCGGACCTGCCCACGCGGTTCCTGCCGCCGGGCTACCTCGGCGCGGTGCCGTTGCGGTTCAAGGCAGACGGGTTCGTCGCCACGGTGCTGTTCGAGTACACCGGCGTGGTGTTCTGGCTGATCGTGCTGGCGGGTCTGCTGATGGCCTCGTGGCGCGCGTGGCCGTCGTCGTCGGAGCAGGAAGCTGCGCAGGCCCGCGAGCTGATGCGGCGGCACGGCGGTTCGTCGTTGGCGTACATGACCACGTGGCGCGGCAACGAGTACTGGTTCACCCCGGACGGCGAGACGGTGATCGCGTACCGGGTGGTGGCCACGATCGCGCTGACCGTCGGCGACCCGATCGGCCCCGCACGGGTCGACGCCGTGCGGGGGTTCGCCGAGTTCTGCCAGGAGAACGGCTGGACGCCGTGCCTCTACAGCATCACCGCCGGGACTCGGGACGAGGTCGCCTCGCTCGGCTGGCCGGCGGTGCAGGTCGCGGAGGACACCGTGATCGAACTGGAGACGCTCGCGTTCACCGGCAAGAAGTGGCAGGACGTCCGGACAGCGTTGAACAAGGCAGCGAAGGAAGGCATCACCGCCGAGTGGTGCACCTACGCCGACGCGCCGTACGCGATCACCGACCAGATCCGGTCGATCTCGACGGAATGGGTGGCGGACAAGGGTTTGCCGGAGATGGGCTTCACCCTCGGTGGCCTCGAGGAACTCACCGGCGACGGCGTGCGCTGCCTGCTCGCCATCGACGCCGACCGCACCGTGCACGGCATCACAAGCTGGCTGCCGGTCTACGCCGACGGCGAGGTCGTGGGGTACACGCTCGACTTCATGCGCCGCCGTGCCAACGGTTTCCGCGGCACCATGGAGTTCCTGATCGCCTCGGCCGCGCTGGAGCTGAAGACCGAGGGAGTCCGGTTCCTCAGCCTGTCGGGCGCACCGCTGGCCCGGCTGGACCGCGGTGAACGTCCTCGCCTGCTGCAGCGGGTGCTGGACGTCACCGGACAGGTGATGGAACCGGTGTACGGGTTCCGCTCGCTGTTCGCGTTCAAGGCGAAGTTCCAGCCGACGTACCGGCCGATGTACATGGCCTACCCGGACGCGGCCGCACTGCCGCGCATCGCCAACGCCGTGAGCCGGGCCTATCTGCCCCACGTCACCGCACGACAGGGCCTGCGCCTCACCGCCAAGCTGGCCGGCCGCTCCTGACCGGCCACAGTGGACCGAACCGGTCGGCTCGGGAGATCCGGCCGACCGGCGGGGTCCGTACCGACACCTGACGGATGTCCGGTGACCCGGCCGCACCGAGACAGTGTTCGTGTGAAACAGATGCCACCATCACCGGACACCTCACCCGCGCCGGAGGCATCGCCTCCGGAGACGTCAGCTCCCTCG
>NZ_JYJG01000128.1 GCF_000955955.1 Lentzea aerocolonigenes
CCGGACACCTCACCCGCGCCGGAGGCATCGCCTCCGGAGACGTCAGCTCCCTCGACGGGCCGGCTGATCGGGGTGGACCTGGCCCGCGCGCTGGCCGTGTTCGGCATGTACGTCGTGCACCTCGGCCCCTCGGCGGACAACACGGACGGCGTCGGCGCCTGGGTGCGGACCGCGGTGGAAGGCCGCTCGTCGGCCCTGTTCGCCACCCTCGCCGGGTTCTCGCTGATGCTGATCGCCGGCCGCCTCGAGCCGAAGACGGGTGTGACCGGACGGCAGGCGAAGGCTCGGATCGCGATCCGAGCTGTTGTCCTGCTCGTCCTGGGCACCGTGATGATCACGTTCTACGGCGACGTGGTGATCCTCGCCTCCTACGGGCTCTTCTTCCTGCTGGCAATGCCACTGCTGCGCCTGAACGCCAAGGCGCTCGCGATCATCGCGGCCGGGATCGCCGTCGTCGGGCCGCTGCTGGCCTTCGGCCTCAAGTCCCTGATCACCGAACCGGCCAGGGCTGCCATCAAGGCCTACGACTCACTCGCCCAGCTCGGCGGTGCGGGACTGCTGGACCTCCTGCTCACCGGCTTCTATCCCGCGATCCCCTGGATGGCGTTCATCGTCGCCGGCATGGCACTGGGCCGGCTGGACGTGTCCTCCGGCGCCGTGCGGAAGCGGCTGGCCGTGTTCGGTCCCGCCCTCGCCGTGTTCGCCTACGGCACCTCCTGGCTGCTGTCCCTGCTGTTCGAGGGCGTCGCGGCGGCCGGGGAGATGCAGCGGCCCACGGGAGCCGGTTCGGGAATGAAGGACATCGGCTCCGTCGGTGACATGAAGCAGCTGTCCGGCCAGTTCGGTTCGGCTTGGTCGTTGCTGACCTCGGGGCCGCACAGCGGAATGCCGTTCGACATCATCGGCTGTGTGGGCGTCGCGATCACCGTGATCGTGTTGGCGATGATGGCGCTCGACCGTCTGCCGTTGCTGCGCCGCCTGGCCGCACCGGTGATCGCCGTGGGCACCATGTCCCTGACCGCGTACGTCGGCCACTTCGTGCTGTCGCCTTCCATGGCCATGTCGAAGGGGAACGAGTCCCAGTCGTCCTGGGCGCCGGTGCTCGTGTTCATCCTCGGAGCCGTGGTGTTCGCCTGGATCTGGTCCCGCTTCTTCCGCAGGGGACCGCTCGAGTACCTGCTCAACCTCGCCACCAAACCGGCGAAGTACCTCCGCTGAGACCCTGCGGTCATGGCTGTTCCGCGTCTCGATGGACCACGCGATAACGCAGATGTGTGGCGTCGCGGCCTTCGAGCCGGCGCACGAGCTCCAGTTCGACGTGGTCGTGTCCGGTCGGCGCGAACAGCCGCCGCCCGTCGCCCAGCAGTACGGGAACAACGTGCAGTTCGAGCTCGTCGAGCTGCCCGGCTGCCAGCAACGCCTGCGCCGCACCCGCGCCGTGGACCAGCACGGCTCGATCTCCCGCTGCTTGCCTGGCCTCGTCGGCACACGCGTTGACGTCGGTGTAGAACTTCGCGCTGCCAGGAGGTTCGTCGGCCGGGTCGACGTGGTGTGTGAGCACGTGGATCGGCACTCCGTCGTGGTGGTCGCCCTGCCATCGGCCGGCCAGCTCGAAGGTGCGGCGTCCGGACATCACGGCACCGGTGGCCAGGGCCTCTGCGTACACCTGCCCGTTGACGCCCTCGGACATCCGGTCGTCGAGCCAGTTGAACAGCCGCCCTCCGTTGCGGCCGAGCTCCTGGCCCGGCCGGTCGTCCGGGCCGGCGATGTACCCGTCGAGCGACATCGACATGTACAGCCGCAGTGGTGTCCTACCCATGTCCGATTCCTTCCTCTGGCCACACCGGTGGCGATGCCGCCGGTGTGGCGTCCGGGCCACTGGACGAACTCGATCCGCCCGCCACTCCTACCCGGACGTCGATCGCGTGGCGCCGCTTTCGACAACGAGGTCGCTTCACATCGGACTAGACGGTTAATTCCAAGGGGTCGGCTCTGTTGGCGTCTGCAAGTACCGCCAACTCTTGAT
>NZ_JYJG01000014.1 GCF_000955955.1 Lentzea aerocolonigenes
ACCGAGCCTTTTCCATCTTCATGATCGGGTGCGTTGTTCGAGGGTGAGGATGGCGTGGGCGTAGGTGGTGACGCGGTGGGGGCTGGCGCGGACTCGGGTGAGGACGCGCCAGTTCTTGAGGGTGGCGATGCCGCGTTCGACGAGGCAGCGGATGGCGGAGTGGGCGCGGTTGGCGGCGCGTCTGCCTGGGGTGAACTCGTTTTTGTAGCGGCGGTAGGGCAGGTGAACGCCCTCGCCGGCGCCGATGTAACCGCGGTCGGCGACGAGCTGCAGGCCCGCCTCGCGGCAGGTGTCGAGGATGCCGTGGGTGCGGGCGGCGGTCAGGTCGTAGACCGAGCCGGGCAGGCCGTCGGAGACCCAGGCGAGCCGGCCGTAGGGGTCGGTCAGGACTTGCAGGGTGATGCCGTGGTGGCGGGTTTTGACGCTGTAGCAGGCTTTCAGGCGGTCGCGGTCACCGCAGCGGTCGATGCGGACGACGGTGCCGTCGAGCAGCGCGTAGTTCGAGAACGAGCTGGCGAGCCGGCCGACTGCCTGCGTGAGGATGGGTGCTCGTGCGGCGAGCAGGTCGGTGGTCTCACGGATGTAGCGGTAGGCGGTGGCCAGGCCGATCCCGAATCCGGTCGCGAGACGCTGGTAGGTGTCGCCATTGCGTAAATGCGCCAGCACCAGCAGGGCCTGGCGGTTGCTGGACAGGCGACGCCAGCGGGAGCCGATGCTGGTTCGGTGGCGGCGGATCAGGCGTGCGACGTAGTCGAGAGTGCGATTGGACAACGTGATCGCGGACGGATAGAACAACACACGAAGCTCCTGGTCGGCATCGGTTGATCTTGGTCGTGATGCCAGTGCTACCAGGAGCTTCGCCATGTTCAAGGCCGTCGGGCTACACCGATCCGATCTTGTGACCAGCAAGATCAGGATGGAAAAGGCTC
>NZ_JYJG01000015.1 GCF_000955955.1 Lentzea aerocolonigenes
GATGGAAAAGGCTCACCACCAACTCATGATCGAAACGCCGCTGACCGCTACCAACTCGGCTGGCGTTCCGGCCCCTGACATGACGAAGGGCGGCCGGGCTTGTGGCCCGGCCGCCCCTGTCAGACGTTCAGCGGTGGAACTAGCCGCGCTGCTTCAGGCGCGAGCGCTCGCGGCCTCGCAGGTTGGCGTCGAGCGTCACCTTGCGGACGCGGATGACCTCGGGGGCCACCTCCACGCACTCGTCGGAGGCGCAGAACTCCAGCGCCTCCTCCAGGGAGAGCTTGCGGGGGCGGGCCAGGGTCTCCATCACGTCGGCCGTGGAGGAGCGCATGTTGGTGAGCTTCTTCTCGCGGGTGATGTTGACGTCGAGGTCCTCGGCGCGCGGGTTTTCGCCCACGACCATGCCCTCGTAGGCGTCGGCGCCCGGTTCCACGAAGAAGGTGCCTCGGTCGGCCAGCTGGATCATCGCGTAGGCGGTGATCGAGCCGGTGCGGTCGGCGACCAGGGAGCCGTTGTGGCGGGTGCGGATCTCGCCTGCCCACGGGGCGTAGCCCTCGGAGACGGCGTTGGCGATGCCGGTGCCTCGGGTTTCGGTGAGGAACTCGGTCCTGAAGCCGATGAGGCCCCGGGACGGGACCACGTAGTCGAGCTTGATGCGGCCCGTGCCGTGGCCCGACATGTTCTCCATGCGGCCCTTGCGGTTGGCGAGGAGCTGCGTGACGGCGCCGAGGTGCTCCTCGGGGCAGTCGACGGAGAGGCGCTCGAACGGCTCGTGGATCTTGCCGTCGACCATGTGCGTGACGACCTGGGGCTTGCCCACGGTCAGCTCGAAGCCCTCGCGGCGCATCTGCTCGACCAGGATGGCCAGGGCGAGCTCGCCTCGGCCCTGGACTTCCCAGGTGTCCGGGCGCTCGGTCGGCAGGACCTTCACCGAGACGTTGCCGACGAGTTCGGCGTCGAGGCGGGCCTTGAGGACGCGGGCGGTCAGCTTGGTGCCGCCGTTGCGACCGGCGAGGGGCGAGGTGTTCACGCCGACGGTCATGGAGATCGCGGGCTGGTCGACCGTGATCCTGGGGAGCGCCTCGGGGGCCTCGGCGTCGGCCAGCGTGTCACCGATCGTGATGTCGGCGATGCCGGCGATGGCGACCAGGTCACCCGCGCGGGCGAACTCGGCCGGGACTCGGTCGAGGGCCTCGGTGATGAGGAGCTCGGTGATGCGGACCTTGACGGGCTCGCCGTCCTCGCGGCACCAGGCCACGGTCTCGCCCTTGCGCATCGTGCCCTGGTGGATGCGGCACAGCGCGATGCGGCCGAGGAAGGTCGAGGCGTCGAGGTTCGTGACGAGCGCCTGGAGCGGGCCGTCGACGTCGACGTGCGGGGCCGGGATGTGGTCGAGCAGCACCTGGAAGAGCGTGTCCAGGTTCTCCTCGTCCGGCAGGCCGCCGTCCTCGGGCTGGGTCAGGGAGGCACGGCCGGCGCGCGCGGAGGCGTAGACGACCGGCAGGTCCAGGACGGACTCGTCGGCGCCCACCTCGGTGGCGAGGTCGAGCAGCAGGTCGTGGGCTTCCTCGACGACCTCGGAGATCCGGGCGTCGGGGCGGTCGACCTTGTTCACCAGCAGGATCACCGGCAGGCCGGCGGCCAGCGTCTTGCGCAGCACGAAGCGCGTCTGGGGCAGCGGGCCCTCGGACGCGTCGACGAGCAGGACGACGCCGTCGACCATCGACAGCGCGCGCTCGACCTCGCCACCGAAGTCGGCGTGGCCGGGGGTGTCGACGACGTTGATGATCACGTCGCCGTCCGGCGTGTGCCTGCGCACAGCCGTGTTCTTGGCGAGGATCGTGATGCCCTTCTCACGCTCGAGCTCGCCGGAGTCCATGACCCGGTCGACGAGCTCGGCACGCGCGGAGAAGGCGCCGGACTGGCGCAGCATGGCGTCTACCAGGGTGGTCTTGCCGTGGTCGACGTGCGCGACGATCGCGACATTGCGCAGGTCAGTGCGCGTCTGAAGGGCAGGCGCGGTGGCCGTGGGCACGCAGAACTCCTAGAGCTTCGAAGGCGTTGGAGGGGCTCGCGCCGGACACTTCGATGCGCAGGGCCGTCCTTGATACTACCGGCTGCGTCGGCATTACCACACAAGAGTGCCTAGTGAAGTGAGCCTCACCTACTCTAGCGACACGTGTCGGAGTGGAGTGCAACCAGTGGGTAAAAAGCTCAAGAAGAAGTGCTGCCGGTCGAAACCCCAGTGCAAGCGCTGCCCGATTCCCTTCCTGCTCAAGGAGCGGGACAAAGCCCGGAAGAAGGCGGCGAAGAAAGCCGCGAAGGCTGCCAAGAAGGCCCTGAAGGCAGCTTGAGAAAGATCAGGATCCGGGCGTACGTCGACAAGGCGCTCGACCTCCTCCAGCGACACTCGATGGACAGCGCGAAGGCCGACTGGCCCGCAATACGTGCTGAAGCTCACCTCGCCACCGTCGGCGCGAGCACTCCGGAAGACACGTATGACGCGATCCGTCACGTGATCGCCACGCTCGGCAACCCCCACACCCACCTGGTCACGTCCCACCGCGCGAGCACGCCGCCCGAACCCACCGTTCCAACTGGTCGGTTGATCGGAACAACCGCCTGGTTGGTCATCCCGGAGACCGACTCGCGCAACGGCGCCGCGTACGTCAGGGCCGGACTGAGCGTGGTGAACGAACTGATCGCGAGCCGACCGACCGGTTGGGTGGTCGACCTGCGCGGCAACCGCGGCGGCGACATGCACCCGATGCTCACGGTGGTCGCCCCGCTGCTCGGCGAGGGCGAGAAGGGCCGGTTCATCAGACCGAAGGGGCGGCCCCACTCGTGGGGGATCCGCCGCGGGCACGTCTACAACGGCTGGCACACCGCGTTCCGGAAGATCAAGATCCCCGCCGCACTCGGCGCGCGGGTGGCGGTGCTCGTCGACGGCCGCACCGCGAGCTCCGGCGAGGCGGTGATGATCTCGTTCCTGGGCGGGAAGAACGTCCGCACTTTCGGCGAACCGACAGCCGGCTACGCGACCGCGAACCAGGCGTTCAAGCTGCCCGACGGCGCACGGCTCGCGATCACCACCGCGCACATGGCCGACCGCACCGGTCGCGTCCACGGCAACACGCCGATCGCGCCCGACACACCGGTCTCGAACTCAAGCGCCACCGGCGATCGCGTACGTGACACCGCGATCGCGTGGCTCGAACAAGGGCTCTAACCCTGCAGCACGGCCTCGTTCAGCTTCATCAGCTCGGGCGCCGTGCGCGTCGCCTCGAACTCGCAGATCTCGTACTTCACCAGCTTCTGCTCGGCCCACGGGTCCGTGGCGAGCAGCGCTTCGAGCTTGCCGCGGGGCATCGGCCGCGTGATGATCACGCCCCCGACCCTCGGCACCTGACGCCCTGAGGCGAGGAAGAGACCTCGCTCGTACTGCTTCTCGACCCACGCTCGGTGGTCGGGGAGGGCGTAGTCGATCTGTTCCAGTGGCGCGGAGTACTTCAGCAGCACGATGAACATCCTTCAACGGTAGTCCTATACTGCTGAACATGCGCACGATGAACTCCTTCTGGTGGGCCCCTTTCAGGCGGCCGGAGTAGCTGTGCGCTAACGCACCCACTGGCCGCCCGGAACGGGCGGCTTTTTTGTGCGTTTCGTCCGGGCGGTCCTTACCCGTTAGGACCAATGTCATGATCCGTCTCTCCGCCATCACCCCGTCCGGCCAGGTCCACTTGGGCAACTACCTGGGCGCGCTGCGGACGTGGGCTCGCGAGGGCACCGCCGAGGACGTCTACTTCATCAGCGACCTGCACGCGATGACGTCGTCGCACAACCCGCAACGCCTGCGATCCATGACGCGCGAACAGCTCGCCGTGCTGATCGCGAGCGGCATCGACCCGGAGAGCACCTGCGTGCAGAGCGACCTCATCCGCGAACTGGGGGCCCTCAACTGGGTTCTGGAGTGCACCTGCACCTACGGCGAGGCCGCGCGCATGATCCAGTTCAAGGAGAAGTCGCTCGGCCGCGGGTCCGTGCGGCTCAGCCTGCTCACCTACCCGGTGCTGATGGCGGCGGACATCCTGTTGCAGGGCACCGCCGAGGTGCCGGTCGGCGAGGACCAGCTCCAGCACGTCGAACTGGCCCGCGCTCTCGCCCGCCGCTTCAACCACGCGTACGGCGAGGCGTTCATCGTGCCGACGGCGGTCGTGCCGAAGGTGGGCGCGCGCATCAAGGACTTGTCGGACCCAACGCGCAAGATGGACAAGTCAGCACAGAACTCCACAGGCGTCGTCTTCGTGCTCGACGACCCGGACCTGGTGCGCCGCAAGGTGCGCCGCGCCGTGTCGTCGACCGACGGCATCGCGAACCTGACCGAGATCCTCAGCTCCTGCACCGGCAAGGAGCCCGAGGACTACACGAGCAGGTTCTCCGACCTCAAGAACGTCGTGGCCGAAGCGGTGATCGAGGAACTCCGCCCGGTCCGCGACCGCACGCTGGAGCTCCTCGCCGACCCGGCGGAACTGGACCGCATCCGCAAGGCGGGCGCGGAAAGGGCCCGCGACCGCGCCCAGCACCGCCTGGACGCGGCCCTGCGCCTCTCCGGACTCACGTGAGGAGCGCCTGAAGGGCCGGCACCAGCACCCGATCCGCGGGCAGCCAGTCCACCCCGGACAGCTCGTCGGCGGTGAGCCACCGGACAGCGTTGTGCTCCAACGCTTCCGGCTCACCGCCGCCGAGCGCCGCCGCGTAGATCCGCAGGACCACGTCCTTCTTCAACGGCACGTCCGGCCCGACCTGCCCGCCGACGACGACCGTCACCCCGAGCTCCTCCTCGCACTCCCGCACGAGCGCGTCTTCCGGCTTCTCCCCGGCCTCAACCTGTCCGCCGGGCAGTTCCCACTGCCCCGCATGACTTTCCGGATACGCCCGCTGCTGAGCCAGCAACCGTCCATCCCGGACGATCGCCGCCCCGACCACCACGCGCGCCTCCCGCAGCTCGGCACACCGCTGCGCCAGCAAGGCCGACCGCTTCTGCAGCACCCGCAACGCCATCCCGCGCCCGACCGTGACGTCCGCGAACCGCCCGACCACGCCACCGACCGTCGTCCACCCGACCCGGTCGACCACCATCGTCCCGGCACCGGTGACCACGAGATCCGTGTGCAGCTCCAAAAAATCCCCAGCCGCCGACACACCGGACAAGTCAGCCCGCGTGACGACCAGCTTCACCCCGAGCGGCCCGGTCAGCACATCCCCGAGGCACAACAACGGCCCAGGCACCTTCACCCCGAACCCCGCGATCAACGCGGTGTCCAGCAGGGCACCCGCAACTACCGCAACTGGCGCGTCGACCAGCGCCGACGCTCGCAACTCTGGCACCACCGCTGCCTACCAGGACGGCCAGCGGATCTCCAAACGCGCACCACCAGCAGGTGACTCGGCCGCCCTGACCGACCCACCCCTGCGCTGCACGAGATGCGCCACCAACGCCAGCCCGAGCCCGAACCCGCCAGACCGACGCCCACGATCCTCTTCAACGCGGTAGAACCGGTCGAACACCTTCGCCCGATGCTCAACGGGAATCCCGTGCCCGTCGTCATCCACGATCAACCGCACGTCCCGCCCCACCGGCACCAACGTCACGGTGATCGTCGAGTACGCGTACCGAGCCGCGTTCCGCATGAGGTTGTCCAGCACCAGCTCGACCTCGGACCTGGTAGCCGACACCAGACACGCCGACGGCGGCGCGTTCAACCGCACCAACAACTCCGTGTCCAACCGGGACATCGCCGCCTCGGCCTCCAGCACCAGGTCCACCGCCTCAGCCCGAGGCGGCGCCCCCGTGTCCGCCCGCGCCAGAATCAACAACGAGTCCACCAGCGCACTGAGCCGAATCGACTCCTCCACGACCGACTCCAGCACTTCGATCGAGAAGTCCGGATCGGGATGCGCCACCGCGACCTCAGCCTGCGCCCGCACCGACGCCACCGGCGACCTCAACTCGTGCGCCGCGTCCCCGGTGAACCGCCGCAGCCGATCCGAGGCCTCGTCCCGCCGCGCCAGCAACGCGTTCAACGCCTCAGCCAACGCCTGCAACTCGTCCCTGGACGGCGGCACCGGCAACCGCTCCCCGTGCGGCAACTCCCCAGCCGCAACCCGCATCCGCTCAACGGGCCGCAACGACGACCGCACCGACAACCAGGTCGCGATCCCCACAAACCCGGCCACCAACACCGCCGCGACCGCCAACCACCGCGTCCCCAGCGTGTTCGCGTTCTCGTACCCGAGCAACGTACTTCCGTACACCTCAAGCCGAGGCGTCCCGTCCCCGGCGAACACCACCCGCCCCCGCCACCGCTGCGCGGAAGCCCCCTCAAGCCGCAACACCGGCTCGCCGCTCTTCAACGTGCGAATGTCCTGCGACGTCAACGGAAGCGGCGCCCCACCATCCACCGGCACCCCGGACACGTCCAGCACCCGAGGCGGCGCCTTCGCCAACTCCTGGTCAACCGCCGTGATCTGAATCAGCCCGATCAACGCAGGCGCCAGCCCGGTGAACGCCACCAAGCACAACAACGCCATCCCAGTGGCCACCACGGTGATCCGGAAACGCAACGTGCGCCGAAACCACCAGCGGCGAGGATTCACTTGTTACCCAATGCACTGTCGAGGTCCGGAGTGGACGCGATGTACCCATGCCCCCGCACGGTCCGCACCACTTCCCCACCCCCAACAGCCTCCAACTTGCGCCTGAGGTACCCCACGTAAACCTCAACCGCATTCCGAGTCGCCGCCTGCTCGTCCCCCCAAACAGACCGCAACAACTCGTCCTTGGTGACCACCGACCCAGCCCGCGACGCCAGCACATCGAGCACCGCGTACTCCCGAGGACTCAACGAAACGTCCTGCCCACCCCAACTGACCTCGCGCAGCCCACGATCGATCACCAAGTTCCCGAGCGTCAACTTCCGCCGCGCCCCTCCGCCTCGTCTGAGGAGGGCTCGAACCTGCGCCACCAACACCACGAAGCTGAACGGCTTGACCAGGTACCCATCGGCCCCGAGATCCAGCCCGTCCGCCTGATCGATCTCCCCGTCCTTGGCCGACACCATCAAAACCGGCGTCCGCACCCCATCGGCCCGCATGCGCTGCAACACCCGGTACCCGGACAGCCCAGGCAACATGATGTCCAACAGCACCACGTCAAAGGCCCCGGTCAACGCCACCCGCAACGCAGTGGGCCCATCCGCAGCCGTGACGACTTCCATCCCCTCAGCCGTCAACCCGCGCTCCAACGCCCGACGCACGCCGACTTCGTCGTCCACGACCAGCACCCGAGGCTTCACACCGCACAGCATGCCGCTACCTGAGAACTCGCGCCCGCAAGATCTCAGCCGACTCTCAGCATCCCGCCCGCCAACGGCGGCCCAAGCGATGGGGAAGCCGAGCAGTACCGATGGCGCAGCCGAGGCTTTGCTTTTCAGTGTGGCCCGGTGGGTCCCGTCACGAGTCGTGCCTGATC
>NZ_JYJG01000016.1 GCF_000955955.1 Lentzea aerocolonigenes
ACCCGCCCAACGCAAGCCGACCACCCACCCAGGCCGCGGTTCGCACGCAACACCAGCACAAAACCGCAGCTAGACGTAGTCTCAGCACCATCTCAGCAACCCCACCCCAAGCTATAACCACAAGCCCTTGGAGGAGGGGACCAAATGATCAACCGAAAGGTGACCCTGGCCGCATCAGCAGCCGTAGTGGTCACCGGCGCAGCAGGCCTCAGCCTGCTGGCCATGCCAGCAGGCGCAGGCCAGCCACCATCTCTACCGACGGTCTCAGCGGAGTCCCTGGTGGAGCAGGTCCTAACCGCGAAGCCGGGAGCGTTCGGCGGCACGGTGGAAGTCGACAACAAGCTGGGCCTCCCAGCGATCTCCGAAATCCCGCAGCTGGCCGACGGCAAGCACAGCGCGAGGATCTGGACGGACGGAAACGGCAAGCTCCGGCTGGCCCTCCCGAACGGCCAGTCCGAGCAGACGATCGTCGACGACGGCACCACCACGTGGTCCTGGAACTCGCAGGACAACGAGGTCACGAAGTCCGAGCACAAGGCGGACCTGGCGCCCGACAAGCAGGACAAGCAGGACACCAAGGAGCAGAAGGCGATCGACCCGGCCACCGCGGCCAAGGAGATCGTCACCCTGACCAAGGAGTTCAGCGACATCAGCGTCGACGGCACCGCACGGGTGGCCAACCGCGCGGCGTACGAGCTGGTCCTGACCCCGAAGCCGAGCGAGAAGACCCTGATCCGCGAGGTCAGGATCGCGGTCGACTCGGAACTGAAGATGCCGCTCCGGGTCGCGGTGCTGACCAACGGCGCCTCCGAACCGGCGGGCACGGTCGGCTTCAAGGACATCAACGTGGGCCCGCAGGACCCGAAGCTGTTCGAGTTCACCCCGCCGTCCAACGCCAAGGTCACCACGCCGGAGGCGAAGGAGGCCGAAGGCCGCGACAAGATGCCGGAGATGGGCATCGAGCAGGCTCTGCAGGGCAAGGACCCGCAGATCTTCGGCACGGGCTGGGACACGGTGGTCGGTGCCAGGATCCCCGCTGAGGCCATGGGTCAGGTCCCGGCCGAGGCTCAGGGCCTGGTCGACCGCTTCACCAAGAAGGTCAGTGGCAGCTGGGGCAGCGGCAAGCTGTTCAACACCAAGGTCGCCACGGTCCTGATCGCGGACGACGGCCGTGTGGTCGCGGGTGCCGTTCCGGAGCAGGTTCTGTTCGACACGATCGGACAGGTGAAGTGACCACCTCGACCAGCGCGCCGGTGACGGCACCCGAGCAACACGCCGTCGCCGCGCGGACCAGGGGTCTGCGCAAGGAGTACGGGAGCACGGTCGCCGTCGACCGCGTCGACCTGGAGCTGCCGGAGGGGGCCGTGCTCGGCATGCTCGGCCCCAACGGGTCGGGCAAGACGACCACGATCCGGATGCTGCTCGGGTTGGTGCGGCCCACGCAGGGGGAGATCGAGCTGCTCGGGAAACCCCTGCCGGACGGGGCCGAGCAGGCGCTGCCGCACGTGGGCGCGCTGGTCGAGGGCCCGGGGTTCCACCCGTTCCTGAGTGGCCGGGAGAACCTCATCCGCTGTGCCGCGTTCGAGCCGCTCCTCGACAAGCGTGACATCAAGCAGGCTGTCGAGGACGCGGTCGAACGCGTCGGGCTCGCCCAGGCGGCCCACCGCAGGTACCGGGGGTACTCGCTCGGCATGAAGCAACGTCTCGGCCTGGCCGCGGCGTTGCTCGTGCCGCGCAAGCTGGTCGTGCTCGACGAACCGACCAACGGCCTGGACCCGGCCGGCACCAGGGAGATCCGCAAGATCATCGCCGAGCTCCACGCAGCGGGCAGCACCGTCCTCGTGTCCAGCCACCTGCTCAGCGAGGTCGAGGCGACCTGCACGCACGTCGCGGTGCTGCACCGCGGAACCGTTGTGGCGCAAGGCGAACTGACCGAGCTGCTGCAGGCGGGCGGTTCGGCGCTCCAGGTCATCACCCCGGACGTCGAGACGGCGCTCGGCGCACTGCGCAGCGCCAAGATCTCCGCGCGGCCGCTCGGAGAGGGCCTGCGGGTCGAGCTCGCCGGGACGTCCGCGCCCCAGGTGATCGAGACGCTGGTCAAGGCAGGCGTCGGGGTCTACGAGGCGACGCGGTGGAAGACCGGCCTGGAGGAGTTGTTCGCGCGGCTCACCGAGGCCGAGGAGGCCGAGCGCGGGATGTCCGCTGTGGACACGCTGGACGGGGGACCGCGATGATCACGCGTCAGTTCGGTTCCGAGGTGCGGTGGATGCTGCGCCGGCCGCGGACCCTCATCGGGCTGTTCGGGCTCGTCCTCGTGCCGATCATCATCAGCTTCGGCATCTGGACCGCGGGCGACGGCGACAGCGGAGGACCCGGTCTCGCCGGGATCCTCAAGGGCAACGGCCTGGTCGTGCCGATCTTCACGCTGTTCCTGTCGATCAACCTGCTGCTGCCGCTGGTGGCATCCATCTGGGCGGCGGACGGGCTCGCCGGCGAGGCGCAGCACGGCACGTTGCGCGGGCTGCTGGTCGCACCCGTCTCACGTGTGCGGCTGCTGTTCGTGAAGCTGTTCGGGCTCACCGCGATGTCGCTGTTCGCCGTCACGCTGATGGCGGTCGTGGGCATCATCGCGGGCACGGCGTTCCTCGGCACCGACGGCATGATGACGCTGTCCGGCACGACTTTGAGCACCGGACAAGGCCTGATCCGCATCGCGTTGTTCATCGTGCTGATCACGTTCCAGATGGTGTCGATCGGCGCGGTCGCCCTCGCCGTCAGCTCGACCACCGAGCACCCGCTGGTGGTCCAGGCCGCGACGATGACGACGATCATCGTGTTCCAGGTGCTGGGGCAGTTCCAGTCGCTCGACTGGCTGCACCCGTTCCTGATCACGACGGGGTTCCCCGGCCTGATCGACGTGATGCGAGACCCGATCCCGACCAGCCAGATCTGGGACAGCACGCTGCTCGCGGGCTGCTACCTGCTGATCGGCACGGGCCTCGCCGCGATGCGCCTGATCACGAAGGACAGCTGAGCGCCGCACGAAGCTTCTCGGCGTAGACACGACGTTGCTCGCCGGTGGCGAACCCCGGTAGCGGCTTCGACCCGTAGAGGTTGTCGCCCTGGTACCGCGGAATGACGTGGACGTGGAAGTGCCACACGTCCTGGCCACCGGCGGGCTCGTTGTGCTGACGAGTGGAGATGCCGTCGCAGCCGTACGCGGCACGCATGGCAACGGCGATTTCGCGGACGGCGTCGTGCACCGCGTGGCCGTACTCGGCCGGCAGGTCGTAGATGTTCTCGTGGTGCGCGTTGGGGATCACGATGACGTGGCCGCTGTTGTCGGCCCACCACCCCGATGCCACGAGAGCCGTGGCCCTCTCGGTGCGGAGCACGATGTCGTCCTGGCTGTCAATCTCCGTCTCCCCGCCGGCCAGCAGGAAGCAGAACGGGCACTCGTACCCGTCCGGTTCGTGGGACGTCGTCATCGAAAACCGCCCTCGCTGTTGATCACCTGTCCGGTGATCCACTCAGCGTCGTCGGTGCAGAGCCAGGAGACCAGCCGGGCGGCATCGTCCGGCTGGCCCCAGCGGCCGAGCGGCATCCGCTCCCGCACCCACTCCAGCGTCTGCTCGTTCGCGTAACCGGTCTCGGTCGGGCCGGGGTTCACGGCGTTGATCGTGATCCCCCGCCTGATCAGGTGGTGCGACAGCGTCGGCATGATCCCGACCAGCGCGCCCTTCGACGCCGCGTAGGCGACCTCGTTCGGCATCGGCCCGAGGTTCTGCCCGGACGTCATGAACACCACCCGTCCGCCAGGAGCACCGTCGTGCTGGCGGGCAAACGCTTGCGTCAGCAGGATCGACGACCGCGTGTTCACCGCGTAGTGCCTGTCCAGCATGGCCGCGTCCAGTTCACCCAGCGGACCGTCCGATCCGCTGAGCGCGTGGTTGCACACCAGGACGTCCACGCGCCCGTACGCCTCGACCGCCGCCGCGACCAGCTGCTCCGGCGCATCCGGTTCAGTCAGGTCGAGGCCCAGGTGTTCGACGCGGCCGTCGATGCCGGCGATCACCTCGCCGATCGAGTCGGCGCCCCACGGCTGTGCCTCGTCGTGCGCCACGTGGTGCTGCACGAACAGGTCAGCGCCCAGCGCCGCCAGCCGGGACGCGGTCGCGTAGCCGATGCCCTGCCGCCTGCTCACTCCGGTGACGAGCGCGACTCGTCCTGATAGATGTCCCATAGGACTTCCAGCTAACCGATGCGAGCGACGCCGTCCAAGTCAATTTCGAGCCGCACGTGGTCGCCGATCTCACTCATCGGCCCGACCGCCTCGTACTCCTCGCCGTCGATCTCCACGAGCAGCCGCACGTGATCACGCCGGTGCACGCGCTCCAGCACAGTGCCTTCCAACGGACCTGCGCCATCCACCCGCAACGCCGTGGCCCGCAGCCCAACTCGTCCGACCGGCAAGCCCACGAACGAGCCGGGCACGAACTTGTTGCAGCCCAAGAACTTCGCGGTTTCCACGTCGACCGGCGACGACCACACCTCTGCCGGCGGCCCGACCTGCACGATCCGGCCGCGCGACATGATCGCCACCCGGTCGGCCAGCGTGAAGGCCTCGTCGTGGTCGTGCGTCACGACCAGCGCGGTGGTCTGCGCCTCCCGCAGCAACCGCGCCAGGTCGACGGCCAGCTGCTCGCGCAACGCCCTGTCCAGCGCCGACAACGGCTCGTCCAGCAGCAGCAACCGCGGCGACGGGGCCAACGCCCGCGCCAGCGCCACCCGTTGCTGCTCGCCACCGGACAGCTGCGTCACGCGCCGGTCCGCGTACCCCTCCAGGCCGACGAGCTCCAGCAGCGACAGCACCTTCTTGTCCCGCTCCTCGCGGTCCACCCGGTGCATCCGCAACCCGAAAGCCACGTTCCCGGCGACCGACCGGTGCGGGAACAGCTGGCCGTCCTGAAAAACCAGCCCGAACCCGCGCCGATGCACCGGAACCCCGGCCAGATCCGAGGAATCCCACCGCACAAAGCCGGAAGACGGCTTCTCCAGTCCGGCGATCGTGCGCAGCAGCGTCGACTTCCCGCACCCGGACGGCCCGAGCAGAGCCACGACTTCGCCGTCACCAACGGACAACGACACGTCCGACACCGCGGCCGTCTGTCCATATCGGACGGTGATCGACTCAAGTTCCAGCGCCATCAGAACTCCCCGCTGCTCGGCACGCGCAACCGCTCGATCAGCAGCACGCACCCGACCGTGACGACCATCAGCAGCGCGCACGACGCATAGGCCATCTGGCTGTTCAACTCCCCCGGCCGCGACATCAGCCGCGCGATCACCACCGGCAACGTCGGCGCGTCCGGCCGCGCCAGGAAGCTCGTCGCCCCGAACTCCCCCAGCGCCACCACGTAGCCGAACCCGGCGGCGGCCGCCAGCGACCGTCCGACCAGCGGCAGGTCCACCTCACGCCACACCCGCAACGGCGAGGCGCCCAACGTCGCCGCCGCCTGTCGCAGCCGTTCGTCCACTGCCCGCAACACCGGCAACACCATCCGCACGATCAACGGCGTCACCACCAACGCCTGCGCCAACGGCACCAGCAGCGGCGAAGTCCGGAAATCCCCGGGCAACGCGTCCATCGTCACCAGGTACCCGAAGCCGACCGTCACCGCGGACACGCCCAGCGGCAGCATCAACGCGGTGTCCAGCACCTCGGCGATCCGTCCCCCGGAACGTCGCAGCCCGACCAGCACCACGGCCGAGAACACCCCGACCACCAACGCCACCAGCGTCGCGTCGAACGCCGTCCGCACCGAGTTCAGCGCCGCGTCGAACCCCGTCACCGCCAGCGTTCCGCGATCTCCACGGGTGGCCAGTGCCGCGTACCCGGCGAAGCTCCAACCGTCCCGTGTGGACAGCGAACGGGTGATCAGCCCGACGACCGGCGTCAGCAACGCCACCACCACGGCGAGAGCGGCGAACACCACGTACCACTCACCACCGGAAGGCCGTCGCGCCAGCTCTTCCCTGCCGCGCAACGACAACGCGGTCTCGCGCCGCCGCCGGGCCAGCGCTCCCAGCACCAGCACGGCCAGCACCGCCGCGAACTGCAGCAACGACAACGCAGCCGCCCCGGACAGGTCGAAAAGCTCGACGGTCCGCAGGTAGATCTCGGTCTCCAGCGTCCGGTACCGAGACCCACCGAGCACCAGCACGACACCAAAGCTCGTGGCACAGAACAGGAACACGACTGCAGCCGCAGATCCGATCGCAGGCGCCAACGCAGGCAGCACCACAGAAAGGAACGCTCGCGGCCGAGAAGCCCCTAGAGCACGGGCAGCGTCCTCGGCCCGGCGATCCGTGTGCGCCCACAGCCCGCCGACGGTCCGCGCGACCACGGCCACGTTGAAGAACGCGTTCGCGAGCACGATCGACAGCACCCCGCCGTCCGGCCAGAACGTCCGGAACGCGAGGCCCACCACCACGGTCGGCAGCACGAACGGCACCATCACGGCCGCGCGCACCACGCCGAGTCCGCGGAGTCGGCACCGCGCCAGCACGAACGCCACCGGCAGCCCGGCGAGCACCGCCACCACGGTCGACGCGGCGGCCTGACCGAGCGTGAACCCGACGAGCTCCCAGGTCTCACCGTCGAACAGAGCGGTGAGCACACCGCCCTCGCGCAACCCCAACGACAGGATCGCCAGCACCGGCCACGCGAAGAACAGACCGAGGAAGGCCAGCGGCAGCAGAGCCGCCACCGACCACCCCGTGCGCGAACTCAGCCCTGCACGAGCTTGCGCCACTGCTCGACCCACGCCTCGCGGTTGTCCTTCACCTTGTCCGCGGGCAGCGACTGCGGCGAAGCCGGCAGCGGCGCGTCCTTGGCCCACGACTCCGGCAGCGCGACGCCCTCACGCGACGGGTACACGTACATCTGCTCGGCCACCTGAGCCTGGAACTTCTCGCCCAGCAGGAAGTCGAGCACCTTCTGCGCGTCCGCGGCGTTCTTGGCCTTCGACAGCACACCCGCGTACTCGACCTGGCGGTAGCAGGTCGACAGCACGGCCTTCGTCTTCCCGCCCTCGGCCGACGGCGAGGACGCGTAGGACACCACGATCGGCCGATCGGCCTTGAAGTCCTGGTTGTAGGCCTCTTCCCAGCCGCTCACGACCTTGACGCCGTTGGCCTTGAGCTTGGTCCAGTACTCCTGCCAGCCGTTCTCGCCGAACTTCGCGATCGTGCCCAGCAGGAACGCGAGACCGGGCGAGGACGTGGCCGGGTTCTCCACGACCAGCTTGTCCTTGAACTTCGGGTCGGTCAGGTCCTCGTACGAGGCCGGCTCGACCCCGCCGAGCTTGGCCGGGTCGATGTTCAGGCACACATCGCCGACGTCGACCGCGTGCAGCCGGTTCGACGTGTCGGCCTGGTAGCGCTGCGCTCCCTTGGTGGCCTCCGGTGAGGCGTACTCGGCGAACACGCCCTCCGCCAGCGCCCGCGAGGCGAACGTCGAGTCGACGCCGAACGCGACGTCGCCGATCGGGTTCGCCTTGGTGAGCACCAGCTTGTTCGTGAGCTCGCCGGCGTCACCCGAGGCGATCTGCTTCACGGTGATCCCGGTGGCCTTCTGGAACTCGTCCAGCAACCCGTCCTTCACCACGAACGAGTCGTGCGTCACCAAAGTGACCTCGTGCGTTTGCGGCGCGGTCGAAGTTCCGGCCGAACAACCGGTCAACGCGACCGCGGCGAGAACAGCCCAAATCCTTCTCATCACATCTCCCTACGCCGGTATGACCCGGATCAGGTGGACGGTCGAGGGCTTGCGAGCCCTCCTCTCAGCCCGGCGCTTCACCGGACTCCCGTGGCAAACGCGCAGCTTACGTGACGTGGTGGGACGATCAGGACATGGCCGAGCTGTTGAGCGACGATCAGTTGAACGACGTGCTGCCCAAACTGCCCGACTGGACCGCCCAGGACGCGGCGCTGGTCAGGACCGTGGAGCTGGCGAGCTTCCCGCAGGCGATCATGGTCGTGAACCGGGTGGCGGAGATCGCGGAGAACGACAACCACCACCCGGACATCGACATCCGCTACAAGACCCTCACATTTCGCCTGAGCACCCACTACAAGGGAGGAATCACCGCGCTCGACGTATCTCTCGCCGAGGAAATCGACGGAGTCCTGGACGCGCTGACCTGATTCGGTAAAGATGTGCGCTGCCGCCGCCAGCGGATATGAGAGGGAACACCCTCATGCGGTTGCGCACATCTTTGTTCGTCATGGCGGTTGCCGGCAGCCTCCTGATCGCGCCCGCGGCTGCCCAAGCCGTGCCCTGCGCCCTGACGGACACGATGATCAAGGCCAGCTTCGCCTGGCTCGAGAAGGGCTCCGACCTCAAGGCGAACAACTGGTCGAACGCGAACTTCCACGTCGGCAACCTCGCCCAGGTGCGGACAACGGGCATCAGCAACCACAAGACGTGGCCGTGGGTGCAGGCGAACAAGTACCTGCTGCCACTCGACCCGGCGAACCCGTACGCGCCGGACGCCCAGTCCAGCGGTGAGGCCTACCTCGACGTCTCGTACTTCCACCCGGAGCCCGCGGTGCTCCAGCCGTTGCGCGACAACCTGTACGCCCAGGCGAAGACCGGGAAGTACGACTACTGGAAGTCACCGGACGCCCTGAACATGGCCCTGCCGTCGTTCACCCGCATCGCCGTGGCCGACCTGAACCAGGACCTGCTCGACTACTCGTACAAGTCCTACCGGTCGCTCAAGCACCGAACGTTCAACGAGGCCACCGGCCTGTGGAGCCTGAACGTGCAGACCAACGGCTGGGCCGTGCAGGGTCTGGCCAAGGCGATCCTGGCGCTGCCGAAGGACAACCCGTACCGCGCCGACTACGCCAAGACGCTGCGCAAGTCCGCCCAGACGCTGCGGTACCTGCAGCGCCACGACGGCTTCTGGGGCGCCACCGGCAAGGACTCGGCGGCCACCGCGATGATCACCTACGCGTTCGCGGCCGGCATCAACGCGGGCGTGCTCGACAAGGACACCTACCTGCCGTACGTGCAGAAGGGCTGGACGGCGCTGCAGACCGCGCTGGACGCCGACGGCATGCTCGGCTGGGTCGCGGCCCGCAACTCCTGGAAGCCCGCCTCAGCCGGCGACCGCGCTGGGTTCGCTGTGGGCAGCTTCCTCATCGCCGGGCAGCAGCTCGTCCCTCTTACGCCGGGTTGCTAGCCCGATCGCGACCAGCGTGAGCATCCCGGCCGCCGGGTAGCCCCAGCCGAGCAGCGCGTAGTACCAGGGACGCGGGAAGTCCCAGATGTTCGGCTGGGCGTTCAGCAGGAACGAGACGAGATAACCGCCGGTCAGCACCACCCACAGGCCGGCGGTGATCTTGCACAGGAGGTGTCCGCCCTCGTAGATCAGCCAGAGGAGGGCGGGCACCATCCACACCCAGTGGTGGCTCCACGAGATCGGCGAGACCAGCAGGCCGAGCATCTGCACGCTGATGATCAGCGCCAGCACGTCCTTCGTCCTGCTGACCGCGAACCACGTCAGCGCGGCCGCGACGAGCACCGCGACGAGGTAGATCGGCCCGGTCTTGACGTCGTAACCGACGGTGCGGCTCAGCGCCCCGCGCATCGACTGGTTGATCGCGCTGCCGACCGGTCCGACCCGGCTCGCGTCACCGAGCAGCTCGAACCAGAACTTGTTCGACTGGGACGGCGAGAGCGCCCAGCCGATGCCGTACACCGCCGCGAAGGCGACGAACGACCAGACCGCGGCCATCCACCTCTTCGTGACGAGGAAGTACAAACCGGAGATCGCGGGCGTCAGCTTGATGCCAGCGGTGAAACCCACACCGGCACCGCTGACCCAGTTGCGCGCGCTCGCGAGCGTGCCGATCAGGATCGCGCACAGCACCAGGTTGATCTGGCCGTAGTTGAGCGTGGTGCGCACCGGCTCGATCCACAGGACCAGCGCGGTCCAGAACATCACGCGGCGCGGGTCGTCGAGCTTCAGCAGCTTCAGCGTCGTGCGCACGATGTAGTAGAGGCAGCCCAGGCAGATCAGCTGCCAGATCCACCGCGACGCCTCCCACGGCACCCAGCTCATCGGCGTGAAGATCGCGGCCGCGAACGGCGGGTAGGTGAAGGGCAGCGGGAACACGTCCGCGTACTGCTCGAGGCGCCATTCGTACAGGTCGCCCTTCCACAGGTGCGGCGATCCGTTGCGGTACACCAACAAGTCGATCATGGTCATCTTGACCTGGAACTGCACCAGGACCAGGTGGCCGATGACCGACAACGCGAGCAACCACGGTGCTACGGAGAGCACACGCGCTTCCACAGCACGGAGTTTCACCCCGAAAACGTTACCTGAGGCAACTTTCGGGGGTACCCCGGCGTCACTAGGACGGGAGAGACCGCAAGAGGGAGTTTTGTTGGTCATGTCTGTTGATCTTGTAGTTGCCGCTGTCGCCGCTCTGGCCATGCTGGGGGTCGCGTTCGGAGTGTTCGCTGTTGCCGCTCGCACCAAGGGCAACCTCTGAACCTGTTGTACCGCAAGCGAATGGGTGAGTCTCCTTTGTGGAGACTCACCCATTCATCTATCTATCCGAGGGGAGCAAGACGCCTTCGGCGTCAGAAGTAGTGCGCACGACCGCCGACCGGCTTGCCCACTGCGCCGAGGACGGCGAGGATGGCGCCGATCACCAGAAGCACCACTCCGATGGTCGTCAGAATGCTGATACCGGCCAGCCATCCGACGACGAGCAGGATCAGACCGAGAACGATCATGACACCTCCAGGTGGGGAATTACTTCTACCGGCTACCCCACAGAGGTCGGTACAAACCTCACACCGCAGTCCCGATATGCATTTTCTGCCAATGTTTCCGCTTCCACGGCACCCTTCTCGTCACCGGTCGCGCGGCGTACTTGTGCGAGTGCTTGCAGTGACTGCGCCTCCAGGTGCCGCTGGTGATACCGGGCGTGCGTGGCGACGGCGTCCTCAGCACACCGCAGGGCTTCCTTCGTCTCGCCCAACGCGAGGTGCAGCAACGCACGTTCCCTGAGCTCGTCTCCTGTTGTCAGGGCGTAGTCGCTGGTGAGGCGTGCCCGTACTTCGCCCAGGTGGTGTGCTGCGGCCTCGTGATCGCCGAGCTTGCGGTACACCCGTGCAGCCAAGCAGTCCGCGCTGATCTGTTGGTGGACCGTGGTCTCGTGGTCGGTACGTCTGGTCAGCAACTGCACGACGGCCACCGCGTCCTCCAATGCACCGCAGTCGTCGAACAAGGCCGCCAGCGCGTTCCAGGCTTCGAACTCCTCCTCGAAGCTGACCCTCAGCCGCACCTCCTCCAGGATGTCGAGCATGAGGTCGAAAGCCTCGTCGACCTGGCCCAGCGCCAGCATCGCCCGCACCGCGATGCTGACGCCGATGGTGATCCGCCGCGGGCTGCCCAGCTCTTCCTGCAGCGCGAGGTACGCATCCTTGTGCGCGACCACCTCCGGCAACCGGCCGAGTTCCATGTAGACGCTGTTCAGGGAGGAGTGGATGTGGCCGCGGACGGCGGGCGAGCCGCTGAGCTCCATCGCCCTGAGCAGCGACTGCTCGGCCGCGGGGAGGTCCGGCAGGTTGAACGAGATGGTGGCGATGTTGATCCAGGCCAACGCCTGCCCCTCGGTCGAACCGATCTGCTCGTGGATCGCGAGCGCCTGCCGCTGGTGTTCGAGGGAGGCCGCCATCTCACCCGCGGTGCGGGTCACCGCACCCAGAACGTTGTGCGCGGATGCCTGCATCCGCAGGTTGCCCGTCCGGATGCCCAGGTCGAGCGAGGACAGCGCGAGCTGCTTCGTACGCGCGAAGTCTCCCTGGCAGAAGTTGTAGAACGCGGTCGCGAGGTTCGAGTCGGCGATCAGCTCGTCCTCGCCGGACTCACGGGCCACCCGGTCGCGGATGTCACACAACGCCGACCAGCTGGTGTCGTCGCGGACCTCGTAGCAGAAGGCGCTGAGCACGGCGCCGATCTCGGCAGCGGGCCTGTGGTCACCCCGTTCGGTCGCGGTCACCATCGCCGAGACCAGGTTCTGGTATTCGGAATTCAGCCACGCGAACGCCTCGTCCGGTGTCTTCAGCACCACGTCGGGCAGCTGGACCGTGGTGGTGCTGAGAGGGAACCGCCGCTGATCCGCGAACAGCAGCTCGGCCGCGTCGTCGGTCATGCGCCGGTAGAAGTCGTACAGCCGCCCCATGGCCTCGCCGATCTCGTGGCTGTCGCACCGTTCCCGCGCGTACACCCGCAGCAGGTCGTGCAGGACGAAGCGGTTGCCGCGCTGCTCGACGAGGTGAACACCGACGAGGTGGTTGAGCAGGCGGCGGGCGTTGGGCAGACCGGCGATCACCGCGGCGTCGTTGGCGGTGAAGTCGGCGCCGGGCAACACCCCGAGCCTGCGCAGCACCAACCGCGCGTCCTCGGGCAGCGAGGAGTAGCTCTCGTCGAAAACGACGCTGACCGCAGCCGCGGGATCACCGGGCACCGCCAGTTCGCCGAGCCTGTCGTCGTCCAGTTGCACGACTTTGTCCGCAATGGTCATCGCGGCCTGCGCACGCAGGTCCGCGGCGGCGATGCGCAGAGCCAGCGGCAGGCCTCCGCACAGGCGCACCAGCGCCGCGGCAGCGTTCGTCTCCGCCCGCACGCGCTCCTCGCCGAGCACCAGTTCCAGCAGCCGCGTCCCGCCGTCGTCGCTCAACGTCGGCAGCCGCAGGAGGTCGGCGTCGTGCAGTGCCAGCCCTCGCAGGTCACCACGGCTGGTTACGATCGCCAGCGCTCCGGCGGACGTGGGCAGCAGGGGCCGCACCTGCTCGGCATTCGCCGCGTTGTCGAGCACGAGCAACACCTTCTTGTCCGCGACCAGCGAGCGGTACAACGCCACCTGCTCGTCAGGGTTGACCGGCGCGGAGTCGACGCCCAGTCCTTTGAGGACCAGAGTCAGGGCTTCCTGCGCCGCCATCGCCCGGAGCGGATCCTGGCCTCGCAGGTTCACGAAGATCTGTCCGTCCTCGAAGCGGCGGGCGATCCGGTGCGCCCAGTGCACGGCGAGAGACGTCTTGCCCACCCCGCCGGTACCCGTGATGACCAGCACCCGCGCCTTGCTCGCGGCCAGTCGCCGCACGTCGCTCTCGCGTCCGGCGAACGTGGCGAGGTCCGGCGGCAGCTGCCGTGGCAAGGGCGCCTTGTCCTTCGCCTGCGCGACCTCTCCGCGCAGGATCTGTTCGTGCAGCTCACGCAGCGCGGGTGCCGGATCGATGCCCAGCTCGTCCGCCAACATCTCGCTGACCTGCCGATACGCCTCGAGGGCGCCCGCCTGCTGGCCGGACCTGTACAACGCCAGCATCAGCTGTGCCCAGAAGCGGTCGCGCAACGGGTGTCTGCGGGTGAGCTCCTGCAGTTCCGGGACCAGCTCCGCCGACCGCCCGGTCGTGAGGTCGGCCTCGATCCGCTTCTCCAACGCGACGAGGCGCTCTTCCATCAGCAGCGGCACCTCGTCGCGGTGCAGCGACTCCGAGGCCACGTTGCCCAGCACCGGCCCGCGCCACAGTGCCAGCGCGGCGTCGAACTCCTGCCTCTCGACCAGCGAGCGGAACCTCGCGAGGTCGAGCTGCTCGTGTCCGATCTGGACCAGGTACCCACCGGGTTCGGTGCGCACGCAGTTCGCCTCGCCAAGAGCCTGCCGGACCCGCAGGACCACCGTCTGCAACGTCTTGTGTGCGCGGTCCAGATCCGGCGGCTCGCCCTCCCAGACCCGCTCCACCAACTCGTCCACCGACACGAACTGGTTGGCGCGCAACAACAACGTGGCGAGCAGCACCCTTCCGCGCCCCGCGGGCAACGGGATCGGCTCGCCGTCGACCAGGACCTCCAGCGGGCCCAGCACGCGGTATTCAACGGTCACGCCGGCGGCTCCGAAAGTGTGGACAGCAGTGATTCGGCCTCCTCGAGGTCTACCCGAGCCCGATGATCCTCGCCTGCCGCGCGGATCCCCGAGCCGTCGAGCTGGTCCGCGAGCACGCCGAGCGAGTCGTGCTCGGTCGCGCGGGCGGCGACGATGGTGAGCGCGAGCGGCAAGCCCCCGCACTGCGCGACGAGCCTGGTCACCGCTTCGGGCTCGGCGGCGAGACGCTCCTGGCCGAGCTGGTCGCCGAGCAGCGCCAACGCCTGCTCGGCGGTCAGCACGTCGAGCTGGACGGGGTGCGCGCCTTCCCGTGCCACCAGGCCGCTGAGCCGGTTGCGGCTGGTGATGAGCACGAGGTTGGCAGGGCCCCCTGGCAGCAGTGGGCGGACCTGGGCGACGTCGTGGGCGTTGTCGAGCAGGAGCAGCACGCGGCGTTCGGCGAGCACTGACCGGTACCGCGCGAACAACGCGTCGTCGCCGGTCGGGAGCTCGGCCGGATCGACGCCGAGCGCGACGAGGAAGTCCCGTGCGGCGATGCGCGGCGCGACTGGTTCGGCGCTGGTGCCGAAGCCGCCGAGATCCACGAAGAGCTGGCCGTCGGGGAACCGGTCGGCGATCCGGTGGGCCCAGTGCACCGCCAGCGCGGTCTTGCCGACGCCGCCGATGCCGTTGAACGCGGTGATCTGCCCGGTGGAGAGCCTGGCCAACTCGGCGTCCCTGCCGACGAGGTGCGGGATGTCCGGCGGGAGCTGCCTGGGCACGTCCGGCCGCTCGCTGAGCACCTCCAGGTGCGCCTGCCGCAGCCGATGACCGGGGTCGACGCCCAGCTCGTCGGTGAGGCGCTCGCTGATCTCCCGGTACGCGGCGAGCGCCTCGGCCCGCTGGTCCGACCGGTGCAGGGCGAGCATCAGCTGCGCCCAGAACGTCTCGCGCAACGGGTACCGCTTGACCAGCGACCACAGCTCCGGCACCAGGACGTCGGTGGCGAGCGACAGGTCCTGGTCGATCCGCTGCTCCAGCGCGACGACCTGCTCCTCGACCAACCGCGGCACGTCGTCGCGGTGCAGCCACGCCGACTCGACGTTGCCCAGCGCCGGGCCGCGCCAGAGTTCCAGTGCCGCACGGTGTTCGCCCCGTGCGGTGAGGGCGCGGAAGCGGGTGAGGTCGAGCTGCTCCGGCGTCACCTCGGCCGTGTAACCGCGCGACGTCGTGCGGATGCAGTTGGCCTCGCCCAACGACTGCCGCAGCCGCACCACGACCATCTGCAACGTCTTGTGCACGCGGTCGACAGCGGGCGGCCTGCCTTCCCAGAGCCGGTCGACCAACTCGTCGACGGGCACGAACTCGTTGGCCCGCAACAGGAGCATGGCCAGCAGAACTCGTCCGCGACCACCCGTAACCGCGACCGGCTCGCCGTCGAGGAGCACCTCCAACGGCCCGAGCACCCGGTACTCGACGATCACGGCGGGGAGTCTAGGCGCGACGACGTGAGACGCGTGGTCGACTGAGGACCCTATTGCTGCCAGCCTTCTTCACCGTGCAGGCAGTGAGCAGAACAGCTCTGTGGGTCGCCTCGATGCGCGCGACCGAGGCCGCGCGCCCGGACCGGCTGCACGACGACCCGCTGGCTGCTGCGGTGGTGGCGTCCGCGCAGCCGATCCCGCCGGCCCCACCGGGCGCGGCCGAGTTCATGGCGATCCGCACCCGCTTCTACGACGACTTCCTCGCCGCCGCACCGGATCAGGTCGTGGTGCTCGCCGCGGGCCTGGACGCCCGCGCGTTCCGCCTGCCCTGGCCGTCCGGCGCGCGCGTGTTCGAGCTGGACCTGCCGGCCTGTCCGCGCCCGGCAGCCGGTTCGCCTTCGACCACATGGACACCTCGGCGGACCACCGCGCCTCGGTGACCGACACGTTGGGGCGGATCCGCAGCATGGGAGCGGAGTTCGTGGCCACCGTCGCCGACCGGCGGGCTGGCTGACCGCGCAGGGCTGGAGCATGTCGGTGAACCGCGTCCCGGCGCTCGCGGTGGGGTACGGGCGGCCGCTGCCGGACTTCGCGGATCCGGAGGCGGCGAACGCGACCGCCCTGTGCACGGCGACGCTGGCTTGACCACGCGTCAGACGCGGTGTCCGTGCAGCTTCGAGATCAACCTGGATCTCGACGAGCTCGAACGCGGTCCCAGCCGGCGCTGGCAGCGGCTCCAAATGCCGTGAGGGGCCCCTCCGTTGCGGACAGGCCCCTCGCTCATGGCTGATCAGACGTTGAAGCGGAACTCCACCACGTCGCCGTCGGCCATCACGTAGTCCTTGCCCTCCATGCGGACCTTGCCCGCCGCCTTCGCGTCAGCCTTCGACCCCGCCGACACCAGATCGGCGAACGACACGACCTCGGCCTTGATGAAGCCCTTCTCGAAGTCCGTGTGGATCACACCGGCCGCCTGCGGAGCCGTCGCACCCTGCGGAATCGTCCACGCCCGCGCTTCCTTCGGACCCGCCGTCAGGTAGGTCTGCAGGCCGAGGGTGTGGAACCCGGCACGGGCCAGGGAGTGCAGGCCCGGCTCGTGCTGGCCGATCGACTCCAGCAACTCCAGCGCCGACTCCTCGTCCAGCTCGAGCAGCTCCGACTCCACCTTCGCGTCCAGGAACACCGCGTCGGCCGGAGCGACCAGCTCGCGCAGCTCCTTCTGACGGGCCTCGTCGCCCAGCACGCCCTCGTCGGCGTTGAAGACGTAGAGGAACGGCTTCGTCGTCAGCAGGGACAGCTCGCGGATCAACGCGTTGTCCACTTCGGACTGCGCGGAGAACAGCGTGCGGCCCGAGTCCAGGATGTCCTTGGCCTTGTTCGCCGCTTCCAGAGCGGGGCGGCGGTCCTTCTGCATCCGCGCCTCCTTCTCCAGACGCGGGATGGCCTTCTCCAGGGTCTGGAGATCGGCGAGGATCAGCTCGGTGTTGATCGTCTCCATGTCGGAGGCCGGGTCCACGCGGCCGTCGACGTGCACCACGTCCGGGTCGTCGAAGACCCGGATGACCTGGCAGATCGCATTGGCCTCGCGGATGTTCGCGAGGAACTTGTTGCCGAGGCCCTCGCCCTCCGACGCGCCCTTGACGATGCCCGCGATGTCGACGAACGACACCACCGCGGGCACCTCGCGCTCGGAGCCGAAGATCTCGGCGAGCTTGGTGAGGCGCGCGTCCGGCAACGGCACGACGCCCACGTTCGGCTCGATGGTCGCGAACGGGTAGTTCGCGGCGAGCACATCGTTGCGCGTCAGCGCGTTGAACAGGGTGGACTTGCCGACGTTGGGCAGGCCGACGATACCGAGGGTCAAACTCACGAGCGACGAGTCTACGGCAGACGACGGTCGTGTCCGATTCCCGCGAGCCATTGCTCGTTCCCGCTGGCAGGATCGATGCCATGGTCATTGACGAAGAGCACGCGTACCGGGCCGTCTCCGCACGTGACGCCCGTTTCGACGGCTGCTTCATCCACGCGGTCCGCACGACCGGCATCTACTGCCGGCCGTCGTGCCCCGCGGTGACCCCGAAGCGCCGCAACAGCCAGTTCTTCCTGACGGCCGCGGCCGCGCAGTCGGCGGGCTTCCGAGCCTGCCGCCGTTGCCTGCCGGACGCCGTCCCCGGCTCCCCCGAGTGGAACCTGCGCGCCGACCTCGCCGCCCGCGCGATGCGGCTGATCAGCGACGGGGCGGTCGAACGCGACGGCGTCTCCGGCCTCGCGAACAAGCTCGGCTACTCGGAACGCCACCTCACCCGCGTCCTGACCGCCGAACTGGGCGCCGGACCGCTGGCACTGGCCCGAGCGCACCGAGCCCACGCCGCCCGCCTGCTCATCGAGACGACCGAGCTGTCGTTCGCCGACATCGCGTTCGCGGCGGGGTTCGCCTCCGTCCGCCAGTTCAACGACACCATCCGCATGGTCTTCGCCTCGACGCCGTCCGACATGCGCGGCCGCGGCAAGGCCCCGGTCGGCACCCCGGGCCGGATCGTCCTGCGCCTGCCGTACCGACCGCCGTTCGACGCCGCCGGTCTGCTGGCCTACTTCCGCTTGAACGCGTTGCCAGGCGTCGAAGAGGTGACCGCGGACTCCTACGGGCGAACGTTGTCACTGCCCCACGGCGAGGCGACGGTCCGTCTGACGTTCCCGACGGACCACGTCCTGTGCTCGCTACGCCTGGCCGACATGCGCGACCTGGGCGCGGCCGTGTCACGGGTCCGCCGTCTGCTGGACCTGGACGCCGACCCGGTCGCCGTCGACACGTTCCTCGGCGCCGACCCGGTCATCGGCCCGCTGGTCCGGGAAACTCCCGGCATCCGGGTGCCGGGCAGCGTGGACGGCACCGAGACGTTGCTGCGGCTGGTCGCGCCTTACGCCGGCGTACCGCTGCAGGTCCCGGACGGCACCCTGACCCACCTCTACTCCGCCGGGGACCACCCGGTCACCGAGGCGGTCGCGAGCGGCAGACTCGTCGTGGACGTGGGCCGCTCGATCGAAGACCTGACCGAAGAACTGGCATCCCTGGTCGGCAACGAGGTCGCCGACGAGGTGGCCATGCGAGTCCTGGGCGCACCAGACGTGCTGGTGCTCCCCGAGGGTTCGCGGCACCTGGCTTCCCACGGTCCCGAGTGGCGGCCGTGGCGCTCCTACGCCGGAGCACACCTGACGAGAAAGGCAGCAACATCATGAGCGTCGCACACACGTCCACCGTGGACACCCCGGCGGGGCCGTTCACCGCGATCGTCGCGTCGGACGGAGCGGTGCTGGCCAGCGGCTGGACCGCCGACATCGCCCTGCTGACGCCCCAGATCCACGCCTCCCTGATGCCGTCGGAGATCACGCGGACGAACGACCTCGGCGACGTCACGAAGGCCGTCATCGCCTACCACGAGGGCGACCTGGCCTCCATCGACACGGTGGAGGTCCGGCAGAAGTCCGGCCCGTTCCTGCAGCACGCGTGGGACGTCCTGCGCACCGTCCGCGCCGGCGAACCCGTCACGTACAGCGAGTACGCGGAACTGTCCGGCCGCCCGGCCGCCATCCGCGCCGCGGCCTCGGCCTGTGCGCGGAACTCCGTGGCGCTCTTCGTGCCATGTCACCGGGTGATCCGCATCGGCGGCAACCTCGGCGGCTTCCGCTGGGGCCTGGACGTCAAGCGCTGGCTGCTCGCCCACGAAGAGGCGTGAATCAGACCTTCAAGGTCATCGGCTCACCCTGGAAGAGAACCATCTCGAGGCGGACGTGCGTGAATCGCCAGCCGTCCTCGGTCCGGCGGGCGGTACCGATGATCGACGTTGACGCCGGCAGGACACCCGTGTCCAAAACCCGGGTGCCTCACACCAGATTGATCTTCGGGGCGCCGGCCGCGGTCACCAGCTCGGTCGCACATCGCGGGCACGAGGTGGTGACCGGGCCCGAGCCGGACCGGAGGAAACCCTCGATGCCGAGCCAGTCGCCGGCCCCGGTGTCCCGGCAGGTGTGGCAGCCGACGCGGTAGTTGAGCTGAACCCACGGCTCGGCGGACAGCTCCGAAGCCTGGACGGCGGGCTCCGTCAGGTCGTTGAACGGCGCCCACCAGAACGAGATCCGGCACCGCAGCCCGCGCTCGGCACCGTGGTCGGTGGTGTCGAACCCGCTGACGCGGATCGGGGCGGGGTGCTCGTTGCCGGCACAGAGCCCGTACGGCTTGCCGTGCTGCAGCTGCATCACGCGGCCGACGCGCAGGCACACGAGGCAGTCGTGGGTGTAGTCCAGCCGGTTCGACCACACGAAGTGGGCGGCCGGGGTGACCGTGACGCGGGCGGTGACTTCCACGTGGGACAGCACGGACCGAGGCTAACCCAGCGAGACCTCCAGCGTGGATCCGGTGCGCGCCTTGCGGACCCGCAGCCGGGTCGGAATCCGCTGCCGCAGTTCCTCCACATGCGACACAAGTCCGACGACCCGGCCACCGGCCCGCAACTCGTCCAGCGTGTTCATCACGATGTCCAGCGTGTCGGAGTCGAGCGTGCCGAACCCCTCGTCCACGAACAGCGTGTCCAGCAACGCACCGCCGGTTTCGTTGGCCACCACATCGGCCAGACCCAGCGCGAGCGACAGCGAAGCCAGGAACGACTCGCCACCGGACAAGGTCTTGGCGGGCCGGGACCGCCCCGAGTAGTCGTCCAGCACGTCGAGGCTCAGACCGCCGCGCGTGCCTCGGGCGCCTGCGGAGTCGGAGTGCACGAAGCTGTAGCGGCCCTGGCTCATCCGGTGCAGCCGAGCAGAAGCAGCAACGGCGACTTCCTCCAACCGAGCCGCCAGCACGTAGGAGCGCAGCGTCATCTTCTTGGAGTTCTGGCCACGGCCGTTGATCACGTCGGTCAGCGCGTCCAGCTCGGCGTAGGAATTCTCCAAGGGCTCCAACGACTTCCGCTCGGCCCGCAACCGCGCGGCCAGCTCGCTGACCCGATCGAACGCCGCGCGGGCGCGAGCCAGGCGCGTCGCGGCTTCGGAAGCGGCGGCGCGAGCGGAAGAAGCCGCGGCGGTCACCTCGTTCAGGTCGACCCCGGAGGCAGGATCCACCTCGGCCAGCTCTTCGAGGGTGGCCATGGCGGTGGCTCGCGCGCGCTCCCAGGCGGCGATTCGCTCGTCCAGGGCTTGGAGTTTGGCGGCCGGCCGGGCGGCCGCCAGTGCCGTGTCGACGTCCGGGAAGCCTGCTTCCAGAGCCGAAGCGGCAACGGAGGCCTGTTGTTCTTCGACTCGGGCGAGGGCAGCGTCGCGGGCGGCTCGGCGGTCAGCCAGTTCCACCAGCGCCTTGGCCAGGCGCAGGAGGTGATCGCGGCGGCTCAGGACGTCCTCGTGTTCGCCGCGTGCTTTGTCGAGGCGGGCACCGCGTTCTTCGACGACGGTGACGAGCGAGGCGTGTTCGGTGCGCAAACCCACCAGCTCTTGTTCGACCGTCGCCTTCTCGGTGCCCAGGTCCCGGGCTTTGGCTTCCAGGCCGACGAACTCGGTCTGGCGCTGCGAGCGGGTGCGGGCCAGTTCCAGCGCCGCGCGGTACTCGGACAGGGCTACCGCCGGCTCCTCGGAACCCAGGGCTTCCCAGCAGGCCTGGATGCGGAGCTCGGCGGCGTGCGCGGCTCGCTCGGCCTCGTTGCGACGGTCGAAGGCCGTCTGTTCGTCGGCTGCCGCGTCTTCCTCGTCGGCCGCGTCCACGCCGCCCAGCATCGGTTGCGCGGGCGCGGGGTGCGACGGAGAACCGCACACCGCGCAGGGCTTGCCGCGCTTCAAAGCCGCGGCCAACTCGATGGCCATGTTCTCCAGGCGCTGGTGGCGGACCTGCTGGAGGACGTCCTTGGCCTTCTGGTGGACGTCGATCGCCTGGTGGAGCTCCTTCTTGGTGTGTTCCAGGGCAACTCCTGCCCCTGGCAGCGCTTCGGCGGCGTCCGCGCGTGCCTTCAGGCCCTCCAACCGAGCTGAGGCCTCCACGGCGGCGTCCAGCTGGGCCCGGCACTGAGCCAGGCGCTCCGGGAGCACCTCCAGTTCCGCGTTCAGGGCGAGCAGGCGGCGTTCTACCTGGTACGAGGAGGTTTTCAGCACCGACAGCCTGCGCACGTCGGCCTGCTGGCGTTCGGCTTCGGCGGCCAGTTCGGCCAGACCGCCGGCTTCTTCGCGGAAGCGCTCGGCGTCCTCCCGCAACGAGGAACCCTCATAACCCAAGCGGGCCAGCGCTTCCGCGGCGGCGGACTCGTCTCGGACCGCGAACTTGTACGACTCCTGCAGCTTCGCGATCTCGTTGAAGGCCGGGACGACCGGGATCGCACGGCGGGCAGCGTCGCGTTCGGCGAACCAGGAGGCCGAGTCTGCGGCGTCGACGCGGGTCAGCATGTCGCGGGCCTCGCGGACGCGGCGGATCTGGTCGGCCTGCACACGGGCCTGGGCCAGCAGGGCGTCCGCGCCGTCGGCCACACCTGCCGTCTCCTCCGAGGCGGCGGAGGCCTCGCGGACGGCCGAGGACAACCGCTCCAGCACCGATTCCAGCCAGCCCGGCTCGAACGACGGTTCCTCGCCAGCCGCCTCCGCCACGCGGTGCATCAGCTCGGCAGCGCCCTGGCGGCGTTCCTCCAGCACCCGGCCGGCCACAACTCGCTTGTCCCGGAACCACTTCTCGACGTCGAGGAACCGCTCGGTGCCGAAGAGCTTCTCCAGCAACACCTCCCGCTCGGCCGTGTCCGAGCGCAGGAACTTCGCGAACTCGCCCTGCGGCAGCAGAACCACCTGGAAGAACTGCTCGTACGACATGCCCAGCATGTCCTCGACGGCGCGGGCCACGTCGTCGATGCGGGTGATCCCCTCGCCGTCCCAGCCTTCGAGCCAGGTCAGCGAGCACTTCGCGGGCTGCGTGGTGAAGCCGCCGCCGCGTTTCTTCGGCCTGTCGAACTCCGGCGAGCGCACGATCCGGAACCGCCGCGACTGCACGGTCAGCTCCAGCGACACCTCCGTCGGCACCTCGGGATCGGCGTACTCGCAGCGGAGCTTCTTCACGTCGCCACGAGCGCCCGGCACCCGGCCGAACAGAGCAAAAGCCACCGCGTCCAGCAACGTCGTCTTGCCCGCGCCCGTGTCACCGTGCAGCAGGAACAACCCGTCGGCACCCAAGGAGTCGAAGTCGACGACCTCGGGCCTCGGATAAGGGCCGAACGCGGTCAGCTCCAGCCGGTGCAGCCTCATTGCTCCTGCTCCCTCGCGACAACGGAGAAAGCCTCGCGCAGCAACGACATCTCGGCAGCAGAAGGCTCGGACCCGCGCACGTCGGACACGAAGCAGCACGCTACTTCCTCGTCCGTGCGGCCGCGCACCCGTTCCGCGTACGTCATGTTGTGCTGCAGCCCCTGCTCCGGCCGCCACTCCACGTGCACGGCGTGCTCGAAGCGGGTTTGCAGCTGCCGCAACGCATCCATCGGCCGCACCTGGTCGGTCAGCACGACCGACAGGAAGTGGTCCTCCAGCGGCTTGTGCGCCGGATCCTCCAGCACCTCGGCCAGCGTCCCGGTCACCGTCGCGAGCTGACGCGGAACCGGCAGCTCACGCCGTTCGACGCCGACCAGACCACCCGCGTCCAGCTCCACCAGCCACACCGACTTCCGGTGCCGCGCCTCGGAGAACGAGTACGCCAGCGGACTGCCCGAATAACGCAGGTTCTCGGCCAGGGTCTGCGGACCGTGCAGATGACCGAGAGCCACGTAGTCGACACCCGAGAACACCTGCATCGACACGTCCTGCACGCCACCCACCGCGATGGTGCGCTCGGACTCCGACGGCGCCCCACCTGTCACGAAGGCGTGCGCCAGCACCACCGACCGCGCCTCACGCGAGGCCAAGTCGGCGCGAATACGGCGCATCGCCTCGCCGAGCACCGGCGCGTGGCCCTTGTCCGCGATTCCCAGCACGTGCCGCGCCGGCTCGGGCTCCAGGAACGGAATCCCGTACACCGCAACGGGCCCGTGCTCGTCCGCCAGCTCGACCGGCTTGTCCAGCAACGAGATCTGCGTGCGCAGGAACAGCCCGCCAGCCGCGGCGAACTCCCCGAACACCCCGATCCGCGCCGCCGAGTCGTGGTTGCCCGGGGTGATCACGATCTGCGCCCCGGCCGCGCGGATCCGCATCAGCACCCGCGCGCACAACGACACCGCGTCGGCGGACGGCACCGCGCGGTCGTAGAGGTCGCCGGAGATGACCACGACGTCGACCTTCTCGGAAGACACCAGGTCAGCGAGGCCGCTCAGCACCGACTCCTGCTCCACGAGCAGGTCGCGGCCGTGGAAAGTGCGCCCCACGTGCCAGTCGGAGGTGTGCAGGATCCGCATGGCACCAACCGTAGAGACGGGGTCCGACAAAACTCCGGGAGGGTTCCCGGCGTGTCACCCGATCGAGTTCAACATCTCTGAGGGAGCATCATCGGTGCCGTGACCGCAGTGATCATCACCGCCTCGCTCGTCCTGGCGCTCGTCTGCGCCGGGGCGCTGGTGTTCGTCTACCGCCTCTACCAGGACAGCGTCCGGCGCACCGACGAGGCACTCCACGCCATCGGCGTCGAACGCGCGCGCTACGACTCCCAGCAGCAAGCTCTGCAGCGGTACGAGGTGGCGTTCTCGAGCGTCAGCGGTCGTGGTGAGCTCGGCGAACAGGTCCTCGTCGAAACCGCGCGCGCACTCGGCCTGAGGGAAAACCTCCACTACACGCTCCAGACGGACGTCGCGGGCGGTGGCGCGGTGCGGCCGGACATGGTGCTGAGCGTCGGCGGCGGCCGCATGGTCCCGGTCGACTCGAAGATGTCCATGGCGACGTGGGCAGAAGCGGTCGAGACGGACGATCCACAGGAACGTCAGGACGCGCTGCGGGTGCACGTCCGCAACATCCGCTCCCGAGCCGCCGAACTCGCCGGCAAGGGCTACCAGCGCTGGGCCGACGCGATCTACGGCACGATCATGTTCGTCCCCAACGACGGCGCGGTCGTCGCGGCCCTGGACACGGACCCCGAGCTCCTCAGGTGGCTCCTCGACCGCCGGGTCTTCCTGTGCGGCCCGACCGGGTTCGCCGTGATCGCGTCGAGTGCGATGTTCGCGGTCACCGAACGAGCCCTCGCCGACGACGTCGAGCAGGTCAGGCTGCAGGCGGGCCGTGCGAACCGGGCCGCCGACACCGCCATCGACGCCGTCAACCTCTCCACCACGCACCTGCAGCGATTCCTGAGTGCGCGCCGCCGCGAGCTCGACGCCCTCGAGGGATTCCGGGCGAGCGTGGAGCCGCTGACCGAGGCCTCCGCCACCCCTACGCCGCTGCCTCTCGTCCGAAGGGCGGACGAACAGTCCGCGTAAAACGCACGGAGTGTGCCCACAGGTTGCTTCTGGGTGAGAAAGCAGCGGACTGACGAACACCTAATGGCCGAACGGCTACCGTGTGCGGCGTGAGTGAGCTGCGCGACCGTTCGGCTGCCTTCGATGACGACGTCGAGGACTACGACGCCGTTCCGTGGAACTACCGGGCCATCTTCGGGTCGTTCAAGGGCATCCCCTGGTGGGCTGCGATCCTGTCCGCCCTGGTCCCAGCGTTCATCGGCGCGTTCATCGACATCAACTCGAGCAAGACCGTCGGCTGGACGTTCAACGCCGTGTTCTTCATCGGCGCACTGGCCGCGATCCTGCTCGTGCAGCGCCGCAGCCTGTTCGCGCCGATGGTGCAGCCGCCGCTGATCCTGGCCGCCACCGTGCCGACGCTGGTGCTGCTCACCGGCGGCGTCTCGAAGGGCGGCCTGTCCGCCATGGCACTCGGCCTGGGCAAGCCGCTCATCGACAGCTTCCCGGTCATGGCCATCACCACCGCGGTCACCGTCGTGCTCGGCATCGTGCGCATGGCCATCCAGAAAGACCCGAACCGGCCGTCCAAGGACGAGGTCCGCGAGGCCAAGGCCGAGGTGAAGTCCCGCAGCAAGCCGGCTCCCCGCAAGCCCGCGCGCGAGGAGTCCGAGGAGGAGCGCCCGCGCCGCCCGCGGCCCGAGGGTGCCCCGGCCCGTCGTCCACGTCCTGAGGGCGCACCCGCACGCCGTCCGCGCCCGGAAGGTGCTCGCGCGGAACGCCCGGCCGGTCAGCGCCGCCCGAGGCCCCCGCGCGACGACCGCTAGGACGTTGTCCGCGGCCACTCCCCGAACCGCGAACAACCAGGTCGGAACAACCAGCAGGGAAAACGGCAGCACTCTGCCAGCATGAGCTCGATGCCTAGGGGAGAACGTCCACTGGACGAGGGCGACAGCCCGCTGTTGCGGTTCGCCGGAGATCTGCGCCGCCTTCGCGCCGAGGCGGGCGGCCCGCCGTACCGGGAGCTCGCCCGCAAAGCGCACTTCTCGGTCACCACGCTGTCCGAAGCCGCGGCCGGGCGGAAGCTGCCCGGCTTGGACGTCACGCTGGCGTACGTCCGGGCGTGCGGCGGCGACGAGAACACGTGGTCCCAACGCTGGCACGAGGTCGACGAGAGCCTGTTCCAGTCCAGGGTCAGCCCGTCGCCGTACGTGGGCCTGAGCGCGTTCACGAGAGAAGACGCCGACCGGTTCTTCGGCCGCGAGAAGCTCACCATCGCGCTCAGGGAACGCCTGGAGACGCAGAACTTCCTCGCGGTCTTCGGTGCATCCGGTGAGGGCAAGTCGTCGCTGCTCAAGGCCGGTCTCGCCCAGCACTTCGGCAACCCGATCAGCTGCACACCCGGCACCGACCCGGACGCCTCCATCGCCGACGCGCTGGGCAAGAACCCCGACCTGCTCATCGTCGACCAGTTCGAGGAGCTCTTCACCCTGTGCGAGGACCCGGTCCAGCGCCAGGCGTTCCTCGACCTGCTCCTCAACGCCCCGTGCAAGACCACGATCGCGATCAGGTCCGACTTCTACCCGCACTGCTCGCAGCACCCGGACCTGGCCGAAGCGCTCACCGACGCCCAGGTCCTGATCGGCACGATGACGCCGGACGAGCTGCGCCGCGCGATCACCCAGCCCGCCGCCACCGTGAACTGCACGGTCGAGGGCGCCCTGCTCACCACCCTGATCGCCGAGGCGACGGGCCGCAGCGGCGTGCTCCCGCTGGTCAGCCACGCCCTGCTGGAGACCTGGCACCGCAAGCGCGGCAACATCCTCACCCTCGGCGCGTACAAAGCCGCCGGTGGCATCGACGGAGCACTCGCCCAGAGCGCCGAGACCGCCTACGCCGAGCTGACCGAGGACCAGCAGCCGCGAGCCCGCCAGCTGCTCCTCAGGCTCGCCGCGGACGGCACGAAACGCCCGGTCCCGCGCAGCGAGGTGATCGGCGACGAGGTCCTCGACGTGCTCGCCAACGCCCGCCTGGTCACGGTCGGCGAGAACACCGTCGAGGTCACCCACGAGGCGCTCTTCCGAGCCTGGCCACGCCTCGCCGCCTGGCTCGACGAGGACCGCGAAGGCCTGAAGACCCACCGCAGGCTCACCGAGGCCGCCCGCCTGTGGGAGGAGCTGGACCGCGACTCGGGCGCGCTCTACCGGACCGTGAGGCTCACGGAGGCCACCGACTGGGCCGCCCGCACCGAACCCGCTCTCACCAAGACCGAGGACGCGTTCCTGACCGCGTCGAAGAACCTCTCTCGCCGGCGCACACGGCGTCTGCGCTGGGCCGCGGCGGGCCTGATCGCCCTCGTCCTCGCCACGACCGCGAGTGCCGTCACCGCCTCCCAGCAACGTGCCGAGGTCGAACGCCTCGGCCGCATCACTCAGTCGCAGCAGCTCGCCGCGCTCTCCGCCGCCCTGATGGCGAGCAACCCGGACGAGGCCGCCCGCAAGGCGTTGACCGCGTACCAGACCTCCCCGACCCAGGAAGCCCGCAGTCAGGTCCTCAGCACCGCGTTCAACCGTCAGCGCGAGATCAACGTCAACGGCTACAGCGTGGTGGCCGGCAACGGCCTCATCGGACTCGCGACCGAACACGGCGCGCAGCTCTACGACAGCACCACCCTCGCGCACATCGCCGACCTCCCCACGAACGGCTCGGTGTACGGGCTCCACTTCGCCGGGGACGGTCACATCGCCGTCGCCGACCCGACCGGCAAGGTCACGCTCAGATCCGGTCCCAGGGGCGAACCGGAGGTGCTGCGCGAGTCAGGCGACCAAACGGCGCTCGCCTTCACCGACGACAGCCGCGAGTTGATCGTCGGCGGCCAGATCTGGGACCTGGCCACCCGCAGGATCCGCGCGGAACTGCCGATCGGCACCGTGCCGCGCAGCGTCGACGTCCTCGGCGACACGCTCGCGGTCTACGGCCACGACTCGGTGACCCTGTGGAGCATCAGCAAGGCTCAGCAGACCGGGGGTTTCACGATCAACGGCCGGATCAGCGACCTCGAGCTGCTGCCCGGCGACCAGGCGGTCGTCGGCACCATGGACGGCCCGGTGCAGCTGTGGAGCACCACCACCGGCAAGCAGATCAGGGAGCTGACCTCGTCCAGGTCCCCGGTCAACCTGGAGACCAGCGACGACCGCACGATCCTCGCCGTGATGAGCCTCGGCGAGGACGAGATCCGGCTGTGGGACCTGGTCCACGACACCGCCCTGCCCTCGCTGCGGATGGACCGCCTCAAGCACGACGCGGCCTTCACTCCGGACGGCCGTCTGGTCGTGCTCACCGACACCAGCCTGCGCGTGTGGTCGCGAGGCAGCGTGCCGATGGCCTCGGGTCACGCCATGCGGGCACTCGCCGTGGACCCCGACGGGACCGTCCTCACGTTCGACGACGGAGGTTTCATCGAACGCCGGGACGCCGGGACGGGGCCGATCAGCCGCGTCGCGACGGGCGTGACCAACCGTTCCGCTGCCGCGTTCAGCAAGGACGGGAAGCTGCTCGCCACCAGCGGCAACGGCGAGAAGCTCGCCGTCAGGAACGTCGCCGACGGCAAAGTGGTCCGCTCCCTCGACACATCCGGCAGTGGGACGCCGGCAGTGCTGACGCGCGCCTGGCCGGTTCAGCCCGAACCGTCGTCCGTGCAGGTCAGCAGCGTCTTCGGCGGCGAGCCCACCGCGATCGCCTTCGGCCGCTCCGACCACGACCTCGTCATCGGCTCGGAGGACGGCGTGGTCGCCATCCGGGACACCGGCACCTGGAACACCACGGGCCTCGGCAGGGTGCACGACGGCGCGGTGCGCACGTTCGCCCTGTCACCGGACAAGCGCACGCTCGCGACCGGCGGCGACGACGGGCTCATCACGCTGTGGGACACCACGACGTGGAAGAAGACCGGCGAACTCCGTGGACACACGAGCGGCGTGACAGCGCTGGAGTTCAGCCCCGACTCCACCCGGCTCGCGAGTGGCGGCAAGGACAAGAACGTCGTCGTCTGGGATCTCCACCAGAACAACGTCTGGGCGACCCTCACCGGGCACACACAGGGCGTCACGCACGTCGCGTGGATGCCCGACGGTCGTGCGGTGGTGTCTGCCGGGGCGGACGCGGTGATCAAGTGGCCGCTCGACGTGGAAACCGCGTTGCGAGCACTCGCTTGATCCGTTGTTCGTGGTCGGGCCCGCGAACGTCGTACAACGGATCTCGGACAACAACCCTCTGACCAGCACGCACTCTGCCAGCATGAGTGCGATGCCTAGAGGGGAACGTCCGCTGGACGACGGTGACAGTCCGCTGTTGCAGTTCGCCGCGGACCTACGACGACTGCGGACCAACGCGGGACTGCCGAGCTATCGGGAGCTGTCCCGGCGCGCGCACTTCTCCGCGAGCACGCTGTCCGAGGCGGCGGGCGGGCGGAAGCTGCCGGGTCTCGACGCGACGCTCGCGTACGTCCGCGGGTGCCACGGCGACGAGAGCGCGTGGGAGCAACGCTGGCACGACCTGGCCGTGGCCATGGCGCAGAGCAGGGAGACGAACAACGGCCCATCGCCGTACGTGGGCCTGAACCCGTTCACGAGAGAGGACGCGGACAGGTTCTTCGGCCGGGAAGCGCTGACCCACACGTTGCTCGACCGCCTCGAACGCCAGCGGTTCCTCGCGGTGTTCGGGGCGTCCGGCGAGGGCAAGTCGTCGTTGCTGCGGGCGGGTATCGCGGCGAAGTTCGAACGTTCGGTGGTCTGCACGCCCGGCCACGACCCGGACGCGGCGATCGCCGAGGCGCTCGACCGGAACCCCGATCTGCTCGTCGTCGACCAGTTCGAGGAGCTCTTCACGCTGTGCGACGACGAGGTGCAACGGGCTGCGTTCCTCGACGCACTGCTCTCCGCCGACTGCCGCCGCGTCATCGCGATCCGGTCCGACTTCTACCCTCATTGCGCGCAGTACCCGAAGCTCGCCGACGCACTCACGGACGCACAGGTGCTCCTCGGCACGATGACGCCCGACGAGCTGCGGCGGGCCATCACGCAGCCCGCCGCCACCGTTGGCTGCACGGTCGAAACGGCCCTGTTGACCACCCTCGTCGCAGAGGCGGCGGGACGCAGCGGCGTGCTCCCCCTCGTGTCGCACGCGCTGCTCGAAACGTGGCATCGCAGGCGCGGCAACACGGTGACCCTGGCCGGCTACCAGGCCGCGGGCGGGATCCAGGGCGCGCTCGCCCAGAGCGCCGAAGCCGCGTACGCCTCCTTCGACGAAGACGAGCAACGCCTCGCCAAGCAGCTCCTGCTCCGGCTCAGCGCCGACGGCACCAAACGCCCGATCCCGCGCCAGGACGTCGTCGGTGAAGAAGTCCTCGACGTCCTCGCCGAGACCAGGTTGATCACCGTCGACGAGCACACCGTCGAGGTGACGCACGAGGCGCTGTTCCGGGCCTGGCCGCGGCTGCGGTCGTGGCTGGACGAGGACCACGAGGGCCTCCGGACACACCGCAGGCTCACCGATGCGGCCCGCACGTGGCACGAGCTGGGCCGCGACGACGACTCGCTCTACCGGACGGGAAGGCTCGCCGAGACGACCGAGTGGATCACCAGAGCCACTCCGGAGCTGACCGCCACCGAACGCGAGTTCATCGGCGCTTCGAAGGCGCGCGAACGCCGTCGTTCCCGCCGCCAGCGCCTGGTCGCCGCGGGGCTGACGGCACTGCTGGTCGCCACCACGGCGACCGCGGTGGTCGCCGTGCAGCAACGCCGTGAGGTCGATCGGCTGGGGCTCGTGCGGCAGTCACAGCAGCTCGCCGAGGCCTCGGAGGCACTCGTGGGCACCGACCCCGGACTCGCCGCGCAGAAGGCGTCCGAGGCGTACCGGACCTACCCGACCGCCGAGGCACGCGGCCGGGTGCTCAGCGCGGCCGCCGCAGCGTCCTACGGCCGTGAGATCAGCCTGGACGGCGCGGGCATAGGACGCACCATGCAGCACAACGGCGCGTGGAGCTACACGATCGTCCGCGGCGAAGTCGTCACGGTAGGCGGCAACGGCATCGACACCTATGACGCCGAGAGCTTCCGTCACGTCAGGTCGGTCCCAGGCGACGGGTCCAGCTACATCTTCGGCTGGGCCATCACCGACGACGGCCGGATGGCGGTGTCCGAGGGCAATGGACGGATCACCCTGCGGGCCAGTCCGGACGCCCGGCCGGAGCCGTTCATCACGACGCCGCAACCGGTCGGCGTCCACTTCACCGACGACGGCCGGTCACTGCTCGTCGGCGGAACGGTCTACGACCTCGCCACCAAGCAGAAGCGGTACGAGCTGCCAGTCGGAGCGATCACCGGTCCGTTCACGATCGAGGACGAGAAGACTCTCGCGCTCGCCTCCGGCAGTTCGGTCGCAGTGTGGGACCTGGCGACCCGGCAGCAGACCGGCGGCTTCACGCTGGGCTCCGGCAACGTCTACCGGATCACGTTGCTGCCCGGCGGCAGGTACGCCGCCGTCGGCACGGACGAAGGTCTGGTGCAGGTGCGCGACATCGCGTCCGGCGCCGTCGTCGCGACGCCACCGAGTCATGCCGGCGGGGTCACCTCGCTCACGCTGAGCCCCGACAAGACCGTTCTCGTCACGGCTGGTGTGGACGGCAAGGTGAACATGTGGGACGTGGCTCGCGGCACCAGGCTCGCCACGCTCACGGTCGGCGAGCCCGTGCGCGGCGCGAGCTACATCGCGGACGGTTCGCTCACCATCCTCACCGACCGCTCGTTGAGGTTCTGGCCGCCCGCCAACATGCCCAAGACGTCCGGACTGGTGGTGCGCGCGCTCGCGGTCGATGCCGACGGCTCGGTGCTCACGGTCGATGACGCTGGTGTGATCGAACGCCGTGACAGCGCCTTGCGTACCGTGCATCGGCAGGAGACCGGAATCGCGAAAGGCGCGATGAGCCGTTTCAGCCGGGACGGCAAGCAGCTCGCGACGAGCGCACCGCTCTCGGTGCTGGACGTGGCGACGGGCAAGCCGGTCGCGAACCTGCCCGCGCTCGGGTTCCGCAGCGAGGCGCGCCCACCGGTGGCTCTGGAGTTCAACGGCCGCTCCCTGCTCGCGATCGGCGGGGAGGTGCCGGACGGTGTGTGGCCGGTCGCCGGCGCCGCCCAGCCCACGCTGATCGGCGGGCTGGCCTGGGGACAACGCACGTCGGCCGCCCTCGGCCGGTCCGACCAGGAGATCGTGATCGGCCGCGAGGACGGCGGCATCAGCGTGCGCGACACCAGGACGTGGGACGAGAAGGCGTTGCAGAGCCCGCACAAGAGTCCGGTCAGGGCATTGGCGGTCTCACCGGACCGCAAGCTGCTCGCGACCGGTGACGACAGCGGTGTGATCGCGCTCTGGGACACCTCGACGTGGCAGCTGACCGGCGAACTGCACGGTCACACCCAGGCGGTGGCATCGCTGGAGTTCAGCCCCGACTCGTCCCGTCTCGCGAGCGGCGGCCGGGATCGGGACGTCATCGTGTGGGAGGTGAGCGGCCGGTCGCTGTGGGCGAAGCTGCGCGGTCACACCCAGGCCGTCACACACCTGGCGTGGCGGCCGGACGGTTCGACGCTGGTGTCCGCGGGCAGCGACGCCGTGACCGTGTGGGGCCTGGACGTGAACCAGGCCCTCGACACGATTCGTTAGCGAACCAGGTCCTTGCGGAGCTCACGCGGCAACGAGAAGGTGATCCGCTCGTTCGCCGTGGTGATCTCCTCGACCTCGCCGTAGCCGTGCGACTCGAGGAACTTCAGCAGTTCCATCACCAGCAGGTCCGGCACCGACGCGCCCGACGTGACGCCGACGGTCTCGACGCCCTCGAGCCACGCCAGGTCGACCTCCTTGGCGTAGTCGATCAGGTACGAGGCCTTGGCGCCGTGCTGCAGCGCGACCTCGACCAGCCGGACCGAGTTCGAGGAGTTCTTCGAGCCCACGACGAGCACCAGGTCGCACGACGGCGCCATCGTCTTCACCGCGGTCTGGCGGTTCGAGGTGGCGTAGCAGATGTCGTCGGACGGCGGGTCCTGCAGCTCCGGGAAGCGGTCCTTGAGCTGCCGGACCCGCACCATGGTCTCGTCGACCGACAGCGTGGTCTGGGACAGCCAGATGACCTTGTTCGGGTCGCGGACCTCGACCTTGGCGGCGTCCTCCGCGGTGTCCACGAGCTTCACGTGGTCGGGCGCCTCACCGGCGGTGCCCTCGACCTCTTCGTGGCCCTCGTGGCCGATCAGGAGGATGTCGTAGTCCTCCTTGGCGAACCGCACGGCTTCCTTGTGCACCTTCGTCACCAACGGGCACGTGGCGTCGATGGTGCGCAACGAGCGTTGCGCCGCCTCCTCGTGGACAGCCGGCGACACGCCGTGCGCTGAGAACACCACGAGAGCGCCCTCAGGAACCTCGTCCGTCTCGTTGACGAAGATGGCACCGCGGTCGGACAGCGTCTCCACGACGTACTTGTTGTGGACGATCTCCTTGCGCACGTAGACGGGCGCACCGTACTTCTCGAGGGCGAGCTCGACCGTCTCCACGGCACGATCAACGCCCGCGCAGTAACCACGCGGCTTCGCCAACAGGACTCGCTTGGGCATGCCTCCAGGGTACCCAGGGCGTTCCGTCGCATTCTCAGCGCTGTTGCGGCAGGCTAGTGCGCATGAAGCCACTGCCATTGGGTGTCCGCGTCGCCGCTGGACTCGCGGTGACCGCCCTCGAACAGGCGCGCAGGCTGCCGCAGCAGCTCGCCGGACTCCCCCTCACGGTGGTCAGCGAGGCGATGCAGTTGTCCATGCGCGTGCAGCAGCATGTGACCGAACTCGCCATCAAAGGTGACGACGTCCTGTCTGGACTGAGGCCCGCGGAGGAGGAGCCGGAGTGGGCGACGTTCGACGAGGACGGCGACAACGACACCGCGGTCGTCGAGGAGTCGGCTGACGACCCGTGGGAGGAAGAGGAACGGGCGATCGCCGAGGTGCCCGAGTTCCTGCCCATGTACGACGAGCTGTCGATCGCCCAGTTGCGGGCCCGTCTGCGCAATCTCGACGTCGAACAGCTCGAGGAGCTGCTGAGCTACGAGAAGGCGCACGAGGCCAGGCCTGAGTTCGTGGGCATGCTCAACCGCAGGATCGCGACGGTCAAGTCTCAGTGACTGAAGGAAAATCCACGCCGGAGAACCCCTGGCCGGTGCGGACGGTCGCCCGCAAGCTGCTCGACTGGATCAACCGGCTCGGCGAGCTCTGGGTCGAGGGCCAGGTCACGCAGCTGAACGCGCGCAGCTCCACGGCGTTCCTGACGCTGCGCGACCCGAGCGTCGACATGTCGATGTCGATCACCGCCAACGCCTCGCTGGTGCGCGAGCTGCAGCTCACCGAGGGCAGCCGGGTGATCGTCCACGGGAAGATCAGCTTCTACCCGAACCGGGGCACGCTGTCGTTGCGCGCGGACGAGATCCGCGCGGTCGGCATCGGTGAGCTGCTCGCGCGCATCGAGCGACTGCGCAAGCTGCTGCACGCCGAGGGCCTGTTCGACCCGCGCCGCAAGCGCCGCCCGCCGTTCCTGCCGCAGAAGATCGGTCTGATCACCGGTCGTGCCTCCGCGGCGGAACGAGACGTGCTCACGAACGCGCGGAACCGTTGGCCCGCAGCGCATTTCCGCGTCATCAACGTCGCCGTGCAGGGGCCGATGGCGGTCACCCAGGTGATGACCGCGCTGTCCACTCTGGACCGCGACCCGGAGTGCGATGTGATCATCATCGCGCGCGGTGGCGGCAGCGTGGAGGACCTGCTGCCGTTCTCCGACGAGGCGCTGTGCCGGGCGGTGTCCCAGTGCCGCACTCCGGTGCTGTCCGCGATCGGGCACGAACCGGACACCCCGCTCGTCGACCACGTCGCGGACCTGCGTTGTTCGACGCCGACCGACGCAGGCAAACGGGTGGTTCCGGATGTCGCTGAAGAGAGTGAACGCGTCCGCCAGATGCGCGACCGCGGCCGGCGCGCGCTGCACGGCTGGGTCGACCGCGAACGCAAACTGCTCGACGCTCTGCGCTCCCGACCAGTACTTTCGGATCCGTACGGTCCTCTGGAGCGCCGTGCCGAAGAGGTGAAACGCCTTCGCGACCAGAGCCGCAGGGCCGTCACGCAACGTCTCGATCGGGAGGACGTCCACCTCTCCGGGACGAAAGCCCGCTTGACGACCCTCGGACCAGCCGCCACGCTGGCCCGCGGATACGCCGTTGTGCAACTCGTCACACCCGACGGGCCCGACGGCGTGTTGCGTTCTGTGACGGACGCGCCGAGCGGAACACAGCTGCGGGTACGCGTCGTTGACGGAGCAGTGGGAGCAGTGGTCACCAGTGCGGAAGGGGGAGGTACCGATGATGCGTGATGCCGTGTTCCTGCCCCTGACCATGGAGGCGGCCGGCAATTGCACCTCGGGACTGCGGCACAAGGCGGAGGCGGCGAACCGCGCCGCGGCGGACTGCTGGACGGCACTGGTGGGCGACTGCGACACCACGAGCCGCCGCACGCTGATCCTCACGCTGCACGATCTGAGCGAGGCCACCGCGGGAACGGTCCAGTACCGGCGCGTCGCGGAGGCCGAGGCGCTCATCGACGAGGCGGTGCGAGAGGGTGACGGCGAAGAGTTCGCGGAGGCGCTCGTCGGGTACGACCTGGCCGTCGCGACCGTGTTGAGCCGTCTGAGGAGCCAGTCCGCGTGAGTTCGGAAACACTCGGTTACGAAGCCGCCCGTGACGAGCTGGTCGAGGTGGTCCGCAAGCTGGAGGCCGGTGGCCTGTCGCTGGAGGACTCACTCGCCCTGTGGGAACGCGGTGAGGTGCTCGCCAAGACTTGTGAGCAGCATCTCGCCGGTGCGCGCGAGCGAATCGATGCAGCTCTCGCTGTGGTCGAGGAGGACGTTTCCGAGGCGTGATCCCGTGCAAGGATTCAGAATGCCGATCACAAACCCGGCACGCTGAGTAGTCGCATGGAGGCGCGCAATGGTGAACACCCCCGCGGAACGACGTCGCGAAGCCCCCGACCGGAACCTGGCATTGGAGCTCGTGCGCGTCACCGAGGCAGCGGCCATGGCCGCCGGCCGGTGGGTGGGACGTGGCGACAAGAACGGCGGTGACGGCGCCGCGGTCGACGCGATGCGCAAGCTGATCCACACCGTCTCGATGCGCGGTGTCGTCGTGATCGGCGAGGGCGAGAAGGACGAAGCGCCCATGCTGTTCAACGGCGAGGAGGTCGGCAACGGCGAGGGTCCTGACTGCGACGTCGCGGTCGACCCGATCGACGGCACCACGCTGATGGCCAAGGGCATGCCGAACGCGCTGGCCGTGCTGGCCGTGGCCGAGCGCGGGGCGATGTTCGACCCGTCCGCCGTGTTCTACATGGAGAAGCTCGCCGTGGGCCCGGAGGCGGCCGACGTCATCGACATCACCGCGCCGATCGCGGAGAACATCCGCCGCGTCGCGAAGGCCAAGCACAGCGACGTCTCCGACGTGAACGTGTGCATCCTGGACCGGCCGCGGCACGAGTCGATCGTGCAGGAGGTGCGTCGCGCCGGTGCCCGCATCCACTTCATCTCCGACGGCGACGTGGCGGGTGCGATCGCGGCCGCGCGTCCGACGTCGGGCGTGGACATGCTCATCGGCATCGGTGGCACGCCGGAGGGCATCATCGCGGCGGCTGCGCTGAAGTGCGTCGGTGGCGCGATCCAGGGCCGGTTGTGGCCCAAGGACGACGAGGAGCGCGAGAAGGCGATCGGCGCGGGCCACGACCTGTCGCGCGTGCTCACGACGAACGATCTCGTGTCGGGCGACAACGTCTTCTTCTGCGCCACGGGCGTGACCGATGGTGACCTTTTGCGCGGTGTGCACTATCGGGCAGGTGGCTGCACCACGCAGTCCATCGTCATGCGGTCCAAGTCCGGCACCGTGCGCATGATCGACGGCTTCCACAGCCTGCACAAGCTGCGCGAATACGCGTCGGTGGACTTCGACCTGCCTGAGGACGTGCAGCAGCCGCTGCCCTGATTGTCCCTTTTTCCTGTGAACTGTGAACACTCGGTAACCAGACGAGTGACCCTAGTGACGATGTGACCTTCGTCCATAGTTTCCGACCTGACCCCGGCAACCCTGCGCCGGGTTCAGGAAGGGATTCAACGATGAGGGCACGTTCGTTGTTCTCCGCAGTCGCCGTGGCCGCGGGCGCTCTGCTCGCCTCGGCCACCATGGCCACTGCGGCTCCGGCCCCCACTGCCGACGGCGACATGGGCACGATGATCGTCGGTGGGACCAACGCGTCTCAGGTCTACCCGTTCATGGTGTCCCTGCAGAGCACCTCCGGCAGCCACTTCTGCGGCGCCTCGCTGGTCAAGGCCAACTGGGTCGTGACGGCGAAGCACTGCGTCCAGGGCTCGTCCGCGGCGTCGATCCGCACCCGGATCGGCACCACGAACCGCACCAGCGGCGGCACCACCACCGGTGCCTCGCGGATCATCACGCACCCGTCGGCCGACCTGGCCCTGGTGCAGCTCAACACCTCGGTCAGCCAGGCCCCGATCGCCATCTCGACGGCGTCCGGCCCGGTCGGCACCGCGACCCGCATCATCGGCTGGGGCCAGACCTGCCCGGTCCGCGGTGCCTGTGGTGCTCCGGTGACCCTGCAGGAGCTCAACACGTCGATCGTCGCGGACAGCCGTTGCTCCGGCATCGCCGCCGCGTCGGAGATCTGCACGAACAACACCGGTGGCAACAAGGGCGCCTGCTACGGCGACTCGGGTGGCCCGCAGGTGAAGTCCGTGTCCGGCCGCTGGGAGCTCATCGGCGCGACCAGCCGCTCCGGTGGCGGCGCGAACTGCGCCCAGGCTCCGTCGATCTACGTGGACGTCGCGTACTACCGCTCGTGGGTCAGCTCGAACGTGGGCGGCCTGTAGCAGTTCCGCGGTAAACGCATTCCGAGGGCCCGTCTCCCAACTGTTACAGGAGGCGGGCCCTCCGCCTTGCAACCTGAGTGATCCTCCGGCCGTCTACTTCGGCAAGGGATGAATCACTGAGGGGGTGCGCGATGCGGATGCTGCTCGTGGCGGTCGCGTTGATGTCGGTGGCAGGGTGCGCGCAGGGGGCCGTGCACGCGGAAACGCCTACAGCGCCACCACCTTCGTCATCTTCTGCTCCGTCTTCCGCTCCTTCTTCCGGGGTTCCTTCTTCCGGGGTTCCTTCTTCGTCAGCCGCAGCGTCTTCCTCTGAGACGCCTCCTCCGCCGCCGCCGCCTCCCGCTCCGGTCGTGAAGCCGACGCCGTGCGACATCAGCGACGGCGCGTGCATCCAGCTCTCCACGAACCAGTCGTGGATCCTGCGCGGCGACAAGATCGCGTACGGCCCGGTGCAGATCACCAGTGGCCGCAAGGGCTACGAGACACCGCTCGGCCGCTTTCCCGTGCTGCGCAAGGTGAAGGACGAGTGGAGCCGCCCGTACAACGCGCCCATGCCGTGGTCGACGTACTTCACGGACAGCGGCATCGCGTTCCACGAGGGTTCGCTGACCGTCCCGTCGCACGGCTGCATCCACCTGGACCCGCAGGCCGCCCAGTACTACTTCACCAACCTCTCGATCGGCGAGACGGTTCAGGTCGTCCCCTGATGCATAAGAGGATGATTCAGATCACCCGCTAGTGGTTACTCCACTACCGAGGGGTGATGTGAGATGCGAGTTCTCATCGCGACGGTGCTCCTGATCCTCGGTTTCGCTGTACCCGCACAGGCTGCGGGCGGTTGCACCGTCTACAACGGAGCGTGTCTGGAGAAGGGCGCGAACCGCGCCTGGCTGGTCTTCAACGGCGCCGTGAGCTACGGCCCTGTTCCAGTCAGCCACGGCAAGCCGGGCTACGAGACCCCGGTGGGCACGTTCTCGGTGCTGCGCAAGGTGAAGAACGACTGGAGTGTCCCCTACAACGGCCCGATGCCGAACGCGGTGTACTTCACCACGACCGGCATCGCGTTCCACCAGGGTGACATCGCAGTCCAGTCGCACGGCTGCGTCCGGCTCCCGGCCGACGCGTCGCTGGTGTTCTTCGACAACCTGGCCATCGGCGAGAAGGTCCAGGTTCTGCCATAACGGATTGCTGCCCACCGGCCTCGCCGGTGGGCAGCCTCCGTAAGTCCACATCGGACACCGGCTTGCTACCGGACGAGGAGTTTCCGCACCGTCTCCGCGATGCCGTCCACCCTCTTCAGCGCGGTCTCGTGGTCGGCACCGTCGTCCTCCCTGGCCAGCGTGTAGATCACCCCGCCGGCACTGGCGACGTGGTCGGGCACCCACACGATGCCGCGTTCCGCCAGCAGACCGGCGACAGCATCGTCGGTGAGCTGGTTGTTCGCGGGCCCCACGATCAGCCTGACGTCGAGGTGTTCGACCGTCCTCGGACTCAGCACACCTCCCACAGCCGCGGGCACGAGCACGTCGGCCTCGACCCGGTACGCCTGATCCGCAGGCACCCAGCCGAACTCGTCCGTCCGCCTGCTCTCGTCCACATCGGACACGATCACCTCCGCGCCGTCCAGCGACCGCGCGACGATCTCCCCCACCGAGCCGAACCCGCTGATCACCACCTTCCTGCCGACCAGGTCGTCCGTCCCGAAAACGTGCTGTGCAGCCGCTTTCAACGCCGCCAGCACCCCGCGCGCCGTGGGCCCGCTCGACGAGCCCGTGCCGCCGTGCTCCTCCGGCAGGCAGTAGACGTGCGGCGTCAGCTCGCTGAGCACCAGCATGTCGGCGGGCCCGGTGCCGACGTCCGGCCCTGCCTTGTAGGCACCGCCGAACTCGTTGATCAGGTCAGCGTGGTCGAGCAGCACCAGCCGGCGCAGCTCCGGGGTGAGCGGGCGGTCGGCCACGATCACGCTCTTGGCCCCGCCGTGCGGAATTCCCGCCGCCTCGCACTTGAGCGTCATGGCTTTCGACAGCCGCAGCACGTCGGTGACCGCGTTGGTGATCTGCTCGTAGGCCTTCATCCGGCAACCCCCGACCGCCACCCCCGCGTCGGTCGAGTGCACGGCGACCATCGTGGTCATCCCCGACCGCGGCCCGGTGCGGACGACGAGCCGTTCGTGTTCCCACATCTGCGTTCCTCCCCGAACTTCCACCATGTTCTGGCTTCGAAGTTAGGGTGAGGACCAGGGTTGGAGCGCATGTGCCGAACGTTGTTCGGCCGCGAGGGTCGAGGGACGACATGGACGAACTTGATTCGGCGATCGTGCGGGAACTGCAGCGCGATGCCCGGCAGTCGAACCGCGACATCGCCCGCAAGGTGGGCGTGGCACCGTCGACGTGCCTGGAGCGCACCCGGCTGCTGCGCGAGCGCGGCGTGATCCGCGGCTACCACGCCGACATCGCACCGGCCGCACTGAACCGCGGTGTGCAGGCGTTGGTGTCGGTGCAGGTCCGTCCGCTGAGCCGGATGGTGATCGACGCCTTCAAGGCCTTCGCCGCCGGCCTTCCCGAGGTGACGGCGGTGTTCGTGATGGCGGGCAGCGACGACTTCGTGATCCACGTGGGCGCGCAGGACAACGAGCACCTGCACGCGTTCCTGGTGGACAGGCTGAGTCAGCGCAAGGAGATCGTCGGCTTCCGCACGTCGATCATCTTCCAGCACCTGGCGAAGCACGACCCGGAGCCATTGCCGGACTAGCAGCGTGCTCGTCCAGCCGGACCGCCCGCGTCGGCCTGGGCGAACACCCCACCAGCAGCAGGCAGGCCGCGAGCACGGCCACAAGTCTCCCCGTGCTCGCGGATCCTGCCGGCCTGTTTCAACTCGCGTCGCTGGAATGCCCGGGAAAGAGGTGGGCGGACGGGTTGAGCATGACCGCGATGTTGTTGACAGCCGTCGCCGCCTCCCCGAACCCGGTGGCGATGAGCTTGACCTTGCCGGGGTACTGCGCGACGTCGCCCGCCGCGTAGACCCGGTCGAGCTTGGTCTGCATCGTGGTGTCGACGACGACCGCGCGGTGGTCGAGCTCCAGGCCCCACGACTCGATCGGTCCGAGGTCGGCCGTGAACCCGAGCGCCGCGACAACCGTCTGCGCGGGCAGCGTCTTCACGTCCTCGCCCTTGACCTTGACGTCCACTTCGGACAGAGGCTCCCCGCGCAGTGCCAGCACCTCGGCGTCGGTGATGATCTCGACGCCGAGCTCCCGCACCTGCCGCACGGTGGCGGCGTGCGCGCGGAAGTTGGCCCTGCGGTGCACGATCGTGACGCTGGCCGCGATCGGGTGCAGTGCCAGCGCCCAGTCGAACGCCGAGTCGCCACCGCCCACGATCACGACGTGCTGCCCGGCGTGCTCGGCCAGCACCGGCACGAAGTGCACCATGCCGCGACCCAGCCAACCGTCACCGGCGGGCAGCGGGCGCGGGTTGAACTCGCCCATGCCCGCCGTGATCAGCACGGCCTTGGTGTTGATCGTCGAGCCGTCCGCGAGGCCGATCGCCAGACCGTCCTCAATGGACTCGAGCGTGCGCGCCTGGCTGCCGAGCAGGTAGGTCGGCTTGAACTGCCCTGCCTGCTCCACCAGACCGTTGACGAGGTCGCGCCCGCGCACCGCGGGGAACCCGGCCACGTCGTAAATCATCTTCTCCGGATACATCGCTGTGACCTGGCCGCCAGGTTCTGGCAGCGCGTCGACCACGGCGACGTTCATTTCCCGGAAGCCTGCGTAGTAAGCGGCGAACAACCCCGTGGGACCAGCGCCCACGATGAGGAGGTCGACGTCACGCTCCATGAGAGGGCCCTTCTGCCAGTGGTGGGTGGCAGTGCTGTGATCGACGATAGAGACTCGGAGGTATGTCTGAACAGGAGTACCGCGTCGAGCACGACACGATGGGTGAGGTCCGGGTACCGGTCGACGCATTGTGGCGCGCCCAAACCCAACGCGCGGTCGAGAACTTCCCGATTTCCGGTCGAGGCCTGGAACGCGCCCAGATCAGGGCCCTGGGCCTGCTCAAGGCAGCAGCCGCCCGCGCCAACGCCCGCCTAGGCGTGTTGGACGACGACGTGGCCTCAGCGATCGCCTCCGCAGCCGACGACGTGGCCGCCGGCAAGTGGGACGACCAGTTCCCGGTCGACGTCTTCCAGACAGGTTCGGGCACGTCCTCGAACATGAACGCCAACGAGGTCATCGCCACCCTCGCGACGCACCACCTGGACCGCGACGTCCACCCGAACGACCACGTCAACGCCTCGCAGTCGTCCAACGACACCTTCCCGACCACCCTCCGAGTGGCCGCCACCGAAGCCGTCGTGCAGGACGTGATCCCGGCCTTCGAGCACCTCGCGTCCGTCCTGGAGTCGCGCGCCTCCGAGTGGTCTGACCTGGTCAAGTCCGGCCGCACCCACCTCATGGACGCCGTGCCGATCACCCTGGGCCAGGAAGCCGGCGCCTGGGCCTCCCAGGTCCGCTACTCCGTCGAACGCCTTCAGTCGTCCGTCCCCCGCCTGGCCGAACTCCCCATCGGCGGCACCGCGGTCGGCTCGGGCCTGAACGCCCCCGCTTCGTTCGGCGCCCTGGTCGCGGCCGAACTGGCGTCCGCGACCGGTCTCCCCTTGGTCGAGGCCCGCGACCACTTCGAGGCCCAGGCCACCCAGGACGGCGTCGTCGAGATCTCAGGCCAGCTGCGAGCCTCGGCAGTGGCGTTGTTCAAAATCGCCAACGACCTCCGCTGGCTCGGCTCCGGCCCCCGCACGGGCCTGGGCGAACTCGCTCTCCCCGACCTGCAGCCCGGTTCGTCGATCATGCCGGGCAAGGTCAACCCGGTGATCTCCGAAGCCACGATGATGGTCGTGGCCCAGGTGATCGGCAACGACGCCGCCGTCGCGTTCGCCGGCTCCCAGGGCAACTTCCAGCTGAACGTGATGCTGCCGGTCATCGCCCGCAACGTCCTGGAGTCCTCGCGTTTGCTGGCCGCCGTGGCTCGACTCTTGGCGGACAAGGTCCTCTCTGGTGCTGAAGCCCAGGCCGCGCAGATGCGCGAGTACGCGGAGTCCTCGCCGTCGATCGTGACGCCGTTGAACCGCTACCTGGGTTACGAGGAGGCGGCGTCGATCGCCAAGCAGTCGCTGAAGGAGCGCAAGACGATCCGCGAGGTGGTGCTGGAACGCGGCCACGTGCCGGCGAAGCTGTCGGAGGAACAGCTCGACGCGGCCCTGGACGTGCTGCACATGGCCCGAGGCGGCCGCTGAACGCTTGATTCCGGTGCCGGGCGACCCGGCACCGGGTCAGGAGTACATCGCGAGCCAGACGGCGATGTTGTGATCGCTGGCGTTTGCCGTAGGCGTGGATGTCGGCTCGCATGGCCGTTGAGCTGCGGTTTTCTTGCTCGATAGTTCTCACTGGTTTTCGACGCTTTGGGACGTCTCACGGCCTGTAGACGGCCTGGGAGTTGATCAACCACTACCGGGGCATCATCCCGACACTGAGCCGATCTCGCGGACAGTGGTGCTGGGTCAAGACACGCTTTCCCGTCTTGACGCGGTGCCGCTGGCCGTGGCTGATCATGGCGTGTCGGGGTGGTGCCCTTCGTGCTGTCCTGGGGTCGTCGCTCGGTGGCAAGGCGGCGTAGCCGTCGCGGCAGTCGATCGCCGTGCCCGGCTCGATCAGCTGGCCGCCTTCGCGATCGTCCCGGCTGGCGTCTGCTGGTAGCCCTTGGGTCTGATTCCGCCGTCGGTGGTGCGCTGCCGCGCCATCCGTGGGCCGTGCCGCCGTGGCCGGCGGGCGGAGCGAAGCGGGAGCCCGACGTGCCCGGATGGATGCGGGCCACGCTGGTAGGCGACTGGCCCGCTGCGCGCCGCCGACGGCGGCGCCTTGATCCAATAAAGCACAGTTCAGCAGCAACCCTCCGCAGCTCGCTCCGAAGATGTGCAGTGCTGAACAGCGGCACCACGCCTCCCAGCGCACCGTGTGACGAAAAGCTCTCGAAGCCGTCGCGTTAACCTTTGACGATGCGCCGCCCCGGTGAGCCCCCTCCGCCTAGATCAGTTGTGATGCGAGAGGGCAAGCTCAAGGCTACGGAGCGAGTACTCGACGAAGCTGAGGACGAACGAACTGAACGGGAGGATGACGGAACCTGGGACGGTGAGTTCCACCTGAGCGTGTTTGCCTCGACTCTTGAGCCTGGTGAGGAGCTTGACGCCGCAGTGGCCAGACTCTTCGGACCGCACCGCAGGGTCAAGTTCTACCGTGTAGCCACCGTGGAGGACCTTCAAGCAGCCGGATTCCAGCTTGCCGCGTCGCCTCCCGAGCCGTACCACTACGATGTACTTCTCGGAACAGAGTTGACCCCAGCGGTCGTTGAGAGGTTCGAGCGGTGCTTCGGTGACGCGAGGAGGAACCCAGCATGGACCCGCTGATCGCCGTACTCGGACAAGTAAGCGCTGCCGCCGTAGGCGCAGGCCTGGGCTCAATCCGGCATTTGGCATTCAAAGTAAGGCCGTTGCCGCGTGTCCGCGCAAACTTTAACGCTCTTACACAAGACGGACTTATCCGCGTGCGGGTCGCCGATTTCTCAGTACTACCTCAACAAGGCGCACGAGTGCTGGTCTTCGAGCCCGACGACGAGGTCGAAGGATTTGCGCGCGTGTCACACATAAATGCGAATACAGGTCTGGCCTACCTCGATGTCGCCTGGGATACTCTAAAGGATACAGAAGTGGTGGAAGTGGTCGACACTTGCCCTGCGCCTGAGCATCAAGGCTCGGTCGTACGCAACTCTCAGCCTTACGGAATCGTGACCACGAGCACGGTAACCGTATGATCGCGTACATTGAGCTTGCGCGTGCAGCAAATGTTGCCACCTCAGGAGAGCTTAACCTCCTAGGCGCGGGCTGGGACACCATTGGCCCTGCGCCTTTGCCAGCTTTTTCTGTCATCGCGACAATAAATGACTCTGATCAATCAGACGCTCGATCCTTTGACATCTGGCTACGCCTCGTTGATTCAGAAGGTCAGATCGTTTCCGCAGGAGACGAGAACAGTCGACTTATCGAGTACAGAACTAGCGTGCAAACCTCAAATCGAGAGAACCGTCCGCCGGGAATAAGCGGTGGCGCACGCATCATGATCGACCTGCAGAACGGCCTACCGCTCACACCTGGCCTTTACCGATGGATCCTAACCGCAGAAGGGTCCGAGTGGTCACGCGCCTTCTTCGTGCGGGAAAAGGAGGGCGAGTACGCCCCAATCGGGCGGAATATCGAGTGAACTACTAACAAGTCCGTTCGCAATCGAGGCCCATGCTGCCAGGGTTCACGCCAGCCAATAGTGCACTTAATCTATAACTGTTGAGGCATGCCAACGACAGGCAAAAGATCAACTAACGCCCGTCACCAATAAGGCCGATGCCATCATGGGCCCGAACTTTGACTGCGGGCTCAAATGCGTCTGAAACTCGCACTGCGTAAGCAGGAGCCATTGCCTCGCGGACTTCGTCGAGCGACATCCATCGAACCTCTGCCGCTTCTTCAGTAGCGCGACTGGGTTCGTCGAGCGGCCTACAAAGAAACACCAGCGCGACAATCCCTCGCTTCATGTTCTTGTAGACGCCCGCAAGACGTTCGACCTGGACCGAAATTCCGGTTTCTTCCAAGACCTCTCGACGCGCGCCCTCCTCGAAGGTCTCAGACATTTCAAGCACGCCACCTGGCGGTTCCCAGTGGCCGTTGTCACGGCGGCGAATGACAAGAACCTTGCCCTCGTCGTTGACGACGATTCCGGCAACACTCACGGAATGGCGGGGCGTCTCAGTCATTGCCTGCACTTTCCCTCAGCAGACGAGTATGAGAAACTGAACTCGTCTAGTCGTCTGTAGGAGTAGGTGACCATGCTCGATCTAGGAACTATAGACAGGTCCAACGATCGGCCGCCGTACCGCCAGATCGCGGACATCCTTCGCGCGCACATCGATCACGGACGCCTGGCTCCTGGCGAGCAGCTGCCCTCCGAAGCCACGCTGATCGACCACTTCGGGGTAGCCCGGATGACGGTCCGCGAAGCGATCAAGGAGCTGAGAACCGAAGGCCTCGTCGTCGCCCAGCACGGCAAGGGCGTCTTCGTGCGCTCCGCTCCCCCGGTGCGCCGACTCGCCTCCGACCGGTTCGCAAGGAGACACCGCAAGGAAGGCAAGTCCGCGTTCATCGCCGAAGCCGAAGCATCCGGCCACGTGCCGGGCGTCGACCAGATCCGCGTGACGAACGAGGCCGCCTCGCCAGAGGTCGCCGAACGGCTCCGCCTCAAGCCGCGGGAACGTGTCATCGTCCGGTCGCGGCGCTACCTGGCCGACGGCCGGCCAGTGGAGACGGCAACCTCGTACATCCCCGAGGCCATCGCCAAGGGCACGCCGATCGCAGAGGTCAACACAGGCCCTGGCGGCATCTATGGCCGTATCGAGGACGCGGGACACGAGCTGGCGCGCTTCACGGAAGAGGTGTCCGCTCGGATGCCGACGCCTGACGAACGCAAGGCGTTGGAGATCGGCGCAGGAATCCCGGTCATGACCCTGGTACGCACGGCTTACGACACGAACGGCGTCCCGGTGGAGGTGTGCGACACGGTGAAGATCGCGCACTCCTTCGTCCTGGAGTACGACGTCCCGGCCCAGTAGACAGCGCTTGCAAAAGCGAACAATCGAGAGGACTGATTGAACTCCTCTAGACGACTAGCTAACCTGAACTCGTCTAGACGACTAGGCAAGCTAAGGGCCCGGCACAACGGGCAACGACTGAAGAGGTGCACAACATGGCTATCCCCGCTGGTCACAGGTTTCCGATCACCTTCGACGAGCTGTTCCCACAGGGCTTCTACGTCATCTCGGTGGAGCGGGCGAACGACTGGGCCGACGGAAAGACCAAGCCCGCTGTCTGCAAGCTGACGGGTCGTCCGGTGTGGACGGTGCAGGGCACGGACCCGTCCGCGAAGGGCAAGAACACCGGACAGGTCGTGAAGATCGCGGCCGACTACCAGCCGGTTCCGCCGGAGACGATGCCGGGCACGCCGTTCCGCCCGGCGGTGTTCACCGGGCTGAAGGTCACGCCGTACGTGCGTGACGGCTGGGTCAACTACACGATCTGGGCCGACGAGATGCACTCGGCGTTGCCCGCGAACCGTGGCGGAGCAAAGCAGTCGGCCAAGCCTGCGGGCACTGACGCGGCTGCGGCCTGAGCGGAGGAGACCTGATGTTGAACGCTACTGCTGCGCCTGGGCCTCAGTCGGCCGCAGACATGGTCATGATCACCGAGGACATTCCCGCCCTGGTGATGTTCCTCGACCCCGGCAACATGGCGATCCAGTTGCCCAACACCCCCGAGGGTCCGGGCGTGATGGCTCGGCTCGCCCGTGAGATCGAGAACAGCGCGCGGAAGCTCGCCGAGATGCTGGAGCTCAAGCACGGCTTGGTGGCTGGCAAGCACCACCTGACTGATCCGTCCTGGTTCAGCGACTCCGGCGCGGGCTCGGACGAAGCCCGCATGTAGAGCGGCGCGGGACGGGTGGACTCGGCTGCTACCCCGTCGGCCCGTCCCGCGCCTTCCCCAACAACCACAAGGGCTGTGGTGCCCGCGAGGCTACGCCTGGCGGAGTTGAGAGAACGCTTCGAGAGGAACAACTGAACAGCAGGACCACGGTTGGCGTGGTCGCGGGGAGACAGTCCAAGTCTTGGCGGGCTCGACTGTCTCCCTGCGACTTCACGCTGACTCGATCAGCCATGCATTCGTTGGGACACAAGGAGATTCGGGTCATGCAGAGGGTATCGCCACACACATGTGGCGCGTCAAGCGGGACCGGTCGTCCGTCCGGATGGAAGCTGCCGAACGGTCGGCGTTGCCAGGTGTGCCACCGGTTCGGGATCTACGCACCCGGACAGATCAAGTGCTGTGGCTGCCTCGGCTGGTTGCCGCTCATCTTCGTCATCGTCGTGAACGGTGGTGAGGCGTGATGTCCGGGAACCGCTGGGTTGATCCCGCTCCGTTCGAGGGCGTCCGACCACGTCTGCCGTGGTGGTTCTTCCTGCCCCGGTGGGTCAAGGTCGTGTCACTGCCCATCGCGTTGGTAGTCGTGCTCGTCTGGCTGGCGGTGCGCCTGGCGGTCCTCGCCGTGCGCTACCCGGTCGCGGTGATCTGCGGCGTCACCGTCCACCTGATCTACGTCCACTGCGGGCCCTGGGCACTCGTCATCGTCGTGCTGAGCGCAACGGCCGGGTTGGTGATCTGGGCAGGGCTTCATCGGCCGTCGTTCGTACGGCATGGATGGCACCGAGTGCTGACGGAGTGGCGTCGGGCAACGGTCTACGTCCCGCAGTGGCGCACCGTGACGCGGCTCGCCGTACTCACGAAAGACAGCAGGGGCAAGGAGTTCCGGCCAAAGCTGCGTCAGGTGCGCTCGGAGGGCTGGCGGGATCGTGTGCGGGTCAAGATGGTTCCCGCGCAGTCTCCAGAGCAGTGGGAGGCGCGGCGGGACAACCTGGCGCACTCCTTCAACGCCAAGTCGTGCCGTGTCCGCGTGTTGAAGCCTCGGGTGCTCGAACTCGATTTCATCCACTCTGACCCGCTGGCTCGCGCGGTGCCGGTGCCTGCGCTGTCCGATGACGCGGCGACGGTGAACCTCAAGCGGGTCATGGTCGGCAGGACGGAGACCGGTCGGCCGTGGCTGCTGCGCCTGCTCGGCTCTCAGCTCCTTGTCGTCGGTGTGCCTGGTGCGGGCAAGGGCTCGGTGCTCTGGTCGATCGTCTGGCAACTCGCCCCGGCCATCCGCGCGGGACTCGTGCGCCTCGTCGGCATCGATCCCAAGGGTGGCATGGAACTCGGGCAGTGCCCGGACGCCTTCGCCAAGGTCGTCTACGACAACGGCCCTGACGCGGTCGAACTGCTGGAAGAGATCGCCGCAGAGGTCAAGGAACGGGCCTCGCGCTACCGGGGCATTCGACGGCTCTGGGCGCGCTCGACCGGTGAGCCGTTCACGGTGCTGATCGTGGACGAACTGGCCGACGTGATCGCCTACCAGACGGACAAGAACCTGCGGGACCGCGCGACTCGTGCAGTGCAGACGATCACCTCGCAGGGACGCGCTCCGGGTTTCGCGGTCGTCGCGGTCGTCCAGGACCCGCGCAAGGAGATCGTCGGCTTCCGGCACCTGTTCACCACCCGCGTGGCTCTGCGGCTGGATGAGCCGGTGCAGGTGGACATGGTCCTGGGTGACGGCGTTCGCCAGCGAGGTGCGGCGGCTCACGAGATCAGCGAGAACACGCCTGGCGTGGCCTGGATCAAGCAGGACGGCCACAGGGAACCGGAACGCGCTCGGGCCTTCCACGTCAGGGACGCGGACCTGGTCGAGCTGGCCCTGTTCCTCGGCGACGCGACGGTGCACGAGTTCACCGGACGCCCGGACGGTCCAGAAGGGATGGCGGCATGACCGGCGTTGTTCCCGCTGTGCCCCTTGATGTTGCGGGCATGACCTCGGCGGAGCGGGCGCGTCTGCCGCTCACGCTGGACGTGATCAAGGCTGCCGCTGAGCAGCACGGCGTGTGCACCCGGCCAGTGATGCGTGAGGTCGTCGACCTCGACACCGGAGAGGTGCGCATCGTCGCGGTGCGGTGCAACTCCACCCAAGCCAGCAAGTGCCCGGCGTGCGCGGATCGCAACCGCCGCTCTCGCATGGCGCAGTGCCGCGAGGGATGGCACCTCGATCGCGAGCCCATCGCCGAGCGCGAGACACCTACGCCTGATCAGGTCGCGCTCGTCACGTACCGGTCGGACCTGACGGCGGAGTACCGCAAGGCTGAGGTTGAAGGTGCGGTCGACCAGGTCGACGACCTCCGGGAAGCCATCAGTGAGGCGGACGCTGACCTGCGCAGGGAGGGAGTCCGCGGGAACCTTCCCGCCGTCGAACGGCCGGCCAGAACAGCCCCGAGTCGGTCGACTCGTCGGCGTCAGGACGCGCCCAACCTCCCTCGGCGCAAGGTGGACAAGCGCACGGTCGGCAGAGAGTTCGCGGGCAAGTACCGGCCGTCGACGTTCATCACGCTCACGCTCGACACCTACGGCAAGGTGCGCGACGACGGCACACCGGTCGACCCGAGTACGTACGACTACCGCCGTGCTGCGAGAGACGCCGTGCACTTCGCGTCGCTGGTGGACCGGTGGTGGCAGAACCTCCGGCGGGTCGTGGGCTTCGACGCGCAGTACTTCGGCACGGTCGAGCCGCAGAAGCGCATCACGCCACACGCGCACTTCGCCGTCCGGGGCTCGATCCCGCACCAGGTCGTCCGGGACGTCACGGCGGCCACCTACCTCCAGGTGTGGTGGCCCAGCCACGACGAGATCAAGTACAGCGGCAAGCGGCTGCCCGTGTGGGACATGCGCACCAAGGGCTTCGTAGACCCAGACACGAGCCTCCCCCTGACCTCGTGGGTCGACGCGGTGGCGAATCTCGACGTCCCGGCGCACGTGGCTGAGTTCGGCGCTCAGGTGCACTCCAAAGGCATTCTTGGTGGCACTGAGGAAGCCGGGCGGCACATCGGATACCTGACCAAGTACCTCGTGAAGTCGATCTCCGAGGTCGTGGAGATCGACGGCTCGGCTCGGGTCTCCGACCACGCGGACCGCCTGGCCGCCGAGCTGGCTGTGACGCCGTGTTCGGACCGGTGCGCGGTGTGGCTCATCTACGGCGTGCAGCCCAAGGGCACGAACTCCCGGATGACTCCAGGGCGCTGCCGTTCCAAGGCACACCGCCGGGAAACCCTCGGCCTGCCCGGCCGACGTGTGCTCGTGTCTCGGCGTTGGTCGGGGAAGACCCTCGCCGAACACAAGTCCGACCGGACCGTGTTCGTAAAGGAAGCGCTGGCTGCGGCGGGCATCGTCAAGGAAGAGACCAACCGGACGCGGCTGATGTGGTCGCCCGTCCGCGCCGGTGATCCGCACGTTCCCGGCCGCGCCGAACTGCTCATGCAGATGATCGCGCAACGCCTGAAGTGGAGAGCCGAGTACGACCAGGCGCTCGCCGCCCAGCCTCGGCCCTCGCCAGATCTTTCAGCAACTCCAGCAATAGCCGCCTGATCCGGGGGGATCTGCATGTCGGACGTCGAACCGTTGTGGGGTGTGGAAGAGGTCTCGGCCTTCCTGAGGGTGCCGATCAAGACGCTCTACCAGTGGAAATGGCGGAGCTACGGCCCGCCTGTGCGCAAGGTCGGCAAGCACCTGCGCTATGTGCCCGCACAGGTACGCCTGTGGGTTGAAGAAGATCAAGCAGCGTAGGGGAGAACAGCGATGGGACACGTGCAGGATCGTTGGTGGAAAGAGGTGAAGGACCCGGAGACCAAGCAGGTCACGCGGGTCAAGACCGACCTGTACGGCAAGGGACTGCGGTACAAGGTGCGCTACTTCGATCCCCAGGGGAACGAAAAGAGCAAGAGCTTCCCGGACCGGCAGAAGAAGGCGGCGGAGAACTTCCTGCTTGAGGTCGAGTCGGACAAGCTCGAAGGCAAGTACGTCGACCCAAAAGCCGGTGAGGTCAAGTTCGAGGTCTACGTCGAGAGCTGGTTCGGCGGGCAGTCACAGGACGCTGCAACACAGGAGAACCTGCGCTACCAGGTGAACAAGCGCCTGGTGCCGTTCTTCGGCAAGAGCAGCCTCAAGGCCATCGACATTCCGATGGTTCGCAGCTGGATCAGCGGCATGACCGAGGACGAGCTCTCGCTCACCTATCAGCAACCGCTGTTCGACCGGCTCTCCTCGATCCTCAACGCTGCGGTGGAGGAAAGGAAGCTGCACGCCAACGTCTGCAAGGCACGGAGCGTGCAGCGTCCTTCACCACCGGAACGCCGGGTCAAGCCTTGGCCGGAGAAGCGGTTGCACTCGGTCCGCCTGGCGCTGCCCACCCGGTACAAGCCTGCGGCTGTGCTCGGAGCCGGGGCGGGAATGCGGCAGGGCGAGATCTTCGGCTTCTCCCCCGACGACATCGACCGGGAGGCACGGGAGCTCCACATCGTCCGGCAGGTGCGGATCGTGAAGAACACGCTCGTGTTCGCTCTGCCCAAGAGCAAGAAGGAACGCAGCGTCCCGGCCGGTGACGGCGTCCTGGACGAGCTGGACGACTACATGGAGGAGTTCCCGCCGATCGCCGTCACGCTGCCCTGGGAGAAGCCTGGAGGGCGTCCCGTGACCGTCCGGCTGCTCATGACGACCCCGGACAAGAACGCCTGCCGACGCCAGAAGTTCAACATGGGCGTGTGGCGTCCGGCATTCGCGCGGGCTGGCCTCACCTACGTGACGCAGGACGACGGGATGCACGCGCTCAGGCATCTCTACGCGTCCGTCCAACTGGAGAACGGCGTCTCCATCAAGGCCCTGAGCGTCAACCTCGGACACAGCGACCCTGGGTTCACGCTGCGGGTCTACACCCACCTGATGCCTTCCAGCGGCGACAAGAGCAGGAAGGCCGCCAACGCGCTCTTCAAGCCGAAGAGGCGGGCTGACGGCCTGGAGACGGCCTAGAGAGATCGACTAGCCAGAAAACACCAGGTCAGGAGTACATCGCGAGCCAGATGGCGATGTAGTGGCAGATCGCCGCCACCACGGTCGCCGCGTGGAAGAACTCGTGATACCCGAACACCGAAGGCCACGGATTGGGCCACCGAGTCGCGTAGAAGACCGCCCCAACGGTGTAGAGCGCCCCGCCCACCAACAGCAACACCAGCGCGGCAACCCCGGCGTGGTGCAACAGTTCGGGCAGCACGAACACCGCGACCCAGCCGAGAGCGATGTAGATCGGCACCCCGAGCCACCGCGGTGCATGCGGCCAGGCGAGCTTCAGCGTCACGCCCAGAACCGCGCCGATCCACACCACGGTCAGCACGACGCGCCCGGTAGAAGCGTCCATCGCCAGAAGCGCGAACGGCGTGTAGGTGCCGGCGATGAACACGAAGATCATCGAGTGGTCGAGGCGCTTCATCCACGTGCGCACTCGGTCGGACTTCCACGTCACGCGGTGATACAGCGCGGAGACGCCGAACAAGCCCAGGACCGTCAGGCCGTAGACCGAGGTGGCCAGAGCGGCGCGTGCGGACACTGTGGACGCGGCGAGGGCGATCAGTGTCGCGCCTGTCGCCACCGAGGCTATGAAGGACCAGAGGTGCAGCCAACCACGAAGGCGCGGCCGCAGTCCGGGCTGTGGAGGAATGGTCGCAGTGGTCACGAGAACTCAGGTTACGCGACCGTAGGTTTCGGACCGCGGCTCTGTGGCCAAGCTTGCACGGCGTACGCTGTTCGGACGTGGCACTCCGCACCCGTGTGAAAGACGTCGCTATCCACTTCTACGAGTGGATTCTCCGGCGCGAGCTGAGCGGGACACAGGTGCCCAAGCACGTCGGCGTCGTCCTCGACGGCAACCGGCGGTGGGCGCGCGAGGCCGGGTTCACGGACGTCGCGCACGGGCATCGGGCCGGCGCGCGCAAGATTCTCGAGCTGCTCGAGTGGTGCGGTGACTCCGGTGTCGAGGTCGTCACGCTCTGGATGCTGAGCACCGACAACCTCAACCGGCCCACCGAAGAGCTGGCCCCGTTGCTCGACATCATCGCCGACATCACCGACGAGCTCGCCGAGGACGGCAAGCCGTGGAAGGTGCGGCACGTCGGCGCGATCGACATGCTGCCCCAGGAGCACGCCGAGCGGCTCACCACGGCGGCGAACAAGACCAAGGACCGCAAGGGCATTCAGGTCAACGTCGCGGTGGCGTACGGCGGCCGGCAGGAGATCGCGGACGCCGTGCGGAAGCTCCTGCAGTCGCACGCCGAGCGCGGCGGCACCATCGAGGAGCTGGCCGAGGTCCTGGACGTCGACCACATCGCCGAGCACCTCTACACGTCCGGGCAGCCGGATCCGGACCTGATCATCCGCACGTCCGGTGAGCAGCGGCTCTCCGGGTTCATGCTGTGGCAGTCGGCGCACTCGGAGTTCTGGTTCTGCGAGGCCTACTGGCCCGGTTTCCGGCGCACCGACTTCCTGCGGGCCATGCGCGAGTACGCCAAACGGCACCGCAGGTACGGCAACTGACGAAAGAGGGGCGCTCACCGCGATCGGTGGGCGCCCCTCTTCGAAGACGAGATCAGTCCTCGTCGTCGCCCCACTCGACACCGTCTTCGATGCCGCCGGCCGCACAGGTCTCGGTGATGGAGGGCGAGTTCACCGGAACCGCTCCACCGAACACACCGACGTTGTTGCCGCACACGCCGCCAACCAGGTTCAGGTTGTTCGCGTTGCCGACGATCAGCAGCGGCGCGTTCTCCCACTCGTGGCCCTGAACGGCCATTGCCGGGGAACCGACAGCCAGGAACGCAGCAGCCACACCGAGGGCGGCGCCAGCCTTCTTCAGCACGATTTTCTCCTCATGAAGGTTTTAACGGGTGAAACAACTCTGGGGGCGCCATGAATGACGCCCCCAGAGGCAGAACTAAAAGGGAGATCAGCCCTCGTCGACGATGCCGCCGGCGGCGCAGGTCTCGGTGATCGACGGCGAGTTGATCGGCACGGCACCACCGAAGACGCCGACGTTGTTGCCGCAGGCACCGATCGTGCCGTTGAGGTTGTTGCCGTTCAGGGCAACCAGCAGCGGGCCGTTCTTCCAGTGGTGTCCACCGTGGCCGTGGCCCTCGCCCGCCATGGCGGCCGGGGCGAACGCAAGGGACAGCGCAGCTGCGGCGGCAACCGCGGCACAAACCTTCTTCACGTCAATCTCCTTCATGTCGGGTTATCCCCGTCATTTCCGGAGTCTTCGGGGATCTCCGGAGGGTGGGGTCTCCGGGCGGAGACGCTATCGGTGAAGATCTCGATTGGCGGCCCCCATGACCCCATTGTGTGACGCCATGATCAACAATATTCCCCGATCAGGTGGCCTTCCATTCACGATTCGGTCGCGAGTAAGCCCCTGTGGTAGAGGCCGTACGCTCTTCGACTCATGGACGCTGACGAGCTGGTGCGCGGATATCTGGTTCTCGGGCTGCGGCTCGGGCGCCTGGTGTCCGGGTTCGTGGACTCGTACACCGGCGACCCCGCGCTGAGTCGCGCCGTCGACAACGAGCCGCGGCTCGACCCGAAGGCACTCGCGGGCCACGCCAGGCAGCTCCAAAAAGAACTCCCCGGCGCAGACCTCACGGACCAGCGCAAACAGTTCCTCCAAGCACATCTCCGTGCGCTCGAGTGCACCGCGCGCAAACTCGCCGGCGAGCGCATCACGTTCGTCGACGAGGTCGAGCAGTACTTCCAGGTCCGCATCCGGCCAGGCGACGAGGACGCGTACTCGCAGGCCCACCGCAATCTCGACGCACTGCTGCCCGGCTCAGGCTCGCTCGCCGAACGCCTCACCGCCTACCGCACTGCCGACGAGGTGCCCGCACGCAGGCTCCAGGGGGCCGTGCAGGCCATCTCCAGCGCCCTGAGGGACCGCGTGCGCCGCAAGTACGCGCTGCCCGAGCAGGAGATCGTGGAGTACCAGGTCGTCACCAACAAGCCGTGGAGCGGCTTCAACTACTACCTCGGCGGCTACCGCAGCCGGGTCGCGATCAACGCCGACCTCGGCCACCGCATGTCGAACCTGCCGCATCTGGTCGCGCACGAGTCCTATCCGGGTCACCACACCGAGCACTGCCGCAAGGACGCGGGCCTGGTCGCCAAACGAGGCCACGCCGAGCAGTCGATCTTCCTGATCAACACGCCGCAGTGCCTGATGGCCGAGGGCATGGCGGACCTCGGCCTGCACGCGGCGGTCGGACCCGGCTGGGGCGTGTGGACGGAGCAGATCTTCCGCGACCTCGGGTTGCGAATGGACGGCGAACTGTCCGAAAAGGTGGAATCGGCGGCATCGGGCCTGCTCACGGTGCGGCAGGACGCGGCTCTGCTGCTACACGATCGGGGTGCGGATCAGGATGACGTGGTTGCGCATCTGCGCAGGTGGCTGCTAGTCCCCGACCGTCGGGCGCGGCAGATGGTTCGTTTTCTGGCGGATCCGTTGTGGCGCGCGTACACGACCACGTACGTCGAAGGAGTGCGCCTGGTGAGGGCGTGGCTGGACGTCCGGGTGCCCGGCGAGTCGCTCGACTTCCGCTATCTGAGACTTCTCGACGAGCCCCTGACCCCGAAATCACTCGAATCCCAGGTGCGGGACGGTCTGTCCTGGCTAGCGCACAACACCCAGGAAAACAGCATCTGACCAGGTGAAACACGGCTACGGTCACGTTTCGGGTTGTTTTCGGGCAGATGACAAATCGGGATTCACCTGTGTGGCTTCATGCAGACGGGGTACTTCCGCAGGTAACTTCAAAAGCGGCGGGACGCGACCACTGCGGACCGCGCAGGGAGGTCCTGATCGTGGCTGACAACGTCGCGAGGGGGCCGGCACCCGGCCCTCGTGGTCGACCCGCCTGAGAAGGCGAGACGATCAATCAGGGTTGTGCCTGGCCCAGCGAGGAGCGGATGCGGGTGCCGCGTTCGTGAGGGAGTTGCCGTGAACGCACGACGTCCCGCGAGCCGTACCTCAGGCTCATCGCGCAGTTCCTCCCCCAGGCGCAAGTCCGCCGCCCCAGCCATCACGACATATGTGCTGGACACGTCGGTACTGCTGTCCGATCCTCTCGCCCCCACCAGGTTCGCGGAGCACGAGGTCGTGCTGCCGCTCGTGGTGATCAGCGAGTTGGAGGGCAAGCGCCACCACCCCGAACTGGGCTGGTTCGCGAGGGAAGCCCTGCGTCTGCTCGACGACCTGCGCTTGCGGCATGGTCGCCTCGATTCGCCCATCCCCATCGGGGATGTGGGAGGCACCTTGCACGTCGAGCTCAACCACTCCGACCCGGAGGTGTTGCCATCAGGTTTCCGAACGGACTCCAACGACGCCCGGATCCTCGCGTGCTCGCTCAACCTCGCTGCTGAGGGACGCGATGTCACGCTGGTGACCAAAGACATGCCGCTGCGGGTCAAGGCCGGATCGGTCGGACTCAAGGCGGAGGAGTACCGGGCGCACGACGTCACCCTGTCAGGCTGGACGGGAATGTCCGATCTGGACGTTCCGCAGTCCCTGGTGGACAGCCTGTTCAAGGAGAACGTCGTCGACCCGACCCAGTACGAGGACCTGGAGCACATCGCGGAAATGCCCTGCCACACCGGACTCCGGTTGCTGGCGGGCACGTCGAGCGCTCTGGGCCGGGTGACCGCGGACAAGCAGATCAGGCTGGTGCGCGGAGATCGGGAGGCGTTCGGACTGCACGGAAGGTCCGCTGAGCAGCGGATCGCGCTGGACCTGCTGCTCGATTCCGAGGTCGGCATCGTCTCGCTGGGCGGACGTGCGGGCACGGGAAAGTCGGCGCTGGCGTTGTGCGCCGGCCTCGAAGCGGTGATGGAACGCAGGCAGCACCGGAAGGTCGTGGTGTTCCGGCCGTTGTACGCGGTCGGTGGCCAGGAGCTCGGGTACCTGCCGGGTAGCGAGAACGAGAAGATGGGCCCGTGGGCGCAGGCGGTGTTCGACACCCTCGGCGCGCTGGTGAGCCAGGCGGTGGTGGAAGAGGTGATGGACCGCGGGATGCTCGAGGTCCTGCCGCTCACCCACATCCGCGGCCGCTCGCTGCACGACTCCTTCGTGATCGTGGACGAGGCGCAGTCGTTGGAGCGCAACGTTTTGCTGACCGTGCTGTCGCGACTGGGCAGCAACTCGCGGGTGGTGCTGACGCACGACGTGGCGCAGCGCGACAACCTGCGGGTAGGCCGGCACGACGGTGTGGCGGCGGTGATCGAGAAGCTGAAGGGCCACCCGCTCTTCGCACACGTCACGCTGACCCGCTCGGAGCGTTCGCCGATCGCGGCTCTCGTCACGGAGATGCTGGAGGACTACGCCTCATAGTGTCCTGAGTGGAACGGCCCCGCGCAGCTTTCGTTGCGCGGGGCCGTTTCGCTTTAGTCCAGTGCGCGCTTCATGAAGCCGCGCAGACCGAGCCCGCCGAAGCCCGCGATCGCCACCACGAGCACCAGCAGCACGATCGGCAACGGGATGTGCGGCACGTTCGGCACCAGCTCCGCGCGCATGCCCTCGCTCACGTACGTCAGCGGGTTGAGCGCGCAGATCACCTTGAACCACAGCAGATCATCGCTGAGCGACCGCCACGGGAACTGCGAGGAGCCGGTGAACAGCAACGGCGTCAGGATCACCGCGAACATCACGTTGACCCGGCGCGCGGGCACCGACGTGCCGATGACCATGCCGACGGAGCCACCGGCGAGACAGCCCAGGATGATCACGACCAGCGCGCCCGGAATCCCCGACCAGGCCCAGGAAACGTCGAGCATCACGAACCCGACCGGCACCATCAGCACCGCCGCGAAGAACCCGCGGATCGCGCCGAACACGATCTTCTCCACCGCGACCAGCGGGATGGAGATCGGTGCCAGCAGCCGGTCCTCGATCTCCCGCGTCCACGAGAAGTCCAGCACCAGCGGCAGCGTCGTGTTCTGCAACGCGCCCAGGAACCCGTTCATCGCGATGATGCCCGGCAGGAGCACCTGCGCGAAGTCGTTCTGGACATAGCCGATGTCCCCCAGCACCTTCGCGAAGATGAAGAGGATGAAGAACGGCTGGATGATCACCTGCGCGAGGAAGCTCGGCAGCTCACGGCCCGTGACGAAGACGTCGCGCCACAGGATCGCCTGGAACGTGCGGAGCTGAGTCATTCTGGGTTGGCTCACCGCAGCTCCCTGCCGGTCAGGTGGATGAAGACGTCTTCCAGGCTGGGCTTGCCGATCGCGACGTCGCTGACGACGACGTCGAGGTCGCGCAACGCGTTCAGCACCGCGGGCAGCGTGACCGAGGTGTCCGCGTCGGTGTAGACGCGGAACATGCTGCCGACCTCCTCGACCCGCTGCGCTCCGTCCACTTCGGACAGCACTTGGGTGATCTTGGCGGGCTCGTGGCCGTTCAGACCGACCGTGACGCTGACGGTGTTGCTGCCGGGCAAGCTCTTCGTCAGTTCTTCCGGCGTGTCCAGGGTGAGCAGCTTGCCGTGGTCGACGATGCCGACGCGGTCGCACAGCTTCGTGGCCTCGTCCATGTCGTGCGTGGTCAGCACGACCGTGACGCCGTCCGCGTGCAGTGCGGCGACGCGTTCGTGGACGAAGAGCCTGGCCTGCGGGTCGAGGCCGGTGCTCGGTTCGTCCAGGAACAGCACCTTCGGGCGGTGCATCAGCGCGCGGGCGATCATCAGCCGTTGCGCCTGACCGCCGGACAACGTGTCGACGAGCGCCTTCTCGTGGTCCTTCAGGCCCATCCGCTCGAGGATGTCGTCGGCGAGCTTCTTGCGTTCCGCCGGCCCGATGCCGTGGTAGGCCGCGTGGAACAGCAGGTTCTGCTTCGCGTTGAGCGAGCGGTCGAGGTTGTTGCGCTGCGGCACGACAGCCAGCAGCTGCCGTGCGCGCTTCGAGTCGGCGACCACGTCGACGCCCTCCACGAGCGCCTGCCCCGCGGTGGGGCGGACGCGCGTGGTCAGGACGCCGACCGTGGTCGTCTTGCCGGCGCCGTTCGGGCCGAGCAGTCCGAAGACCTCACCGCGGCGGACGGTGAAGCTCAACCCGTCCACCGCTGGTTTTTGTCCGGTTTTATAGACTTTGCGGAGATCTCTTACTTCTACCGCTTCGTCCATTTCTCACCATCCCCCTGGCAACGGGCGTCCTTCCGCGAACCCAGCCGCCGACTGGATGCCGAGAACCGCCTTGTCGTGGAATTCCTCCAGCGAGTTCGCACCGGCATACGTGCAGGCCGAGCGCACACCGGACGTGATCGCATCCAACAGATCCTCCACGCTCGGACGCACCGGGTCCAAGCGCATTTTCGAAGTCGAGATGCCTTCTTCGAACAGCCCCTTCTTGGCCCGGTCGAACGCGTTGTCGCTCCGCGTACGGGCGGTCACGGCGCGCTTCGACGCCATTCCGAAGGATTCTTTGTAGAGGTTTCCGCGCTCGTCGCGCTGCAGGTCACCGGGCGACTCGTAGGTGCCGGCGAACCAGCTGCCGACCATCACGCTGCTGGCCCCCGCCGCGAGCGCCAACGCCACATCGCGCGGGTGCCGCACGCCACCGTCGGCCCACACGTGCTTGCCGAGCTTCCGCGCCTCTGCCGCGCACTCCGCGACCGCTGAGAACTGCGGCCTGCCGACCCCGGTCATCATGCGCGTGGTGCACATCGCGCCGGGCCCGACGCCGACCTTGATGATGTCCGCGCCCGCCTCGACCAGATCCCGCACACCTTGCGCGGTGACGACGTTGCCCGCCGCCACCGGCACGCTCGGGTTCGCTTCCTTCACGGCCTTCAGCGCCGCGATCATCTTCTCCTGGTGACCGTGCGCCGTGTCCACGACCAGCACGTCCACCCCGGCCTTGATCAGCGCCTCGGCCTTGGCCTTGACGTCCCCGTTGACCCCGACCGCGGCCGCGATCCGCAGCTGCCCGTCGTCGTCAGTGGCAGGCTTGTAGACCTCGGCCCGCAACGCCGTCAGCTCGGTCAGCACGCCGCTGAGCCGCTGCTCCTCGTCCACTCCGAGCGCGATCTTGTGCGCGCTGTGGTGGAGCTGGTCGAACACGTCCTGCGGCTTGGTGCCGAGCGGAAGCTGCAGGACGTCGGTGTTCATGACGTCGCCGAGGCGCGCGAACCGATCGACGCCTGTGAGCGCCGCCTCGTCGACCACCCCGATGGGCCTGCCGCCGTCGTCGATCACGACAACCGCCCCGTGAGCCCGCTTGTGCAGCAGGTTCCACGCGTCCGCCACCGCGTCACCCGTGGTGAGCGTCAGCGGGGTGTCCCAGACAGGATGCCGCTCCTTGACCCACGCGATGATCTCCGCGACGGCCTCGGTCGGTACGTCCTGCGGGATGACGACGAGGCCGCCCCGTCGCGCGATGGTCTCCGCCATCCGCCGCCCGGCGACAGCCGTCATGTTCGCGACGACGATCGGGATGGTGGCACCCGTGCCGTCCGAGGTGGACAGATCAACGCCGAACCGCGACTCCACGGCGCTGCGGCCGGGGATCAGGAACACGTCGTCGTAGGTCAGGTCGTAAGAGGGTCGATGCCCTTCGATGAACCGCACGTGCTTCCACGATACCCGCAGTGTCTCGATTGGGCAGTCAGTCGGAGTTCTGCCACCAGAGCACGCCCGGCCCGTCCGGCGTGAGCACCGGCAGCCACGCCTCGTCGAACTCCTGAATCCGGCTCTCGTCGAGCACGATCGGCACCGGTTCTGGGTACAGGCGGTCGTCCGCCCACCACGAGATCCGGCTGACCACCCGCCGGAGCAGGTCGAGCTGGTCCTCCCGCCACTCGAACCGCACTCCGTCGTGGTTGGTCGTGCCGTACGTCCCCAGCGTGCCCTCGAAGAAGTCCCGCAACTCTGCCAGCGCCTCGGCACCGAAGACGGGGACGAGGTAGCCCTGCACCTCGCCGTGCCGGCACATGACGCCGCCGTACTGGTGCTTGTAGACGATCCGGGTCCTGGCTCGGACCACGACGTGCAGCCGGCCCTCCGCCGGGCCGTCCACCCAGACGATCCGGACTCTCACCTCGGGTTCCAGGCATATCCAGTGGTCGTGGTGACGGCCACGAACCCGAGCCGCTCCAGGATCGGCCGGCTGTCCTCGGACGCGTCGACCTGCAGGTATTTGACGCCCCGCGCGACGGCGAGCCGGGCCCGATGCGCGATGAGCGCCCGGTAGATGCCCTTGCCGCGCCACTTCTCGAGCGTGCCGCCACCCCAGAGCCCGCCGAACTCCGTGCCCGGCACGATCTCGATCCGCGACGACGACACGACCTGCCCATCAGCCTCCGCGACCACCGCGACGACGTTCGGGTCGTCCTTCTTCTCCAGCAGACGCTCGATCAGCCAGTCGTGCCCCCGGCCGAACACTTCGGTGGCGGTCGCGGCGAGCCGGTGCACGTCCGCCTCCTCGGCGACCTCCCGCACGACGATCCCGTCGAGCTGAACCGGCGCCGTCATCTCCTCCGCGATGCCGACGAGCACGGTTTCGCGGCCCTCCGACACGAACCCGGCCGCCTGCAACCGTTCGGGCAGGTCAGCGGGCGTGTCATGGCCCCACGTCTTCCACTCGACGCCTTGGTCCCGCGCGGTGAAGAAGTCACGCTGCCGAGCGATGAGCTCGTCCAGCTCGACACCGGTGACGCCCAGGTCGGGCGGTCCCCCGACGAACCCGCGCCGGCGGGGCCAGGACACCCGGAACACGGGGCCGTCGCGGTCAACGGTGGCGCCGGGGTCGAGGACCGTCCACTCGGCGGGGCGGGCCTGGTCGTCGAAGGCGCGCAGGAGCGCGGCAGCATCGGTCATTGGTGCGACACTATTTGCCGATTCCGGGGAGCCGCACTCGATTTTCGCCGCCGAGCACTTCGACGTGCCGGGACAGTGGTGGTCGTGTCAGGCCTCGGGATTTGGTTGTGCGGTGGGCAGAAGTGCCCTCACCTCCTCGATCGTCGTGGCTTCTGACGGGTCCTTGTCCGGGCGGTAGCGCACGACGCGGGCGAACCGCAGTGCGACACCACCGGGGTAGCGCGGCGAGACCTGCACGCCGTCCAGTTCGATCTCGATCACGAGCTCCGGGCGGACCATGACCACCCAGTCGTTCTGCTCGGTCGCGATCTCCTGCAGGGCCTTGGTCTGCCACGTGAGCAGCTCGTCGGTGAGGCCCTTGAAGGTCTTGCCGACCATCACCGGCGGGCCGCCGTCCGGGTCGCGGGCGCCCAGGTGCAGGTTCGACAGCCAGCCGCGCCGGCGGCCGCTGCCCCATTCGACGCCGAGCACCACTAGATCGAGCGTGTGGACCGGCTTCACCTTCTGCCAGGCACGGCCGCGACGGCCCGCCGCGTACGGGGAAGCCAGCGACTTCACCATCACGCCCTCGTGGCCTGCACCGAGCGCTGCCGTGACGACCCCGGCGGCCTCGGAAGGCGACGGGTCCAGCACGCCTGGGATGACGTGCTCACCCGCGACCTGACGCAGGGCCGCCAGGCGGTCGCGCAGGGGTTCGTCGAGCAGGTCCTTGCCGTCGAGGTGCAGGCAGTCGAAGAAGTACGGGTGCAGGAGCAGCTCGCGCTCGTCCTGAGCGCCGAACCGGCTCATCGTCTCCTGGAACGGGCGGGGTCTCCCCTCGTCGGTCAGCGCCAGCGTCTCTCCGTCGAGCACCACCGACGTGCACGGCAGGCCGCGGACCAGCTCGACCAGTTCGGGCACCGTCTTGGTGATCTCGCGCAACGTGCGGGTGAAGACGTGCACGTCGTCGCCCGAGCGGTGCACCTGGATGCGCGCACCGTCGAGCTTGTGCTCCACCACGCAGCTGCCGAGCTCGGCCAGCGCGTCGTCGAGCGACTCCGCCGGCGAGGCCAGCATGGGGCGCAGTGGACGGCCGACCTCCAGCCGGAACGCCTCCAGCTCCGATGCGCCACCGGCGAGCGCGGCCACCGCCGTCTCCGGTAATCGGCCGGACAGCATGAACGCGCGCCGCACCGTCTCGCCCGGCACGTCCGCGGCCGAGGCGATCGCGTCGAGCATCACGCCTTCCAGCGCGCCCTGACGCAGCTCGCCCGTGAGCAGGCGGCGTAAGAAGTCCTGCTCCGCCTCGGTGGCACGGCCGAACAGCGCCGCCAGCAGATCGACCCGGCGTTGCGCCGAGCCCTTGCCGGACGTCGCGGCCACCTCGGCGAGCGCGGCGTCGACCTCGGCGACCGTGAGCCCGGCCTGCTCGACCGGCGGCACCGACAGGTCGAAGACCGTGCGCCAGCCCGCGCCGATGCGGCCCTGACGCGGCGTGCCTATGAGGAACGACACCACCGCGAGCACGACATCGGCAGACGCTCCGCGCAGCAACGCGGACAGCGCCTTGACCTTGGCCAGGCGCGACCGGGTCGCCGCGACGGCGGCCGACGTGTCGACTACTTCGGAGAGAAGCACGTACTCATGGTGCACCCGAGCACTGACATTTTCTGGAGTCGGCGGCTAGGCTGGCCGCGACAACCGTTCTGCCTGGGGGTTTACCACGCCATGCGTGCTTTCAAGATCATCGCTGCCGCCCTGCTGTTCGCTGCCGTCGCGGCGCTGACCGGACCGGCCATCGGCGAAGCCCGCGAACACATCCTCGGCGCGGACGTCGACACCAACGCCAAGCGCGAGCACATCCTCTAAGAGGCCGCCGCGATCTCCCTCACCGCCTCGCGCAGGCGGTCCGGCGTGAGTGCCGCGTAGCCCAGCACCAGCCCGGGCCACATCGGCGTGCGCGTGTACTGCGCCAACGCCCACACGTGCACCCCACGTTCCTCAAGCCTGCTCTTCAGCGCGAGGTCGTCCGTCCCGTCCGGCATGCGCAGCACGACGTGCAACCCGGCCGCAACGCCGATGGGCTGCCACGCAGGCAGGTACTCCGCCACCGCGTCCAACAGCGCGTCCCGACGCTTCCGGTAGAGCGCGCGCGTACGTCGCAGATGGCGGTCGTAGCCACCCGTTCGCAAGAGGTGCGCGAACGCCGCCTGCGGGATCGTCGCGGTGCCCATGTCGTTGTACTTCTTGCGGTTCACGACGCCCTCGCGCAACCGCTCCGGCACCACCAGCCACCCGAGCCGCAACGCCGGCGCCAGCACCTTGCTCGTCGTCCCCTGGTACACGACGTGCTCCGGCGCCAACGCCTGCAACGCCCCGAGCGCGGGCCGGTCGTACCGGTGCTCGGCGTCGTAGTCGTCCTCGATGATCAACCCGTCCCGTTCGCGCGCCCACTCGACCAGCGCCCGCCGCCGTTCCGGATGCAGCACCACGCCCAGCGGAAACTGGTGTGCCGCGGTGACCAGCACCGCCCGACAGTCCGTTTTGGACAGCAGATCGACCCGAATCCCCTTGTCGTCCACCGGAATCGGCACGGTGTTGAGCCCGTGCGACCGCAACATGTCCTCGCCACCGAAGTGGCTGGGCTCCTCGATCGCGATGCTGCCGCTGAGCAGTCTGGCCGTGAGCTGCAACCCGTCCGCCGCGCCGTTGGTGATCACCGCATCCCGCGCGACGACCGCCCTCACTCGTGCCAGGTAGTCGACGATCTCCTTGCGCAGCCCCACGAATCCGGCCGGATCCGGATACGCGAGGTCGTCGTCGGGCAGCTCCGCGAGCGCAGCGCGATGCGCCGCGACCCACTCGGCGCGCGGGAAGGCTCCCAGCGCCGGCAGCCCGGGCCGCAGGTTGAACCGCCACCGCTGCGGCGGCTCCGGCACACCGCACACCTCGGCGGGCCCGAGGCTCGCGACGGTCGTCCCTGAGCCGCGTTTGCTGGTCAGGTACCCCTCAGCCAACAGCTGCGTGTACGCCGACGTGACGGTGCCGCGCGCGACTCCGAGCTGCGCCGCGAGGTCCCGGCTCGACGGCAGCCGCGTCCCCGGCGCGAGCCGCCCGTCCCGGATGGCCCTGCGCAGCTCGACCTCCACCCCACGCCGCCGCTGATGCCCCGGCAACAGCAGCTCGCGAAAAGTGGTCCAGTTCGTAGTCATTGAAGTGGAGCTTAAACCTGGACCAGTTCGCCGCGAAGCTTCAGTCATGAAAATCGGGGTGGCCGCGGGAGCAACAGCGGCAACGATCGTCGGAGCGTCGGTCCCGGTAACGGGAATGCTGGAGGGCTACCCGGTGCTGACCGGCCAGGCCATGCGTTACCTGCTGGGTGCGGCGGTGCTGCTGCTCGTGGCCCGCCGTCTGCCCATGCCGTCGTGGCGCGACATCCCGCCGTTGCTGGGCGTCGTCGCCACGGGAATGCTCGGCTTCAACGCCGTCCTGCTCGCCGCCCAGCAGTACGCCGAACCGGGCTTCGTCGCCGCCGTGATGGGCGGCGCCCCGATCGCTCTGGCCCTGCTCTCACGCCAACGCACCACGTCCGCCGTTGTCGGCGCGGTGGTGGTGGCCGCGGGCATCGTGCTGTTGTCCGGCGGCGGCTCGTGGCACGGTCCGGGCCTCGCGCTGGCGTTGCTGACGATGGCCGGCGAGGTGTGCTTCACGCTGTTCGCCGTGGGTGTGGTTCGTCGCCTCGGCGTGCTGGGCGTGGCCACTTGGACCTGCTTGCTGGCCTCAGGGATCGGGGCGGTGCTCGGCACGTTCTTCGGCGGATGGCAGGTGCCCAACACACGGCAGGCCTTCTCTCTCGTGCTGCTCGCGTTGGTGGTGACCGCGCTGGCGTTCGGGCTCTGGTACTTCGCCGTGAACCGCCTCGGGTCTGACCGCGCGGGAGTGCTCATCGGCCTGATGCCGGTCTCTGGCCTTGTGACTTCCGTGTTGTTGGGCGCGCAGCAACTCACGATGGTGTCCGTGTTGGGTTCCGCGACGGTCGCGCTCGGATGTGCCATCGGTCTGCGTAAGGGTGCTCACCACACACACGGCGCGGGCCGGGTACCCCCAAATTCAACAATAGCGAGCGGGTCTGACATTCCGGCGGAGGTTGTTGCGCCGTAAGCGTTCAGCAGCTTCGAGGCAGCCGCGCACCAGCACGTGGATCAGGGTGGTGGTCTCCGAGAGCAGGTCCTCACGGGTTCGCGGCGGGGCAGGACGATCGCGGCTCACGGGATCCGCGAGGACGCGCCATCTGCCGAGCCTCGGCACGGGTCAGGCGTTGCTGACGACGACGGCCATCTGCCGCAACACGTACAGAGAGTCCCGGAGCTCTGAGTACGTCTGAAAGTCACGGGTGCCGTCCACCGCCGCGAACCGAGCGACTCGGTCAGCGCGCACCAGCTCGAACATCTCCCGCTGCACCGACGTGAACCGCCCGCGTTCCACCAGCGCGGCAACGAGGGCGTGCACGTCGATGTCCGCTGAGGCGCCCTTCGAGTACCAGAACCAGACAGCGTGCCCCGCGGCTTCTCGCCGGGCGCCGTGCCAGTGCGTTGGCCGGTGAGGGTTGAGATCCAACGGATGTGGCACGCGGTAGCCGAGTTGCTTGACCTGACGGCGAAGCACGCCGTACGCGCGGAGTTCGGCCTGCCAGGCGGTGTGGCCGGCGGTCAGCAGTTCCAGTGCCGATGTCAGGGCGGCCGGGTCGCGGTAGAGGTCGCCCGCCAACGACTCCAGGAAGCTGAACGACGCCTCGAAGCCGATCGGGTGGTAGTGCGACAGACATTCGCGCAGCGCTGTGACGCGGCGGTTCAGCGGGAGAGACGGATCGAGGACCTTCCTCGCGCCGGCAGCAAAGCTCACGACTTCACCTTGGCCAGCCAGGACGCGGTCTCGTCCGGCGACAGCTCCCGGACGACGTCCACCATCGGCGTCATCATCGGGTAGAGGCGGCCCGCGTTCCACGACCGCGCGTAGGCCGGCTCACCCAGCACGACCACGCGAACGCCGTCCAGCACAGGGATGTCCGCCGGGCGGCCCTCGTTCCAGATCGTCTCGCCGAACGCGTCGGAAAGCTCGAACTGGCCCTGAATCCCGCCCGCGGGCTCCAGCTCCTCCCCGACGGATGCGGCCTCCACCCAGGCCTGAAGAGGCGGCTCACCGGGCAGGAACGCAGGGATCAGGCGGTAGGCGAGCAGCGTGTGGAGCTGGAAGTTGTCGCCGAGACCGCCGATCGTCACCTCGAAACCCTTGCCGCTCAACGGGTGCAGCACCAGCAACGCCTCGAGGTCCACCACCCGCAGCAGGCCGTGCAACCACGAGTCCGAAGGCACGGCGGCCAGCAGCTCGGTACGTCGAGGCAGGCCGTGGCGAACGTCCTCGTCCTGCATCGGCAGCAGAAGAGCACTCTCCCACTCGTCGAAATCGCCGCGCACCAAGGAATCCAGCACGCGCTGCACCAACGGGTCCAGAGCCGGAGTGGCGCCGATGAAGTAGAGCAGGTTGCCGAGCAGGTGGTTGACCTGCACATCCTCAGAACCGGACAAGACCAGGGCCGCTGCCGACACTTCGTCGGGCGAGCGGCCCTGGGCCTCCTCCACGAACCGTTCGAACGCTCCGGGCTCCAGCGCGACAACAGATTCGGCGATCGACGTCAGCTCCACGCCGCGCAGGTTACGTCAGATCTGGCCCCTGCGAACGGAGATCGTCCACCTTCGACATCGCATCGCGCAGCTCGCCGAGCCACGAGTCCGCGTGCTCACCCACGAGCCGCACGGCCCACGCCAGAGCGTCCGCACGGGAGCGGGCGACACCGGCCGCGACCAGCGTGTCGAGCACTTGGCGTTCCGGCTGGCGCAGGCGCGTCATCACCGGCACGGCCAGGTGCGTGAACAGCTCGCGCGTTTCACCCAGAGCAGCTCCCCAGGCCACCTTGCGGCCGTAGCGGTGCTCCGCCTGGCGCGCGATCTCGATGCGCTCGTCGCGCGTCTCCTCGCGCCACCGGGCGATGCGTCCCGACTCGGCCGCGGAGCGCGAGGCGTCGTCGAACTCGCCCTCCAACGGGGAAAGCGTGCCGATGACCGTGATCTCCTCGCGGTCGACGATCACCTCGGGCGCGCCGACGAACCAGCCGTCGGGCAGCCGGCCCGCGAACCACGCCGCCGCGTCGTCGGCCGACGGCAGGTCAGCCTGTTGCCAGCCGCCTCTTCCTCGCCATCCACGTCCCATTTCAACCACCCCTGATTACATGATTACGTCATTACTGACGTTACGCCTGCAATCAGCTAGCGGGTGTTCGCCGACAGCGAAGTGACCAGGGCATCTACCGAAACCACCGGCCTGTCGCACACGTAGCCGCGGCACACGTAGGCCGCCGGAGCCTCGTCGACCAGCGGACGGTCCTCCAGCAACGGAGCGCTGCCCGGCTCACCGGCTACGACGACGCCGCCACCGGGTACATGAGCAACCGCGGCCGCCCACAACGACGCACGGCGCGCGTCGTCCACACCAACAACAGCAACCTGCAACGGGCCGGCCACCAACGTCTCGGCGACAGTCAGCCAGTGCCCGGCGAACCGAGGTGCCCGCGCGGCCAGCAGACCAGCGCGCGTCACGGCCTCCGAGGCAGCCGTGAAATACCCGGCAGATCGGTCGGCGCCGGCCAGCAGGGAAGCCGTCAGCAACGCCGAGGCCAGCGAAGACGCCCCAGAAGGCGACGCGTTGTCGGTCGAGTCGGCAGGGCGGCGAACCAACGACTCCGCGTCGTCAGCGGTGTCGTAGTAGGCGCCGGCAGAGCCGGCAACAGCGAAACGAGAGAGCGCGGTGTCCAACAGGCCGCACGCCAGGTCGAGCCACCGGATCGAGCCGGTCACCTGGTGCAACGCCAGCAGCCCATCGGCCAGACAGCCGTAGTCCTCCAGCACCCCGAACGACGGCCCGGCCACACCGTCACGCGAGGTCCGCAGCAGCCGCCCCTCGACCAGGTGCACCGAGGCCAGCAACGCCGCCGCCTCCGAAGCCGCCACGATCCACGACGGCTCCCCGAAGAACGCCCCCGCCTCAGCCAGAGCCGCGATCGCCATGCCGTTCCACGCGGCGATCACCTTGTCGTCACGACCAGGCTGCGGGCGAGCAGCACGCTCGGCCAGCAACGACGCCCGCACGTCCTCCCCCGGCTCCGACACGAACCGCAGAGTCGACTTGCCGTCCTCGAAGTTCGGCTCCTCCGAAACCCCGAAAGCCGCGGCAGCAGAACCCAGTTCCTCGAAGGACCACACGTAAGTCAGGCCCTCGACGCCATCGGTGTCGGCGTCCAGCGAAGCCGCGAACCCGCCCTCGGCCGTCCGCAGATCCCGCAGCAGGAACGAAGCCGTGTCGCGGGCCACCCGCGCATACCGCCCGGACTCGGTCACCCGCGCGAGATGCGTGTAGAACCGGAGCAGCAAAGCGTTGTCGTACAACATCTTCTCGAAGTGCGGCACCACCCACGACGCATCGACGCTGTAGCGCGCAAAGCCACCACCCAGTTGGTCGTACATGCCGCCGTTGGCCATCGCGTCAGCCGTCGAGGTCGCCATGGAGATCGCTTCGACCGATCCGGTGCGTTCGTGGTGCCGCAACAGGAACTCGCACACCATCGACGGCGGAAACTTCGGAGCACCACCGAATCCACCGTTGCGCCGGTCGAACTCGCCCAGCAACGACACCACCGCACCCGCCAACGCGTCGGCGTCCACAGCGGACGGAGGCAACGGCGCCGTGTTGCGTGAAATCTCCTCCACCACAACGGAAGCCGACTCCAGGATCTCGGCAGGCCGCGACGTCCACGCCGACGACACGGCCTCGATCAGCTGGGTGAACGAGGGCATGCCAGGACGCGGCGACGGCGGGTAGTAGGTCCCGGCGTGGAACGGCCTGGCGTCCGGCGTCAGGAACACCGTCATCGGCCACCCGCCGTGCCCGGTCATGGCCTGCGTGACCTCCATGTACACGGCGTCGACATCCGGACGTTCCTCGCGATCGACCTTCACCGCCACGAAGTTCTCATTCACCAAGGCGGCAACCGAAGCGTCCTCGAACGACTCGTGCGCCATCACGTGACACCAGTGACAGGCCGCGTACCCGACCGACAGCAGCACCGGCACGTTGCGCCGTCGCGCCTCCTCGAACGCCTCCGGGCTCCACGGCCACCAGTCGACCGGGTTGTCAGCGTGCTGCAGCAGGTAGGGGCTGGTCGCGTCCGCAAGGCGGTTGGTCATGCGATCCACACTAAATCAGCAGCGCAGAGGCCGACTCTCGATCAGACTCGACCTCGTGCTGCTCACCATGACCACCACCCACCAGCCGGCGACCGATCTCGGTCACCTGCTGCACAAACACCCGGACCGGGCTCAGTCCTTCACGACGAGCTCGGGTGTCGCGCACGTCTTCTACCCGAAGGCGACGAACGAGGAGTGCACGGTCGCGCTGCTCCTCGAGGTCGACCCCATCGCGCTGGTCCGAGGTCCCGGCAGCACGCTCACCCAATACGTCAACGACCGCCCCTACGCGGCCGGCTCGTTGCTGACGGTCGCGCTCGGCAGTGTGTTCCGCACCGCGATGAACGGACGGTCGGAGAGCTACCCGGAGCTCGCGCAGACCCCGATTCCGCTGGTCATCCGCATCCCGGCGCTGCCGCACAAGCTCGCGGAACGGCTGTTCACGCCGCTGGGCTGGGAAGTCCGGATCAACGAACACGGCGACTCGCGGTACGGCGACGTCACGCTCACCGGCACGGTGAAGCTCAGCGACGCGCTCAAACACCTCTACGTGCTGCTGCCCGTGCTCGACGGCGGCAAGCACTACTGGGTCGCGGCCGACGAGGTCGACAAGCTGCTCAAGGCCGGTGACGGCTGGCTGGCAGCTCACCCGGACAAGGAGCTGATCACCACCAGGTACCTGGCCCGGAAGCGCCCGCTCGTGCTGTCCGCGCTGGAACGCCTCGCCGAGGTCGACGAGGTCGAGCCGGAGGAGCTGGACAACGCGCTCGCGGAACCGAAGATCTCCCTTGCCAGACAGCGCAAAGAAGCCGTGATCAAGGCCCTGAAGGAGGCACGGGCCAAGCGCGTGCTCGATCTCGGCTGCGGGGGCGGCGCGTTGCTGCGCGAGCTCATCACGGAGCCTGAGTTCACCGAGATCCACGGCGTCGACGTGTCCGCGAAGGCGTTGCAGGAGGCCGCGCGCAAGCTGCGGCTCGACCGCATGCCCGACCGCACCCGCGAGCGGATCACGTTGCGGCAGTCGGCTTTGACGTACGCCGACACCGAGCTCGCCGGCTACGACGCGGCCGTGCTGATGGAGGTCGTCGAGCACGTCGACCCGTCGCGCCTGCCCGCGCTGGAGCACTCGGTGTTCGCGGTGGCGCGGCCGGCGACGGTGCTGGTGACGACGCCGAACGTCGAGTACAACGCGCTGTTCGAAACGTTGCCGGCCGGCCAGATGCGCCATTCCGACCACCGTTTCGAGTGGACTCGGGCAGAGTTCGCGCAGTGGGCGGAGGGCGTCGCTTCGCGGCGCGGCTACCGCGTGAAGTACGTGGGAATCGGGCCGGAGGACGCCGAACGCGGCGCTCCGACCCAGATGGCGGTGTTCAGCTTGGGGGACGAGAACTGATGGACCTGAAGATTCCAGACCTGTGCTTGGTGGTGCTGATCGGCGCCTCGGGTTCCGGCAAGTCCACGTTCGCGCGCAAGCACTTCCTCCCCACGCAGGTGCTGTCGAGCGACTACTTCCGCGGGCTCGTGTCCGACGACGAGAACGACCAGTCGGCGTCCGCGGCGGCGTTCGACGTACTGCACTACGTTGCGGCGAAACGGCTTGAGGCCGGCAAGGTCACCGTCATCGACGCGACCAACGTGCAGGCGCCGGACCGCGCCAAGCTGATCGAGGTCGCGAAGAAGGCCAACGTGCTGCCGGTCGCGATCGTGCTCGACACGCCGACCGACGTGTGCCTCAAGCGCAACGCTTCCAGGCCGGACCGGGACTTCGGCGCGCACGTCGTCAAGCGGCACCGGGCGGCGTTGCAGCGGTCGTTGAAGTTCCTCGGCAAGGAGGGCTTCAAACGCGTCCACGTACTGCACTCCGAGTCCGATGTGGACAATTCCGTCATCGTGTACGAGAGGCTGTTCAACGACCTCAGGCACGAGACCGGTCCGTTCGACGTGATCGGTGACGTGCACGGCTGCCGCGCCGAGCTGGAGGAGCTGCTCGTCGAACTCGGGTACACGCTGGTCCGCGACGCCGAAGACCGTTCGGTCGACGCGATCCCGCCGGACAACCGCAAGGCGGTGTTCGTCGGCGACCTCGTGGACCGCGGCCCGGACACTCCTGGCGTGCTACGGCTCGTCATGGGGATGGTCGGCAACGGCCACGCCCTCAGCGTGCGCGGAAACCACGAGGAGAAGCTCGTCCGGGCGTTGCGCGGGCACAAGGTGACGGTCCGGCACGGGCTGGAGAAGTCGCTGGAGCAGCTCGCGCACGAGACGCCCGAGTTCCGGCGCGCCGCGGAGAAGTTCTGCGACGGCCTTGTCGCGCACTACGTCCTCGACGACGGGAACCTCGTTGTGGCGCACGCGGGTCTGCCCGAGCGCTACCACGGTCGCGCGTCGGCGAAGGTGCGCAGTTTCGCGCTGTACGGCGACACGACCGGTGAGACCGACGAGTACGGACTGCCGGTGCGTCTCCCGTGGGCGAACGACTACCGCGGTTCGGCGATGGTGCTCTACGGGCACGTGCTGGTGCCGGAGGCCGAGTGGATCAACAACACCATGTGCCTCGAAACCGGTGTGGTGTTCGGCGGCAAGCTGACCGCGTTGCGCTACCCGGAGAAGGATCTCGTCTCCGTCAAGGCGCACCAGACCTGGTACGAGAACGAATGGCCGTTCCCACCGCCGGTCGCGGAACGCGCACCGGACGTGTTGGCGTTGACCGACGTCACCGGCCTGCGCCGGATCGAGACCTCGGTGATGGGTGCGGTGACGATCCGCGCGGAGCAGTCGGCTTCAGCACTCGAGGTGATGAGCCGGTTCGCGATCGACCCGCACGACCTGCTGTACCTGCCGCCGACGATGGCTCCTTGTGCGACCTCGCCGCGCGACGACGTGCTGGAGCACCCCGACCAGGCGTTCACGGAGTACGCGGCTGCCGGTGTCTCGCAGGTGATCTGCGAGGAGAAGCACATGGGGTCGCGTGCGGTGCTGTTGGTGCGCAGGGAGGGTGGTGCGATCTACACGCGCACCGGACGGACGTTCTTCGACGGCGCGCTGGGTGAAGAGCTGCTGGACCGCGTACGGGACGGCGCCAAGCCGTTGTTCGACGAGCTCAGCACCGACTGGCTGCTGCTCGACGCCGAGCTGATGCCGTGGAACGCCAAGGCTTCCGGGCTGATCCGCGAGCAGTACGCGGCGGTCGGCGCGGCAGCGGTCGGCGCGCTTCCCGTGGCTGTGTCCGCTTTGGAGACGGCTGCTGGTCGTGGTGTCGACGTGTCGGAACTGTTGGCGCGCACATCGCAGCGGGCCTCGAACGCTGAGGCTTACCGGAAGGCGTACGAGCGGTACTGCTGGCCGACCGAGGGACTGGACGGCGTGCGGATCGCGCCGTTCCAGCTGCTGGCGGCCGAGGGGCAGACGTTCCACGACCGTTCGCACCTGTGGCACCTGGAGACGCTGAGCAAGCTGGCAGGCCCGTTGTTCCAGCAGACCCGGCACCTCGTGGTCGACACGGCGGATCCCGCCGCGGGTGTGAAGTGGTGGGAGGAACTGACGGCAGAGGGCGGCGAGGGCATGGTCGTGAAGCCGCTGCAGAACCTGACGGGTCGCGTGCAGCCGGGTGTGAAGGTGCGCGGCCGCGAGTACCTGCGGATCATCTACGGCCCGGACTACACCGAGCCGCAGAACCTGCAGCGACTGCGCAAGCGGAGTCTCGGCCGCAAGCGCGGGCTGGCGCTGCGCGAGTACGCCCTGGGCATCGAGGCGCTGGAACGCGCCGCGCGCGGCGAGCCCTTGTGGCGCGTGCACGAATGCGTTTTCGGTGTGCTGGCGCTGGAATCGGAACCGGTGGACCCACGACTGTGATTCTCGAAGCGATCATCGGTTCGCACGCCTACGGGCTGGCGACCGAGGAGTCCGATGTAGACAGACGAGGTGTGTTCGTCGCACCCACGGAGTCGTTCTGGCGCCTGGACAAGCCACCGACGAGCGTCGAGGGCCCGGAACCGGAACGGCTCAGCTGGGAGGTCGAGCACTTCTGCAAGCTGGCGCTGAAGTCGAACCCGACCGTGCTCGAAACGCTGGTGAGCCCGTTGGTCGAGATCTGCACGCCGCTGGGAGAGGAACTGCGGGCGCTGCTGCCCGCGTTCCTGTCCCGGTACGCGGTGCGGGCGTACACGCGCGCGACGGAGATGCAGCTGTCGCGCGCGGGCCGCAACCTGAAGCCCAAGCAGCTCATGCACGTCGTGCGGCTGCGGCTGCTCGGCTTGCACCTGGTGCGCACGGGTGAGCTCGACATCCGAGCGGACCGCGAGCTCCTCAAGATCCGGAATGAGGAGATGCGCTGGGACGACGCGGTCAAGTGGGCACATCAGCTCGGCGACGAGCTGGCGAACGCCGAAGGACCGTTGCCCGAGGACCCGGATCGGGCACGGGTGGACGATTGGCTGGTCTCGGTGCGCAGGAGGGCGTTGTGAGCTACGAGGTTCCAGACCTGAGCGCGGTCGTCGCGGAGCAGTCGCACGACCTGCTCTTCGCGACCGTGTCCGGCGCGCACCTGTACGGCTTCCCGTCGCGCGACTCGGACGTGGATCTGCGCGGCGTGCACGTCCTGCCGCTCGCAGAGGTCGTCGGGCTGAAGCACGGCCCGGAGACCAAGGAGCGCATGTGGGTGCGCGACGGCGTCGAGATCGACCTGGTCACGCACGACGTGGAGAAGTTCTGCCGGCTGCTGACGCGCCCCAACGGTTACGTGCTGGAGCAGCTGCTCTCGCCTCTGGTGGTGCACACCACCGAGGGCCACCGGAAGCTGGCCGAGCTCGCCGCGGGGTGTCTGACGTCACGGCACGGGCACCACTACCGCGGGTTCGCCGTGACCCAGTGGCGGCTGTTCGAGCGGACCGGCGAGATCAAGCCGCTGCTCTACACGTTCCGCGCGCTGCTGACCGGCGTGCACTTGATGCGCACCGGCGAGGTCGTCGCGCACCTGCCGACGTTGCTGGAGAAGCTCGACGGGCCGGACTACCTGACCGCGCTGGTCGAGGCCAAGATCCTCGGCGAGCACCGGGCGCTGGCGGGCGTCGCGGAACGGCCGGCGCCAGAGCGGCTGGAGGCGGACCTCGCGCACTGGCAGGAAGAACTGCAGGTCGCGCGGATGACGACCGACCTGCCCGAGCACCCGCCGGCATTCGAGGCGGTGCACGAGTTCGTGGTCGCGACGCGGCTGAGTTAGTCCTTCTTCTCGGCCGGCGTCTCGGGCTTCTCGTCGGAAGCCGGCTCGTCGAACGACGCCGGCACCCGCTTGAGGTGCTTGTTCATCGACTTGACGAGGAAGAAGACCGCGATGAAGAAGACGATCAGCAGGACGAGGCCGACCGGGGAGGACTTGCCGAAGTCCTCGCCCTGGCCGCCCTTGTCGTTCTCGTTCGTGTTCGACGGCTGCACGGCGACGAGCGCCACCGTGTTGCCGAGCGAGAAATCTGGGGAGAGCACCCCTAGACCTTAACTCCGGCGAACAGGTCGTTCTCCGGCAGCGTCGAGTCGACGGCGGAGCGCACGAGCTCGTACTCCTCGGTCGGCCACACCTCACGCTGCAGGTCCTGCGGGATCGCGAACCAGCGGCTGGTCGGGTCGATCTGGGTGGCGTGGGCCTTGAGGGCCTCGTCCCGGATCTCGAAGTACTCGGCGCACTCGACCTGCGTGGTCACCCGGTCCATCACGTCGGGACGGTTGGCGTCCCAGTTCGCGAGCCACTCGGTGTACGGCGACTCGAGACCACGAGCCTCCATGGCCTCGTGGAACGCCTGCAGCTTCGCGCGTGAGAACCCGTGCCCGTAGTAGACCTTCTGCACCTCCCACGCCGAGCCCAGCGAGGGGTCGAACGCGGGATCCGCGGCGGCGTCCAGCGCGGCCATCGAGATCTCGTGCGTGCGGATGTGGTCAGGGTGCGGGTATCCGCCGTTCTCGTCGTACGTCACGACGACGTGCGGCCGGAAGTCGCGAATCGCCTCCACCAGCGACGGGACGGACTCCTCCAGCGGCACCAGGGCGAAGCAGCCCTCCGGCAGCGGTGGCTTCGGGTCGCCCTCTGGCAGGCCCGAGTCCTTGAAGCCCAGCCAGCGGTGCTGGATGCCGAGGATCTTGGCCGCGCGGGCCATCTCCTCGCGGCGGATCTCGATGATGTTCTCCAGCACGTCCGGCCTGTCCATCGCCGGATTCAACACACTGCCCGCGCCACCGTCGGTACAGGTCACGACCATCACGTCGTGCCCTTCGGCGATGTAGCGGGCCATCGTGGCCGCGCCCTTGCTCGACTCGTCGTCGGGATGTGCGTGCACTGCCATAAGGCGCAGCTTTTCGGCCATGACCCCCGTGGTCCTCCTGTGTGAACGGTCCTGCGACACTCAACAACTGAACGTCAGGCCACATTGTTCCCCAGCGGGTGAGGAGGCGCGGGAAAGTGTCGCAACGCGCGCTCCCCGAGGGACGCTACGGCAACAGCACTCGCAGGCCGCTCAACAAGTGGGCGCGCTGGCTGTTACTCGCTGTAGCCGTGGCCGTAGGTGCCGTGGTCGCCTTCGTCGGTTACCGAAATCTCGGCACAAAGCCGATCGAGGCGAAGCAGACGACGTTCATCCTCCTCGGCGACGACAGCGTGAAGGTCAGTTTCGAGGTTTCCCGAGATCAACCGGAGCGAGCAGCCGTCTGCATCATTCGGGCCCGGTCCAAGGACGGGGACGAAGCGGGCAGACGCGAAGTTCTGGTTCCTCCAGGGAATTCCGTCGTCGTCGAGACAACAGTTCTCCGCACCTCGAAGCCGCCGGTCACCGGCGAGGTGTTCGGGTGCTCCTACCAGGTTCCCGCCTACTTGTCCACGACCTAGCGGCCAAGCGGGTGATCTGCGGTTTAAACGGCGAGATGCGGAACAAATCGCCGTCGCTGAACGTTGTCTCCGTGTTACTATTGCCGCTCAAGCACGGCCCCGGCGCGGGCCGTGTTTTTCCGTTCCGAGCCCCAGGCCCGGGAACTATCTGGTGCACACGCATGCACCAGAGCAAGACGAGGAGTTGGTGACCGTGAGCGACACCCAGGTGACCTGGCTGACCCAGGAGGCCTACGACCGGCTCAAGGCTGAGCTGGACGAACTGATCGCGTACCGCCCGGTCATGGCTGCCGAGATCAACGCCCGTCGCGAAGAGGGCGACCTCCGCGAGAACGGCGGCTACCACGCGGCTCGCGAGGAGCAGGGCAAGCAGGAGGCGCGCATCCGCCAGCTGCACGAGCTGCTCCAGGCCGCGAAGGTCGGCGAGGCTCCCACCACGAAGGGTGTCGCGGCGCCGGGCACGGTGCTCACGATCCGCTACGACGGGGACGACGAGACGGAGACCTTCCTGCTCGCGACCCGCGAAGAGGGCGCGCACGGCGAGATGGAGGTCTACTCCCCGCTGTCGCCGCTCGGCAAGGCGCTCAACGGCGCGAAGGACGGCGAGACCGTCTCCTACGAGCTTCCGAACGGCAAGCAGCAGAAGGTCACGCTGATCTCCGCGGTGCCTTACCAGGCGTAGTCACGCCACAAAACGTGCGAAGGGCCGGTCACTTCGGTGGCCGGCCCTTCACGCGTTCCAGGAGTGGCCGCACGCGTGGGGGCACGGGAGTCGACAAAGCGATAGACGTCGACAAGCGGCGCACGTGCGGCACGTCCACGACGTGATCGACCACGCGCTGCAGGTCCGCGTTCGACCTCGCGACGATGCGCATGAAGAGGTCGCCCTGCCCGGTCGTCGCGTGCACCTCGCACACCTCGGGAATCGCGGCCAGCCCCTCGCACACCTCGGCACGCCGTCCCTGGGCGATTTCCACCACCGCGAACGCCGTCAGCCCGTACCCCATCGCGCCCAGATCGAGCGCCGGCGGGAACCCGGTGAGCACGGCGCGTTCGACCAACCGGTCCAGCCGGGCCTGTACGGTTCCGCGCGCGACACCGAGCCGGCGGGAGCATTCGAGGACGCCGAGGCGGGGCTCGTCGGTCAGCAGCAACAGCAGCCGCGCGTCCAGTTCGTCCACGGGCTGGTCAGAGTGCTCACTCTGTTGGTCAACAACCATGATTCACTATACAAACTGTCCAGCAAAATCGCAGACTGTTGCTCACCCTGCTAGGCCGTTTCATGCTGTGAAGCATGACGCAGCAGCTTGACGACGTGAGCTACGACCAGCTCCGGCAGCTCGTGGGGTTGGTCGACTACGACGCGACCAAGGACCCCTTCCCCGTGCGCGCCATGGACGCCGTGGTGTTCGTCGCGGGCAACGCCACCCAGACCGCGTGGCTGTACCAGGTGGCGTTCGGCATGGAGCTCGTGGCCTACGCGGGCCCCGAGACCGGCCAGCGCTCCCACAAGTCGTTCGTGCTGAAGTCGGGCTCAGCCCGCTTCGTGATCCACGGCGGCGTCCTGCCCGGCTCCGAGCTCCTCGACCACCACCGCCGTCACGGCGACGGCGTGGTCGATCTGGCCCTGGAGGTCGGCGACGTCGACCAGTGCATCAAGCACGCGCGTGAGCAGGGCGCGACCGTGCTGGAGGAGCCGCACGACGTCTCCGACGAGCACGGCACCGTCCGTCTCGCGGCCATCGCGACCTACGGCGAGACCCGCCACACGTTGGTGGACCGCTCCCGCTACTCCGGCCCGTACCTGCCCGGCTACGTCGCCCGCACCTCGACGGTCAAGCGTCCGGAGGGTGCGCCGAAGCGCCTCTTCCAGGCCGTCGACCACTGCGTCGGCAACGTCGAGCTCGGCAAGATGGACTACTGGGTCGAGTGGTACAACCGCGTCATGGGCTTCGTGAACATGGCGGAGTTCATCGGCGACGACATCGCCACGGACTACTCGGCGCTGATGTCCAAGGTCGTCTCCAACGGCAACCACCGCGTCAAGTTCCCGCTGAACGAGCCGGCCGTCGCCAAGAAGAAGTCGCAGATCGACGAGTACCTCGAGTTCTACGAGGGCGCGGGCGTGCAGCACATCGCGCTGGCGACCAACGACATCATCCGCACGGTCACCGCCATGCGCGACGCCGGTGTCGAGTTCCTCGAGACCCCGGACTCCTACTACGACGACCCGGAGCTCCGCGCCCGCATCGGCGAGGTCCGCGTCCCGATCGAGGTCCTGAAGGAACACCGAATCCTGGTCGACCGCGACGAGGACGGCTACCTCCTGCAGATCTTCACCAAGCCGATCGGCGACCGCCCCACGGTCTTCTACGAGCTGATCGAACGTCACGGCTCGTTGGGCTTCGGCAAGGGCAACTTCAAGGCACTTTTCGAGGCGATCGAGCGGGAACAGGAACGCCGCGGCAACCTCTGATGGCGTTCCCCCGGTAAGGTGCTTTACGGGGGATACACATCGTGGGGAGGTGGCATGGCACTCGTACGACGCGTGGCCGCGGTGATTCCGCTGGTCGGAGCCGTGACCACGGCTGCGGCACTGACCGGAGCGGCGTTCCTGACCGTGGCGCACGCCGGGTGTGACGAGGCCGGCCGCTTCGTCCGCAACGGCGAGTCGATCGAGTTCGTCGGCGGCTGTGTCAACGGCGCCGACCTCCCGTCGGCACCGACTGCGGACAACGCTGAGAACGTGGACAGGTTCGGCGGCTCCAAGAAGCCGTGATGCGCTGAGGGCGTCTGCAAGTACTACCAACTCGCAGTTGGCGGTACTTGCAGACGCCCTTTCGCGTTGCCGAAACCTCAGCCCAGGGCTTCGAGCAGGTCGGCCACCAGGTCGTCGCCGGACTCGATGCCCACGGAGACGCGGACCAGGTCCGAGGGCACTTCCAGCATGGAGCCGGCCGTGGAGGCGTGCGTCATCTTGCCGGGGTGCTCGATCAGCGACTCGACGCCGCCCAGCGACTCGGCCAGCGTGAACAGCTTGGTGCGGGCGCACACGTCCAGCGCGGCCTGCTCACCACCCTCGACGAGGAACGACACCATGCCGCCGAACCGCCGCATCTGCTTGGCGGCCACCACGTGGTTCGGGTGCGACTCCAGCCCGGGGTACAGCACCTTCTTCACCTTCGGGTGCCGCAGCAACGCCTCGGCCACCAGCTCGGCGTTGTCCGAGTGCTTCTCCATCCGCAGCTCGAGCGTCTTGAGCCCGCGCAGGGTCAGGTAGGCGTCGAACGGCCCTGGCACCGCGCCGGCACCGTTCTGCAGGAACCCGAACGCCGCGTCGATCTCCTCGTCAGAAGTGATCAGCGCACCACCGACGACGTCGGAGTGGCCGCCGATGTACTTGGTGGTCGAGTGCAGGACGACGTCCGCACCGAGCTCCAGCGGCGTCTGCAGAGCAGGCGAAGCGAACGTGTTGTCCACGACGAACTTGGCCCCGGCCGCGTGCGCCACCTCGGCGATCGCGGCGATGTCACCGATGTTCAGCAGCGGGTTGGTCGGGGTCTCGATCCACACCAGCTTCGTCTCCGGGCGCACCGCCGCGCGGATGGCGTCGACGTCCGAGACCGGGGCAGGCGAGTGGGTGACACCCCACTGCGAGAAGACCTTGTCGATCAGCCGGAACGTGCCGCCGTACGCGTCGTTCGGGATGACGATGTGGTCGCCGGGCTTGAGGAACGTGCGCAGCGCCGCGTCGGTCGCACCCATGCCGGAGGAGAACGCACGGCCGTAGCGGCCCCGTTCCAGCGACGCGAGGGCGGTTTCCAGCGCGCGGCGGGTCGGGTTGCCGGTGCGCGAGTACTCGAAGCCCTCACGCAGACCGCCCACGCCGTCCTGGGCGTAGGTCGACGTCGCGTAGATGGGCACGTTCACCGCACCCGTCGTCGGGTCCGGGTCCTGGCCGGCGTGGATCGCCCTGGTCGCGAAGCCGTAAGGGGTGCTCATCACCCAAGGGTACTCACCCGTCTGGCGGTCGACGGCATTAGTCCAACCAGTGAAAAGAGCCCCCGGCCGCGAGGGCCGGAGGCTCTTCTGGACTGCTGAGGGCTTACCAGCCCTGCTGCTGACCGCCGTAACCCTGCTGCGGCGGCTGGCCGTAGCCACCCGGCTGCTGCTGCGGGTAACCGCCGGTACCCGGCTGCTGCGGGTAGCCACCGGTGCCGGGCTGCTGCGGGTAACCGCCGCCGCCGTAGGGCGAAGCGGTCTCCGGGGCGTTGATCACGATGGACTTCATGATCTTGTCGGCCCAGGTCTGCTTCTTGGGCTCCCACAACGGGGCGAAGAAGCCCGCGTAGCACGGCAGGCCGTCGACGACGTGGCACAGCTGGCGCACGAACGTCGTACCGCCGCCGAGCGGCTGCATGGTCTCCTCGGAGACCAGCTTGATCTTCGCGACCTTCTTGCCGATCGACTGGCCGGTCTGCCCCTGCTTGATCACCGTGTTCCAGATGATGAAGCCGAGGTTCGCGAGCCACACCAGCACGCCCAGGAACATCAGGCCGGGTGCGTCGGAGGCGACCGCGATGCCGATGATCACGTAGTACAGGATGACCGTGACCACGGTCGGGGCGCCGATGTCGATCAGGTAGCCGACGAAGCGCGAGCCCCACTCGGCGTAGCCCGTGGGAGGCGGCGGTGCCATCGCGGGCATGCCGTAGCCGGGCTGGCCGTAAGGCTGCTGCGGCTGGCCGTACGGGTTCGACTGCGGCGCACCGTACGGCTGCTGCGGCTGACCGTAGGCCGGCTGCTGCGGCTGGCCGTACGGGTTGGACTGCGGAGCGCCGTACGGCTGCTGCTGCGGAGCCCCGTAGGGCTGCTGCGGTGCGCCGTACGCGGGCGGCTGCTGGGCGGGGAACCCGCCGGAGCCGGGTCCCTGCGCCGGGAAGCCACCCGAACCGGGAGCTGCCGGCGGCACCTGCCCGGGGCTGACGACCTGGGTGGCGTCCGCGTTCTGCTGCGGTGCTGCGGGAACCTGACCAGGCGAGACGACCTGCGTCGCGTCCGGGTTCGGGTTCGCCGCGGACGGCTGGCCACCTCCCGGGACGACCTGCGTTGCGTCCGCGTTGGGCTCCTGCGGCTGACCGCCGAACGGATTTCCTGGCGGCTGCGGAGCGTTCATCCGGTTTCCAACCCCCTTGGCTGGGCCGTGTGTGGTTACAGACTGATGATCTGGGGCGTCACGCTATCGGACGCACCGGGCTCCACGCTCAGCGACCAGCCAAGAACCCCAGAATGTCCTGCCGAGTTACCACTCCGGCAGGCTTTCCGTCCTCCAGGACGAGGGCCGCGTCGGCATTCGAAAGCGCGTTCATCGCGATGCCGACGGGCTCACCCGCGCCGAGCGTGGGCAGCGGCGGCGACATGTGCTTGTCCAGGCGGTCCGCCAGCTGGGCCTTGCCGGTGAACAGGGCGTCGAGCAGGTCGCGTTCGTTGACCGCGCCCGCGACCTCGGCGGCCATGATGGGCGGTTCGGCGTTGACGACCGGCATCTGCGAGACACCGAACTCGCGCAGGATCGCGACCGCGTCACCCACGGTCTCGTTCGGGTGCGCGTGCACGAGGTCGGGGAGCATGCCGCCCTTGCGACGGAGCACGTCGCCGACGGTCGCACCGGTCGAGTCCGGCGGGAGGAAGCCGTACGAGGCCATCCAGCGGTCGTTGAAGACCTTGGACAGGTAGCCGCGGCCGCCGTCCGGGAGGATCACGACCACGACGGCGTCCTCCGGCAGGTCCTTCGCGATGCGCAACGCCGCCGCGGCCGCCATGCCGCAGGAGCCGCCGACCAGCAGGCCCTCCTCGCGGGCGAGGCGGCGGGTGATGTCGAACGAGTCCGCGTCCGAGACCTCGACGATCTGGTCGCAGATGGTCTTGTCGTACGCCTCCGGCCAGAAGTCCTCGCCGACGCCCTCGACCAGGTACGGACGACCGGTGCCGCCCGAGTAGACCGAGCCTTCCGGGTCCGCGCCGATGACCTGCACGGCGCCGTCCGAGACCTCCTTGAGGTAACGGCCGGTGCCGGAGATCGTGCCGCCGGTGCCGACGCCCGCGACGAAGTGCGTGATCTTGCCCGCCGTCTGGCGCCAGATCTCGGGACCGGTCTGGTGGTAGTGGCTCGCCGGGTTCTCGGGGTTCGAGTACTGGTTCGGCTTCCAGGCTCCGGGGATCTCCCGCACGAGCCGGTCCGACACGTTGTAGTAGGAGTCCGGGTGCTCCGGCGCGACGGCGGTCGGGCACACCACGACCTCGGCGCCGTAGGCCTTCAGGACGTTGCGCTTGTCCTCGCTGACCTTGTCCGGGCAGACGAAGACGCACTTGTAGCCCTTGCGCTGGGCGACCAGCGCGAGCCCGACTCCGGTGTTGCCCGAGGTCGGCTCCACGATCGTGCCACCGGGCTGCAGCTCACCGGACTTCTCCGCGGCTTCGACCATGCGCAGTGCGATGCGGTCCTTCACGCTGCCGCCGGGGTTCAGGTACTCGACCTTCGCCAGCACGGTGGCCTTGATCCCCGTGGTCAGGGAGTTGAGCTTCACCAGCGGCGTGTTGCCCACCAGGTCGACGACGTGCTCGACGTACTCCACCGGTATCTACTCCCCACTCCCACTCTCCGAGATAGCGAAACGAAGCCTAGCTCTAGTGGCTGCGGAGGTTAATTCGAACAGCGGTACCGACGATTCATCTGGAAAGGGGTTGTTGCGGATGATCGGACTGAGGACGCTGCGAGCGGTGGCGATGACCGCCGCGACGCTCGGCGGGCTGTCGGGGGCGCTGGTCGGGTTGCTGACGGAGCAGGGCAGACGTGCCCGGCTGGCCATCGGGGTGCTGGAGCACCTGTGGCCCGCGCCGGACGGCGTCTACCGCGACGACGGCCGCGACCCGCTGCGGCTGGCACTGCTCGGCGACTCGATGGCGGTGGGCGTCGGTGTGACACATCCCTCGCAGATGCCGGGCGTGCTGCTGGCCCAGGCGCTGGCCGAGGAGGCCGAGCGGCCGGTGCGCCTGTCCACCTACGCCATCAGCGGTTCGACGACGCGGGACCTGGTGCCGCAGGTCGACGCGGCCGTGCGGGACGCACCTCAAGTGGCGTTGATCATCATCGGTGCGAACGACGTGACGTCGCGGTTGGGCGTGCGGGAGTCGGCCCGGTTGCTGGGCGAACAGATCCGGAAACTGCGCGCTGTCGGCTGTGGCGTCGTCGTCGGGACGTGTCCTGACCTGGGAACCGTGCGGCCGATTCCACAACCGCTGCGGTTCGTCGGGCGGCAGTACAGCCTGCGCCTCGCGGCGGCGCAGACCGCCGAGGTGCGCCGGGACGGTGGCGTGCCGGTGTCGTTGTCGAACCTGTTGTCGCCGGAGTTCATGGCACGGCACCTCGACATGTTCAGCTCCGACCGCTTTCATCCCAGCGCCGTCGGCTACGAGGCCGCGGCTGGAGTGCTGCTGGCGCCGTTGTGCCAGGTGGCGGGGCTGTGGCAGGGCTGGGCTCCTGCTGCTTTGCCGGTGCGGTCCGCGGCGGCGATGGCGCTGCGGCAGTCGCGGGTCCCGGCCTGGCTGCAAAGACGGCACGCGTGAGTTCCGGAATTCTCGTCACGTGCGCTGGCCGGGGTGAGCGGGCGTTAACTAGGCTCGGCGGCAACCTTGACTCTCAACGAGGAGTTTCGTGATGCCTGAGGCCGTGATCGTCTCCGCTGCCCGCTCCCCCATCGGCCGCGCGGGCAAGGGCTCGCTGAAGGACGTCCGCCCGGACGACCTGGCCGCGCAGATGATCCAGGCGGCGCTGGCCAAGGTGCCGCAGCTCGACCCCGCGCAGATCGACGACCTGATGCTCGGCTGCGGCCTGCCCGGCGGTGAGCAGGGCTTCAACATGGCCCGCGTCGTCGCCGTGCTGCTCGGCCACGACTCGCTGCCCGGCACGACCGTGACGCGGTACTGCGCTTCTTCGCTGCAGACCACGCGCATGGCCCTGCACGCCATCAAGGCGGGCGAGGGCGACGTGTTCATCAGTGCCGGTGTCGAGACCGTGTCGCGGTTCGCGAAGGGCAGCTCCGACTCGTGGCCGGACACGCACAACCCGCTGTTCGCCGACGCCGAGGCCCGGACCGTCTCCGTTGCCCAGACCGGCGCTTCTTCCTGGGACGACCCGCGCGTGTCGGGTGTCGTGCCGGACATCTACATCCCGATGGGCCAGACCGCCGAGAACCTGGCGCTGCTGAAGGGCGTCTCGCGGCAGGAGATGGACGAGTTCGGCGTCCGCTCGCAGAACCTGGCCGAGAAGGCGATCGCGGACGGCTTCTGGGCACGCGAGATCACGCCCGTGACGCTGCCGGACGGTTCGGTCGTCTCCGCTGACGACGGCCCGCGCGCCGGCGTGACCTACGAGGCCGTTTCGCAGCTGAAGCCGGTCTTCCGTCCCGATGGCCGCATCAACGCCGGCAACTGCTGCCCGTTGAACGACGGCGCCGCGGCCCTGGTGATCATGTCCGACACGAAGGCGCGCGAGCTCGGCATCACGCCGCTGGCCCGGATCGTCTCCACCGGTGTCTCCGGTCTGTCGCCGGAGATCATGGGTCTCGGCCCGGTCGAGGCTTCCAAGCGCGCATTGGCGTTGGCCGGTCTGTCGGTCTCCGACATCGACCTGGTGGAGATCAACGAGGCGTTCGCGGCCCAGGTGATTCCGTCGTACCAGGACCTCGGAATCGAATTGGACCGTTTGAACGTGAATGGTGGCGCTATTGCCGTCGGCCACCCGTTCGGCATGACGGGCGCGCGGATCACCACGACCTTGATCAATTCCCTGCAGTTCCACGACAAGCAGTTCGGTCTCGAGACCATGTGCGTCGGCGGTGGCCAGGGCATGGCGATGGTCCTCGAACGCCTCAGCTGATCTGGGCTTTTACTGGGGATTCCCCATAGTTCAGCCCTCAAGATCTGCAATTTGACGCTTGCAAGTAGCTCCGCTTCACCCGAACGGAGCTACTTGCCTGCGACCTTTCTGCCGATGAGATGAATCGTCGCGCAACTGCGTCATCAGGCGAGGGGGAGTCCGTCCCTACCGATGAGTAAGGAGGGTCGGACATGCCGTACGTGTGGTGGCAAAGCGAATACGACCTGCAATGCCATGCTTTCTCTCTCGATCAAGCCAATGGGCCTCGCAGTTTTTACGAGGCCGTCTGCGAACACTCGGTGCCCGATGAACGGGTGTCGCGCGCGCAGGCAGGCGCTCTGTGCACGAACTGCCTGATCAAGGTGGGCACGGAGATGCCGGACGTGCGCTGGCGGGCCTAGGCCCTGCGCATTCCGATCGAGCCCGGTGCGGTCTCCACGAACCCATGTCGTGCGTAGAGACGACGGCCGGGCGGATCGGCCAGCAGGTTGACGTAGGCGCCGGGCGCCTCTTCGTCGATCCTGTTCAGCAATGCCGTCATGATCGCGTCGCCGATGCCTTTGCGTTGGTGGTGCGGCAACACGGCCATGTCGATGATGTGGAAGTACCAGCCGCCGTCGCCGATCACGCGGCCCATGCCGGCGGTCTCTCCGGTTTCCTCGTGGACTACGTGGCACGCCGCCCACGCACCTCCGACGCACTTCTCAGCCTGTTCCCTGGTGCGCTCGCTGAGGCCTGACTCCTTGCGCAATCGCAGGTAGTCGTCGACGGCAGGCGGTTCCATGACGATGCGGTACGCGGAGTCCACGCATTCCCTCTCAGTGTGCGCATTGTTCGCCCGCTAACCGAAAGGGGGCGCCCCGCCGCAGCGGAACGCCCCTCGCGGAAAGCCTCGGATCAGTCCGAGTTGAAGTACGACAGCAGGCGCAGGATCTCGGTGTACAGCCACACCAGGGTGACCGTGAGACCGAACGCGATCTGCCACGCGTACTTCGCGGGCACGCCGGCCCGGATCGCCTGGTCGGCCGCGTCGAAGTCGATCAGGAAGCTGAACGCCGCGAGGCCGATGCAGACGAGGCTGAAGATGATCGCGAGCGGGCCACCGCTGCGGATGCCGAGGCCGCCGTCGGTGAAGAAGCTCATGATCAGGTTGACGATCATCAGGAAGACCACGCCGATGATGGCGCCGGTGATCCACTTGGTGAACTTCGGCGTGACGCGGATCGCGCCCGTCTTGTAGACGAACAACATGCCGCCGAACACACCGATCGTGCCGATGATGGCCTGACCGATGACCACGAGCCCCTGGCCGGGGTTTTGCGTCAGGGCGTCGATCCTGCCCCCGATGATGCCGCTGAAGGCACCGAGCACGATGCCCTGGGCGACCGCGTACGCGATGATCAGGGGCGGGCTCGGGACTCGCTTGAACGAGTTGACCAGGCCCAGCACGAAACCGATGATCAACGCGGGGAAGAACAGCCCCCACAGTTCCAGCGTGTACGTGGTCACGGCGCCGACGGCCACGATGCCCAGCATGATGCCGGACTTCGTGACGACGTCGTCGATCGTCATCGGCCGCTCACTGGTCAGCGGCGGCGGAGCCTGCTGGTAGCCAGCCTGTTCTGGCTGGCCGAAGCCTGCGTAGCCTCCGTACCCGCCGCCGGTCGGCAGGTTACGGAAAGCCGGGTTGCTGCTCGAGCGCACCTGGTCCTCCTGGGGCGTTGCTTTACGCCGTCACGGGTACAACGAGCACACTCGGTGCCGGGTTCCCCGTCGGTAAAGGCGACTTTACCCCCGACGACGATCACACGTGCGCAAATACTGCGCTAACTCCGGAGCGTAGTGAGACAACGGCGTGTCGCGGCGTGTCACTCACAAAGTGAGTAAGGCCCGTCACATTTCAATCACGTTCACACCCAGAGTGACGACACACTTCCCCCTCGTGGCGGCTTGTCCCCGGTGTGGGGTACCGACAGGCTCGCACGCGGGAATTACCACAGGTCAGAGGGGACCAAGATCCAAAATGGGCTGGAAACGTCTTGCCGCTGTGGCAGCGGTCGCGGGCCTCGCGCTCCTGACCTCTCCCACGACGGCGACAGCAGTCGGCGTCAAGGGCATCGGTCACAACGCGTCAGAGCGCCAGCCCCACGCCGTGCCGGGCAGCGAGTGGCACGGGTCGTACATCTACCAGGACAAGCAGGTGTGGTGCGTGCAGTACGCGCTGCCCGCACCGGACAGCACCGTCCCCTACAAGGAAGGTGACTCGCTGCGGACGAAGGCGGGCAAGGAGCTCGCGCCCGACGTCGCGGCGAACATCTCCTACCTGCTGCTGCGCTACTCCACGACCAAGTCGCCGGACGAGGCCGCCGCGCTCGCGCACCTGCTGCACACCTGGACCTCCCCGGTCGACGGCGCGGTGCGGCTCGACACGGACGACCAGAAGCTCCTCGCCTACGACAGCGCCTTCTACGCCTCGAAGCTGCCGCCGTCCGTCATGGACGCGGTCGCGCGCATGAAGGCCGACGCCGAGGCCAACCGCGGCCCGTGGGCGCTCAGCGCCACCGCGCCGAAGGAACCGCTGATCATCGGCACCGAGTCGGACTGGACCGTGTCGCTGGTCAAGGCCAACGGCCAGGGCGTGCCGAAGGCGCCGATCAACTTCACGCTCGTCGACGCCACGCTGGTCGACGGCAGCGTCGGCGGCAAGGTCGAAACCGGCGCCGACGGCGGCCCGGCGACCATCAAGATCGTCCCCACCGGCCCGAAGCCCTCCGTGGCGGCCGTGGCGGACTCCCCCGCGGACAAGCCGGTCGTGCACCAGCCGATCCCGACGGACAACATGCAGCGCATGGTCACGACCGGCGGCGAGAAGAAGCTGACCGCGAACGCCAACGGCCTGGCCAAGACCGCTCCGGGCGCCGTGAAGATCACGAAGATCGACTCGGAGACCAAGAAGGCCATCGCCGGTGTCGCGCTGAAGGTCACGGCCAAGGACCAGACGTCGCCCGCGAAGAAGCAGGACGACACCGACCTGGTCGGCACCGACGGCAAGCCGATCGTGCTGCAGACCGGCGCCGACGGCACGGTCGAGGTTCCCGGCCTGCGCACCCCGCAGGAGATCTGCCTCGTCGAGGTGGCCGCGCCCAAGGGTTACGAGGAGTTCTTCGACCCGAAGTCGCCGCCCGCATCGTGCGGAACGGTCGCGGCGGGGCAGACGCTCGCGCTCGAACTGGTGAACAAGCCGAACAAGCCGGTGGTGCCGAGCACGATCCCGGCCGGTCAGGACGGCAGCACGCCGGTCGCGACCGCGTCGTTCGACACGCAGCTGCGTCCGGGCCTGATGCTCGCGGTGGGTGGCCTGGTGCTGCTCGGTGCCGCGCTGGCAGGCTTCCTGGTGTGGCGCAGGCAGTGAGTCCCAAGGCTTTTCTGACCGGCGTGCTGGTGGCGGGAGTAGCCGCCACCAGCGTGCTGGTCAGCACGTCCGAGACCGAGGTCCTCAAGGGCCGCGCGCTCGCGGACGAGATCCCCGTGGTCGGGGCCGGCCCGGTCGCGGACAGCCTGAGCACCGGCCGCGGCGCCGACCTCACCGGACTGATCGGCGGGGCGAACACGGCCAAGGCCAAGCCCGCCGACCCGACCCAGCAACAGCCCGCGCCACCGAAAGCGGGTCCGGGCTCGGTCAAGCTCCCCGCGGGCGGCACGGCCACGCTGGTCCGCCGCGAGGTCAAGGACGGCGTGCTGCCCGTTCCGGACGGCATCGGCGAGGCGACCTGGTGGGGCACCGAGCTGGCGGGTTCCGAGGGTGCGACAGTCCTCGCCGGGCACGTCGACTGGAAGGGCGCCAAGGGTCCCTTCGCCGAGCTGTGGCAGGCGCAGAACGGTCGTGAGGTCGTGATCGCGGACAGCGCCGGGAAGCAGTTCACGTTCCGGATCACCCAGATAGAGACTGTCCGAAAGGACGAACTTCCGGCCCGCGCCGTCGAGTTCTTCGGCCCGCGCGGCCCGCACCGGTTGGTGCTGGTCACCTGTGGTGGCACCTGGATCGGCGGGCAGAAGGGCTACGAGGCGAACCGAGTGGTGATCGCCGAACCCGTTGGGTGATGAAGCAACCCCTTCGGGTGACCATCCGTCTCCTTTAGTGTGAAACGGTGGGGATGGTTGACCACGGGCGTGGCCCTCGCGCTGGCTCTCGCGCTGGTGATGACTCTGGGGCCGCACAAGGACCAGGAGAGCCAGGCGGACTCCGGCCCCTTACCGATGGCGCCGCGACTGCCCACCCCCAAGGACGCCGGCCCGACGCCGACGGTGCCCGCCCCCACCGCCGCCCAGTTGCAGAAGCAGCCGTGGATGCACAAACTCGCGCCCGGTGAGAAGCCACCGCAGTTCGTGCTGTTCTCGTTCGACGGCGCGGTGTCCAAGCAGCACTGGGACAAGGTCCTGCCGATCGCCCGGCAGAAGAACGCGCACGTGACGGGTCTGCTGTCCGGCGTGTACATGCTCGCGGACCAGGACGCGAACCAGTACCAGCCGCCGGCCGGGCTCAAGCGCGGTGCGAACGACATCTCGTTCGGCGGCAGCAGGCAGGACATCGCCGCCCGGATCGGCTACCTCAACCAGGTGATCGACGAAGGCCACGAGATCGGCACGCACTACAACGGCCACTTCTGCTCCGGCGGCACCCAGCCGTCGGTCGACAAGTGGAACACCGACGCGTGGAACCAGGAGCTCGACCAGTTCAAGCAGATCGTGGACCAGGCGCGCGCCGCCGGGTTCAAGCTGCCGGCCGACGCCGTCCGGGGTGGACGGACGCCGTGCCTGGAAGGCGTGTGGGACCAGGCTTTCCCGGCGATGGCCGCGCACGGCCTGGTCTACGACACCAGCAAGGTCGCGCTCGGTGTGCAGTGGCCGTCCGTCCAAAACGGAGTGTACGAGTTCCCGATGCCCGAGGTGAGGGTTCCCGCGCTGGGCAAGCAGGTCGTCATGATGGACTTCAACCTCTGGTACTCGCTCAACGGCGCCCAGGAGCAGCCGGAGCGCGCGCCCGAGTTCACCCAGATCGTCTTCGACACCTACAAGTCGGTGCACCAGGCGGCGCTGAACGGCAACCGCGCGCCGCTCGTGGTCGGCAACCACTTCAACGAGTGGAACGGATCGGCGTTCTCCAGCGCGATGGAGCAGTTCCTCGGGTACGTGTGCGACAAGCCGGAGACGGTGTGCGCCACCTACACCGAGGTGATCCAGTGGATGCAGCTGCAGGATCCTGCGGTGCTGGACCAGCTCCGCAAGATGCCCGCCGCGCGCAACTAGGTCCCCCATCCGTGTTTGCGGACCGCACGCGGGGACCTTTCGTCCTGCAGGAGAGGACGAAGGGTCCCCGCGTCAAATCAAGGTCAGACCGAACGGGTTAGCCGTCGGTTGAGAGGATGCGGTCGTCGGTCGCACCCGGCGAGCCGTTGTTGTCCTGGTTCGAGGTGCTCAGCCACAAGGTGCCGTCCGGGGCGGCGGCGACTGCGCGGACACGGCCGTAGCCGGTGAAGACGGACTGCGGGGTGCCGAGCGAGGTGCCGTTCACCGGGATCTTCCACACGCGCTTGCCCGTGACCGCGCCGATGTACAGCGCGCCCTTGTACAGCGCGATGCCGGTCGGTCCGGCTTCCTTGTTGCTCCACGTCTTGACCGGGTTGGTCATGCCGGCGACGTTGCAGTTGCCTTCGCAGTTCGGCCAGCCGTAGTTCTTGCCGGCCTCGATCTTGTTCAGCTCGTCGGTCTTCGAGTCGCCGAACTCGGTGGCGTACGCGGTGGTGCCGATCCACGTGATGCCCTGGACGTTGCGGTGGCCGATCGAGTAGACGATGCTGCCGGCGCGAGGGTTGCCGGCAGCGGGCTTACCCGCCGTGTCGAAGCGGAGAACCTTGCCGCCCAACGAGTTCCAGTTCTGCGCGTTCGGCTTGTTCTGGCCGTCGCCGGTGGTCGCCCACAGGAAGCCGTCCGGACCGAACTCGAGGCCGCCGCCGTTGTGGTAGGTGTTCTTCGGGATTCCGGTGACGATCGGCTCCGGTGTGCCACCGATCTTCATCTTGGCGACGCGGTTGTCGTTCGCCGTCGAGTAGTAGATGAAAACCGTGTTGTCCGTCGCGAAGGACTTCGACAGGGCGAGACCGAGCAGGCCGCCTTCACCGCCGGTCGTCTGGGCCTGTTCCACCGTGTCCAGAGTGGTCACGGTGGTGCCCTTGATCTTCTTGATCTTCTTGGTGTCCCGCTCGGTGAAGATGCCGCTGCCATCAGGCGCGAACTCGATGTCCCACGGGATGTCGAGCTTGGTGGCGAGCGTCCGCACGGCCTGGGCGCTTGGCCCGTCCTGCGCGGAGGCTCCGGGGATCACGCAGAGGGATGCGGCCACAGCAGTACAGGCTGCCGCGACCGCGATACGACGAGCACGCATGTGTGCTCTCCTTTGGGTCCGCTCGTAATTAGGCTGCGGCGGCGGCGTTGCAGGGCGTATTTACCCAATCACACATCGGAGTAACCCACAACGGTCATCGGATGTCTCGGGACGCTCCTCGCCTCCGAGCGGGTGAGGCGAGGAGCGTTCTCAACTACCCGAGGTAGCCGAGCTTGAAGATCAGGACCCGTCGGCGATGTGGATACCGCCGGGCGTGATCACCCAGAGTGACCCGTCGGGACCCGCGACCTCGTCCCGCGTGCGGCCGAGGCTGGTGTAGATCTTGCCGCCGTTGCCGCTGGTGTCGAGCTTGTACGTGCCGCCCTTCAGCGACGCCATGTACAGCGAGCCCTTGTAGGTCGTGATGCCAGACGGGGTGGCGGACGAGGTCGGCCACTGCTTGACCGGGTTGGTCATGCCCGCGGTGTTGCAGGAGCCCTCGCACTTCGGCCAGCCGTAGTTCTTGCCGGCCTCGATCTTGTTGAGCTCGTCGACCTTGCTGGCGCCGATGTCGGAGACGTAGAGCTGGCTGCCGACCCAGGTCAGGCCCTGCACGTTGCGGTGGCCGTAGGAGTAGACGAGCGAGTTGAAAGGGTTGCCGGGCGCGGGCTTGCCGTCCTTGGTCACGCGCAGGACCTTGCCGCCCAACGAGTTCTTGTTCTGCGCGTTGTCACCGTTCTGACCGTCACCTGTCCCGGCGTAGAGGAAGCCGTCGGGACCGAACTTGATGCGGCCGCCGTGGTGGAAGTCCGAGCCGCGCGGGATGCCGGTGACGATGGGCTTCGGTGCGCCGCCGCCGATCTGCCAGGTGGCGATCCGGTTGTCGCTTCCGGTGGTGTAGTAGAGGAAGAGCGTCTTGTCCGCGGCGTACGAGGGCGACACCGCGATGCCGAGCAGACCGGCTTCCTTGGTCACCGAGACGCCCGGGATGTCCCCGACCTTGGTGACCTTGCCGTCCTTGGTGATGGTGGAGACGGTCTTGGCGTCCTTCTGCGTGAAGATGCCGGTGCCGTCCGGCAGGAAGTCGATGCTCCAGGCCTGCTTGAGGCCGCTGGCGATGGTCTTCACGGCCATCGTGCCGACTTGGTCACTCTTCGCGCCGCTCTCGGCCGCGGACGCCAGCGTGCCGCTGGACAGTCCTGCCGCGAGTGCGAGGACGCCGACGTAAGCACTTCGACGAGCACCCATTGTGCTGACCCCTCAAACTTTCGCGTCGGTGCGGCGACGGAAGAGGGCCTTCAGATACAACCACGGTGTGTAGTCGGCGCCGAATCCGCCGATCAGGTAACCCATCCGATGACTTTAGGTAACTTTATGTACGGTCTAGACCTTGACCGCTCGCACGACATACGGTGTGGTTCGCCGCCGCGCCCCCACGGAAGTGCCGCGTGCCCGCTTCGGGCCCGCAGGCCAGGACCCGAGGAGTTGCGCCATGAACGTTGCCGTCACCGCTACCGAGCAGAAGCTTCCCGAGGTCAAGCGCGAGTGGGTCAAGCCCGACTTCCGCGACTTCGAGACGCCGATGGAGGTCACCGCCTACGCAGCTCGCAGCTGACGTCAGGCTTCGCCGGGGTTGCCGCCTTCCGCGGAAACCCCGGCCCCACTCCGAGGAGTTTCCGCCCATGTCTGCCGTGCCCGCCGAGGAGTTCGTCGCCGAGCTCCGCGCCCTCGCCCCCCGGTACTGGGACAGCCATCCGTTCCACCTGCGCATGCACGCGGGCCAGCTGAGCAAGCACGAGCTGCAGGCGTGGGCCGCGAACCGCTGGTACTACCAGCGCTGCATCGCGCAGAAGGACGCCGCGATCCTCTCGAACTGCCCGTTGCCCGAGATCCGCCGCCAGTGGCGGGAGCGGATCATCTGGCACGACGGCACTCAGCCGGGTGAGGGCGGCGCCGAGAACTGGATCCGCCTCGCGGAAGCCGTTGGGCTGACGCGGGAAGAGGTGCTCGACGAACGCCATGTGCTGCCCGGCACCCGGTTCGCCGTCGACGCCTACGTGAACTTCGCGCGCACGCAGCCGTGGGTCGTCGGAATCGCGTCCGGCCTGACCGAGATGTTCTCCGGTGCGTTGATGCGCAAGCGTTTGGCGGCGTTGCGGGAGCAGTACCCGTGGATCGCCGAGGAGGGTTTCGCCTACTTCACCAACCGCATCCAGGCGGTGGCCGGTGAGGGACGGGCCACTTTGGACATCGTGGTCGAGCACTCGCTGACCCGTGAGCAGCAGTTGGCGGCCGTGGCGGCGCTGTCGTTCAAGTGCGACGTGCTGCGGGCCGTGCTGGACGCCGTCGACTACTACTCGGGCAAGGGCAAGCCGTGACGTCCGTGGTCGCGCTGGACGCCGTGCCGCACATCCGGCGCGGCGTGAAGTGCACTTACGACCAGATCCGCGAGTCGCACGTCGTCTTGTTCCCCGAGGGTGTGCTCGTGTTGAACGAGACCGCTGCTTCTGTTGTGGCGCTTTGTGATGGCGTGCGGTCGGTCGGGGAGATCGCGTTGTCGTTGGGCGATGTGTACGCGGGTGTGGAGCCTGAGGACATCGCCGGACTGGTGGCGCGGCTGGTCGAGCGGAGGGTGGTGGACGTCGATGGCTGAGGCACCGTTCGGCCTGCTGGCCGAGCTGACGCACCGATGCCCGTTGCAGTGCGGTTACTGCTCGAACCCCGTCGAGCTGGTGAAGCGCAACGCCGAGCTGGACACCGAGTCGTGGCGGCGTGTTTTCGACCAGGCCCGGTCGCTGGGAGCGTTGCAGATCCACCTGTCGGGCGGCGAACCGTTGCTGCGGCCGGACCTGCCGGAGCTGGTGGTGCACGCGAACAGCCTCGGCTGCTACGTCAACCTGGTCACCTCGGGAGTGGGACTCTCGCGGGACCGGTTGCGGGACCTGGCTTCGCGCGGTGTCGACCACGTGCAGCTCTCCCTGCAGGACGCGACCCGTGAGGGCAACGACCGGATCGCGGGCATCAAGGCGTTCGACCGGAAGGTGGAGGCCGCGGCCCACATCCGGGAGGAAGGCCTGCCACTCACCGTCAACACGGTGCTGCACCGGCAGAACCTCGACAACATCGCGGGAATCATCGCGATGGCCGAGGAGATGGGCGCGGAACGGCTGGAGCTGGCCAACACCCAGTACTACGGCTGGGCGCTGCGCAACCGCGCGGTACTGCTGCCCACTCGCGAACAGCTTTCGGTGGCGGACCCGATCGTCGCCGCGGCGCAGGAACGTCTGCGCGGCCGGATGGAGATCGTCTACGTCATCGCGGACTACCACGAGGCTCATCCCAAGCCGTGCATGTACGGGTGGGGTGCGCGGCAGCTGACCGTGGCACCGAACGGCGACGTGCTCCCCTGTCCGGCCGCCACGGTGATCTCGTCGCTGAAGATCGAGAACGTACGGGACTCGTCGTTGCACGACATCTGGTACGACTCGCCGTCGTTCAACGCCTTCCGCGGCTTCGAGTGGATGAAGGACCCGTGCCGCTCGTGCCCGCGCAAGGAGATCGACTTCGGCGGGTGCCGGTGTCAGGCTTTCCAGCTGACCGGTGATGCCGCGAACACCGACCCGGTTTGTTCGCTGTCGCCTGACCGGTCCACTGTGGACCTGATCCTGGAGACCGAGATGACGCCTTCGGTCGTGCCCGCGATGGCCATGAGGAAGATGAGTTGAAAGCGGTTCTGCTCGGTACGACGGCCGGTGGTGGGTTCCCGCAGTGGAACTGCGCGTGCGGTCTGTGCGTGCGCGCTCGCTCCGGTTCGTTGCCGTCGCGGTCGCAGGACTGCCTGGCGGTCAGCGGCAACGGCACGGACTGGTGGCTGGTCAACGCTTCTCCGGACATCCGCACCCAGATCGCCGGCTGTTCCTCGTTGAATCCCGGTCCTGGCCCGCGTGACACGCCTCTGCGTGGCGCGCTGTTCACCGACGCCGAACTGGACCACACGCTGGGGTTGCTGACGTTGCGCGGCGGGGCCGGGCTGACGGTGTGGGCGCCTGGGACGGTGTTGCACGCGTTGAAGGACCAGTTCGACCTGCGCACGGTGATCGACGGCTACGCGCCCGTGGTGTGGCGTGAGGTCGAGCCGGAGCAGTCGTTCGACCTAGGTGGCCTGCAGGTGTCCGCGATCCCGATCAGCGGCAAGCGGCCGAAGTACGCCCGTTCGTCCACTGTGGATGGCCCGTGGGTGGTCGCTTACCGCTTCTGCGATCCCGTGAGTGGCGGCGTGCTGGTCTACGCGCCGTGCCTGGCGTCGTGGCCGGAGGGTTTCGACGACGTCGTGGCCGGGGCCGACTGCGTGCTGCTCGACGGCACGTTCTACGCGGCGTCCGAGATGGGGTCGGCGACCGGCAGCTCGTCCGGTCAGGCCGCGATGGGCCACCTGCCGATCACGCACAGCCTGCCGGAGCTGCTGCGGTTCCCGGAGGTTCGGCGGATCTACACCCACCTCAACAACACCAACCCGGTGCTGGATCCCGAGTCGCCGGAAGCCCTGAAGCTGCGTGAGGCCGGCGTCGAGGTACCCCTGGACGGCACGGTCATCGAACTCTGATCACTCTTTCGAGTAGCTTTTCTCCCCTTTAGAGCGAATAACTGGACGACAATTCTTGCTATGAGTTGTTGATATCCCTCTAATGGGGATCGCCCTCGCGGCTCCGTATTCTTCGGGGCCTTGACGAGGGAGGTCCTGCGTGTCCGGATACCTTGAGCTCGTTGTCTCCACCGCGCTCTACGGCCTGGGCATCGTGGCCCAGACGGTGGCGGCGCAGCGGGCGGACCGGCGGCCTGGAACCGGGATGGGACTGCTCGCGCGACTGGCCAAGGACCGTCTTTACCTGTTCGGTTTCGCGGGCCAGGTGGGTGGTTTCGGGTTCGCCTTTCTCGCTCGCGCCGAGCTGCCGTTGTACTTGGTGCAGGCGGGTTCTTCGTGCGCCGTCGGCCTGGCCACGGCGTTCGGTCTGCTGGTGCTGAAGTGGCACGTGCGGCCGGTCGAGATCGCGGTCCTGGTCATGATGGCGGCCGGGCTCGTCCTGCTGGTCACCGCGTCGGAGTCGTCGGTCGCGAAGGACATCCCGGCCGTGCCCGGACTGATCCTGCTCGGGTTGCCGTTGCTCGTGGTCGTGTTCGGCACGCGGGCGATGCAGAACACGAACGCCGTGATGATCTCGGTGCTCGCCGGGGTGGCGTTCGCGGTGGTGGCGATCATCGGCCGGTCCGTCGCGGACGGGTCGGTGCTCGACGTGCTGCTGAACCCGTTGACGTGGCTGATGATCGTGGCGGCGCTGATCGGCCAGTCGCGCCTCGCGGTGGCGTTGCAGCGCGGCACGGCCACGTCGTCCGTCGCGGCCATGGACGCGACGACGGTGGTGCTCACGTCGATCGTCGGCATCGGGATGCTCGGTGACCGGATCACGCCTGGCTGGGAGTGGGCGGTCGGGTTCGGGATGACGCTCGTGGTCGCCGGGGTGCTGACGCTGGGTGCGCCGAGCCGGGTCGCCGCCGGAGCGGCCACGTGAGAACCGCGAGCGTCTCGCTGGACCTGGACAACCTGTGGGCCTATCTGAAGACCCACGGCGATCCCAGCTGGGAGAGCAGGCCGAGCTTCCTCGCCACGGCTGTGCCGCGGTTGCTGGACGTGTTCGGTGAACACCGGCTCACCACAACGGTTTTCGTCGTCGGGGCGGATGCCGAGCGGGACGACGGTGCGCAGGCCGTTCGAGATGTCGTGGCGGCGGGGCACGAGGTGGCGAACCACTCGTGGGGGCACGAGCCCTGGCTGCACCGGTACTCGCGGGCCGAACTGGAAGCCGAGCTGACCAGGGCCGAGGACGCGCTCGTCGCCGCCGGTGCGCCCCGGCCCGTCGGGTTCCGCGGTCCCGGGTACAGCGTCACGCCTGCTTTGCTGGAGATCCTGGCTGCGCGTGGTTATCGCTACGACGCGAGCACGTTGCCGACGTGGATCGGGCCGCTGGCTCGTGCGTACCACAACCGCACTGCTCCCAGTGGTGCCGCTGAGGACCTCTTCGGCGGGTTCGGCAAGGTGCGCTCGCCGAACATCCCGTTCCGGTGGGGTGCCACCGGTCTGGTCGAACTGCCGGTGACCACGATGCCGTTGCTGCGGGTGCCGATCCACGGCGCGTACCTGTTGCAGCTGCACCAGATCTCGCCGCGGCTGGCGCGTGGGTACTTCCGCGCCGCGCTGCGCTTGTGCTTGCTGACCGGCACCGCGCCGTCGTTGCTGCTGCACCCGACGGATGTGCTGAGCGGTGCCGAGGCGCCGGGGATGGAGTTCTTCCCGGGCATGGCCGTGCCGGGTGCCGAGAAGGTGGCGTTGCTCGGCTGGGTGTTGTCGTTTTTGCGCAGGCACTTCGACGTCGTCGGCACCGGTGCGCACGTCGACCGGCTGGCTCTGCTCCGAGAACGCCGGACGGAGCTGTGCGGATGACGTTGCTGCTGCGGGTGCTCGCGTGCGCGACGGTTCTGCTGGCTCCGCTGGAGGGCTACCTGCAGGAGGTGCACCCGCACCTCGCCAAGGTGGCGCCGGGGCTGCTGATCGTGTCGTGGGTCGCGCAACGGGTGCGTCAGCGCCGTTGGCCCGCACCGCATCAGTTGCACGCGTTGCTGGCTCTGTTCGGCGTGGTGTTGCTGGCGTCGTCGGCCGTGCACGCCGGCGATCAGTTCACGATGGACTACGCCCAGCGGTTCCTGCCGTTCCTGGTGATCACCGCCGTGCTCGTCGACGTCGTGGCCCGGGAGGTGCCGGTACGGGCGGTGCTCGGCGCTGCCGTGGGTGGTGCTCTGTTCGCTGCGCTCGGCGCGCTGTACAGCCTGGTCTTCGAGGGTGAGCCACGGGCGACCGGTCCGCTGGAGGACCCGAACGACCTCGCCTACTTCCTGGTCGTGGCGCTGCCGTTGCTGATCGCGTTGCCTGCCAGGAAGTTCCTGCTTCCTGTGGGCGCGGTGCTGGCGGCTGGTGCGGCTGCCACGTTCTCGCGTGGTGGTGGGATCGCGCTGGCGTTGGCCGCGGTGTGGCTCGTGGCGCGGCGCGGGGTGTCGATGCGCGCGGTGGCGGCGACGGTGGGCGGGCTCGCGGTCATCGGGCTCGGGGCCGTGGTGTTCGCGGGGCCGGTGCTGGACCGGGCACTCGACGAGAAGAAGTACATCGCGGCGACCAATGTGGACACTCGTGAGCTGCGCTGGCAGGCCGCCGCCCGGATGCTGGCCGCGAATCCCGCACTGGGCGTGGGACCGGGTGGGTTCCGCAGCAATTATGCCGCCGCTTCGCGCAACGCCGAGATCGACGAGCAGCAGCCGGTGGCGCACAACATCTACCTGGAGATCGGCGCGGAGCTGGGACTGCCTGGCCTGGCCTGTTTCCTCGGCGCGGTCGCGCTGGCGTTCGTGGCAACGGAACGCGTGCTGCGGGTGAGCTCCGATCGGCGGCCGATGCTCGCCGTCCAGGCCTCGCTGATCGCCGCGCTGGTCGCGTCGACCTTTCTTTCCGAGCAGTACTACCTGCCGATCTGGTCGCTGGTCGCGGTGGCGATCGCGGCTCAGGTGCGTGTTGAGGAGCGTGAGCGCGATGCGTGTGTTGCACGTCATCAGTGAGATGGGTGCGGGAGGGGCCGAGGCCGTCGTCGCGGGCATGGTGCGGTCCGGTTCCGACTTCGGCTGGGAGTCAGGGGTCGCGAGCGGGGGTGGGCATCGAGCAGAAGCCTTGCGTGCACAGGGCTTCTCGACGTTCGACGTGCCGGTCGCGCGGCGCAGGGCCGTGGGTGTGCTTCGAGCTGTTTCCGCTGCCCGGTCTGCGATTCGGGCTTTCTCGCCGGACGTCATCGTGGCGCACAACGTGTCCGCGTCGCTGGTTGCTCGGCTGGCAGCGCGGGGAAAGCCCGTGGTGACCGTGTTCCACGGCGTTGCCGAAGCGGATCTTTCCGGTGCCGCGCGGGTGTTGCGGCGGACTTCGCGTGCGGTGGTGGCGGTGTCGTCGGCCAGCGCGGACCGGTTGCGGGTTGGTGGTCTTGCGGTCGAGGTGATTCCGAACGCGGTGTTCGCGGAACCGCCGCGAGTGCCTCGGGCCGCGGTGCGCGGGGTGCTCGGCATCGGCGCCGACGTGCCGGTGGCGTTGTGTCCCGCCCGCCTCGAACCGCAGAAGCGGCACGATGTGCTGCTGGAGGCGTGGACGAGGGTCGCCGGTGCCGTGCTGTTGCTGGCAGGTGACGGCAGCCTGCGCTCGGATCTCGAACACCGCGCTGCCGAACTCGAGGTGGCGGACCGCGTGCGGTTCCTCGGCACCCGGTGCGACGTCCCGGATCTGCTGGAGGCAGCAGACGTCACGGTGCTCACCAGTGACTGGGAGGGCATGCCGATCGCGGTGCTGGAGTCGCTGGCCGCAGGGCGCCCGGTCGTCGCGTCCGATGTGGACGGTGTTCGTGAGGCGCTGGCCGGTGGCGGCGGAGTGCTCGTGCCGCGTCGTTCTCCAGAGGCGACGGCTACCGCGCTGGCCTCGTTCCTGTTCGACGCGCGGGCGTGCGCCGCGGCCGGCTCGGCGGGCCAGGCGGCGGTCGAGCGCGACCACGACCCGCACACCTTCATGAAGTCCTACGACGAACTGCTCCGAACCTTTGTGGGAGAACGACGGTGAACAAGCGCACGCTGCTGGAGGCGACGGCGGTGGCGCTGATCGTCGCGGTGCTCGTGCTGGCGGTGACGTCACTGCGCGGCGAGCAGTACGAATCGCGGGTCGCCGTGCTCGCCGTGCCCGTCGCGCAGACCGACTCCGCCGCCCAGTACGGCGAGGTCGCGTCGTTGGCGATGCCGGCGATCGTTCAACTGGTGCACAGCCCTTCCGTGCTCGACGCCGCCGCGGCCGCTTCGGGCAGCACCGCGAGTGAGATCGCCGCGGGTGTGGGCGTGGAGCTGATACCGGCGTCCGGCCTGGCGCGGCTGTCCGTGCGCGCGGGTTCTGCCGCTGCCGCTTCGGCTGCCGTGACCGCCGTGGCCAAAACCGTGGCGGACGCGAACCTCCTCGCCCCCGCCGGCAAGTTGCGCGTGCTCGACGACCGCCCCGACACCACTCGCGTGGCTCCGGACTGGAAGCTGGCGGCAGGACTGGCATTGGCCGCCGCACTGGCAGCCGGGATCGCCACCGCCGCGGTTCGGACGTTGCGCCGGCCCCGCACCGGAGAAGCGGCTGTGCGGGCGGCCATTGCCGCCGCTGGAGTGCGCCATCCGGTGGCGCTGGTCCGGGAAGACGACCCGGACATGCTCGACCGGCTGACCGCGTTGTGCGTGGCGGCTGCGAGGCCGGTGCGGGTGATTCCGGCTGATCACGGGCTCACCGCGCAGGCGGAGTCGCTCGCGGACTCGTTGCCGGACAAGGCAGGAGAGCCAGGCGACGGCACTGCGGTGATCGCGGTGGCCGATGCCGAGAGCGAACCGGGAGACCTCGCGGCGGCACTGGCCGTGTTGCCGGGGTCGGCGGTGCTGGTGGCGGTGGTGCTGACGTGAGCGAGCACGAGGAAGAGGACTTCGTCGACATCTCCATCGTGCCGCCAACGCTGTTGTTGCCGCCGTGCGAAAGCGACGAAGTCCGAACGTTGGCCGTGCCGGCAGCCCTCGTTGCGGAGGCGCTCGCGTGATCACCGCCACCAAGCCCGACGCCCGCACCCTCGTCACCATCGCGGTCGCCGCCCTGGGCGCGTTCTCCGCGGCACGTGCTCTCCGGCCGGCCTGGGAGGCTCCCTCCCCCACCGAGGCCAACCTCGCTGAGGAACGCCTTCAGGACTTCCGGGACGCCACCTACTTCCCGATCCGCGAGTTCCTGGCGGGCGGCAACCCGTACGACCCGGCCGCGATGTTCGACCACTGGCCGGTGCGCCAGATGTTCAACCTCTACCAGCCCTACCACCTCGTGCTGCACATGCCGTTCGCGTTGCCCGACTACCGGATCGGCGCGGTCGCCTTCACCCTGGCGTCCCTGGTCCTGCTGGGGTTGTTGGGCTTGCTGGCTGCGCGCCAGGCGAAGCTGCCGCTCCTTCTCGGCACCGTGGTGATCGCCACGCTGCTGGTCACCAGCCAGGTGGGCAAGGCTCAGCTGTACGTCGGGCAGGTCAACCCGTTGATCGCGGTGGGTGCGGCGGCCGCGTTGATGGCGCGGTCCAGTCATCCGCGGGTGGCGGCGCTCGGGTTGGCGGTGGCGTGGTTGAAGCCGCAGTTCGGGCTCCCGTTGGCGGTCTTGCTGTACGCGCGCGGGTCGCGACGGGTGGCGCTCGGGGGCACGGCCATCGCGGCGATCGCGAGTCTGCCCGTGGTCGGGCTGCTGATCTTCCGAGGTGGCGGCGTCGGGCCGTTCCTGGACGTGATCGCGGCGAACCTCGCGCACGCCAGCCACACCAGCTACGGCGCGGTCGACTCCCTCACGGCACAACGTGTCGACGTCGCAGCGGTGTTCGTCCGGACCACCGGCTGGCTGCCACCGGCGGCCGAACTGGTCGCCCTCATCGGGGTGCTCGCCGCGACCGCGTTCCTCGCGCGGAAGCTCGACCGCGGTGGCGAGGACAGTCGCTCGGTGGCGGATCTGATCACCTGTGTCGGCGCGGTGGTGGCGTTGGTGCACCAGCCTGGCGACGTGCTGATCGCAGTGCCCGCCATGGCCGCGGTCGCGGTGGTGTGCTGGCGACGCCGGCAAGACTGGCAACTCCTCGGCGCGGCACTGCTCGCCCTCGTGGTTCCCTTCGTGCACCTGTACTTCGTCAACAGCGCGATCGTCGGACTGTTCGGGAGCCGGACAGATGTGACGGTGGACGGCGTGGCGATCGTGGTGGCCTGGGTGCTGCTGGTGGTCACAGCGGCCAGGAAACGCGCGTGACGAACCAGGTCGGCGCGCGGGCGGTCCGGGGGTCGTTGTGGCTCTTCGCCGTCAACGTGATCAGCAAGGGCTGCCAGGTCGCGGTCACGCTGGCGCTCGCGGCGCTGCTCACCGAGGACGGCCTCGGCGCGGTGTCGATCGTGGTGTCGCTGGTCAACATCGGCCAGGTCGTGCAGTCGGCCGGTGTCTACGACGTGATCAGCCGGACGAACCGCGATCCGCACCGGCTCGCGGGCACGGTCCTCACCATGAGCATCGCAGGTGGCGCAGCGCTGACAGCGCTCCTGTTGCTCGCCGCGGAACCGCTGGCCGACGCGCTGGGCACACCTGCACACCTCATCAGGATCGCCGTGCTCAGCCTGCCGTTCACCGCGATCGGCGGCGTGCAGATGGCGATGATGCACCGCGAGCTGAACTTCCAGAAGCGCATGCTGCCGGACGCGGGCGGCATGGTGCTGGGCGCAGCCGTCACGATCGTGCTGGCAGCGCTGGGTGAAGGGCCGCTCGCGATGGCGATCGGACTGCTGTGCACGGCCGTCGCCCAGCCCGTGCTGGCAGTCGTGGCGGGCGCACGGGTACGCCCGCGCTGGGACAAGGCCGACGCGAAAGAAGCCCTGGGCTGGACGGCCATCGTCGGGCCAGGAGCCGTCGTCGCCACCCTGTTGATCAACGTCGACTACCTGACGATCGGGCACGTGCTCGGCCCGTCAGCGGTAGGCGTTTACTCACTCGCGTTCCGGATCGCCTGGATGCCGTACATCCTCGTGGCCGTCGTGCTGGGCGGCGTGCTGTTCCCGGTCTGCACCGAACTCGTCCGCAATGGACAGACGGTGTCGGGAGCCTTGCTGAGGTTCACCAAGGCAACACTGCTGATCACCGGCGGCCTCTACGTCGTCACCGCACTGCTCGCGGACCACATCGTGCTGTTCGGCGAACGCTGGGCTCCCGCGGCACCGGTGCTGGTCGCGTTGTGCGGCTACGGACTCGGGCTCGGCCTGCTGCACACCTGGTACCAGGTCATCCGCGCCGCCGGGCACGCCCGCTGGTACCTGGCACTCGAAGTAACTCACCTGGCAGCCCTGCTGGCAGCGCTGGCGCTGACCACACAACACGGCGTGCTGGCCGTCGCAGGAGCCCAGGCAGCAATCGTCTGGCTGCTCGTCCCGCTCACGTGGTGGGTGCTGGCAAAGCACGGACTCGCTTTCCCGCCAGGAGAACTTGCCCGCACGGTGGCAGGCCTGCTGGCCGGAGCCGTTGCCTGTGCCTTCGTCGTGCAGGTCCTGCCAACTGACGGAATCGGCGGCGCGGTGCTCTGCGGACTCGTGCTGCTCGGCGTCTACGCGGCGATCGTGCTGCCCCTCAACCGCGAAGCCGTCCGGGAACTGCGAGGAAACCTGTGAAGGTCGTGCACGTGACGCAGCCGGTCGAGGCCGGCGTCGCGAAGGTCGTGCTGGATCTGGTGAACGCGCAACGGGCCGCGGGCTGGGACGTGCACGTCATCTGCCCACCAGATGGCTGGCTGCCCGATCAGCTGAAACAGATCCACCCGTGGCGAGCGACCCGCTCCCCCAGAACAGCCCTGGGAGAAACCTGGCGGCTGCGGAAACTCCTGCGCGAACTCCGTCCTGACGTCGTGCATCTGCACAGCTCCAAGGCCGGGCTGACCGGCAGGCTGGCGATCCGCGGGAAGACGCCGACGATCTTCCAGCCACACCTGTGGTCGTTCCGGCTCTCGGACGGCCTGCTGCAAAAGGCCTGTACCCGCTGGGAGTCCTTCGCCTCCAGGTGGACGCACCAGCTGGTGTGCGTGAGCGACGACGAACTCGAATCCGGCCGCCGGGCAGGGGTGACCACCCCGGCCGAGGTCGTGTGCAACGGCGTCGACACGGCGAGACTCCGCCCAACGGACCGCACCACCGCACGACGCCGGCTGAACCTGCCGGAACGACCGACCGCGGTGTGCGTCGGCAGGCTGGCACCCCAGAAGGGCCAGGACCTCCTGCTCGCCGCGTGGCCCGCAGTGCTCGAAGACGTCCCGGACGCACAGCTGGTCCTGGTCGGCGACGGTCCGATGAGGACGGAGTGGCAGCAGGAGCAGGATTCCGTCCTCTGGTGGGGCCACAGCGACGACGTCGAGTCCTTCTACGCGGCCGCGGACGTCGTCGTGCTGCCGTCCCGCGCCGAGGGCATGGCCCTGGTACCGCTGGAAGCCATGGCCTGCGGGCGTTCCGTGGTCGCGTTCAACGTCGGCGGCGTCAAGCAAAGCCTCGGCCCGGCAGGAGCAGTTGTGCCGCAGGAAGACATCGCCGCGCTCGGACGAGAGCTCAGCGCACGCCTCGCGTACCCGTCATTGGCGGACCACGAGGGCCTCACCGGACGGCGGCGAGCCGAGACGTTGTTCGACCGTGGCCGCATGACCGACCAGATCATCACGCTCACCGAGAAGCTCGAAGGAGAAGCACGATGAGGGTCGCGTTCCTGCTCACCCAGGACCGGGGCGGCCCGGTCGACGTCACGGTCAGGCTCGCCACCGCGCTGCAGGCCTCCACCGAGGTCAGGGTGTTCGGCCCGAAACCGGCAAGGGACGCGCACCTGATCGACCACCAGGAGATCTCCGTACCCCGCAAGGGAGATCTCAAGGCGAGCCGCGAGGCACGAGCGGCGATCAAGGCCTGGCGGCCGGACGTGGTGCACGCGCAGGACCGCCGCAGCGGACTCGTGTGCGCCGGTCTGAGCGACATCCCGGTGGTGCACACGTATCACGGCGTACCGGACGACGTGAGCGAACAGTGGTTCCGCGCCGCGAGGCCGCCGAGACCGTCGATGTACACGATGACCGTGCTGGCCGCGGACGCCCTCGTCGCCCGCAGGGTCGCCCGCACGATCGTCCCGGCGCCCGCGATGGACAAGTTCCTCCGCGAACGGCTGCGCGTTCCCGCGCAACGGATCACGCACATCGACAACTGCGTCACGATCGGCGACGCCGAGCCGCCCACCACTCCGGTGCGACGACTGCTGTTCGTCGGCCTGCTCACCGAACGCAAGGGCTTGCCGATCCTGCTGGAGGCTCTGCGAGGCGCGCTGCCCCGCGACGTGACGCTGACCGTGGCGGGCGACGGCCCCCTCCGCGCCAAGTGTGAAGAGCTCGCCCGAGGCCTGCCCGTCGAGTTCCTCGGCTTCCGCGCCGACGTGCCCGAACTGATCGGCAAGCACGACGCACTCGTCCTGCCGTCCACAATGGAACAGCAGCCGCTGGTGATCGCCGAGGCCATGGCCGCCGGAAAGCCCGTGGTGGCAACGGACACCGGCGGCGTGGCGGACATGCTCGACGTGCCGGGCACGGCACTGCGCCTCGCCGCCCCGGACAACCCCGCCTCACTGGCCAAGCAGCTGCGCGCGCTCTTCGCCGATCCGGACCCGGCGGTGACGGGCCGGCTGTTGGCGAAGAACGCCCGCGAGCGCTTCAGCTCGGAGGTGTGTGCTCAACACCATCTGGAGCTGTACCGGGAGCTGAGCTAGCCGGCTTGGGAGGAATCGGCGGCAACGGCTTCGTGGTGGTGGTCGTCGGCACCGTCGGCGGTTTGACCGGCGGTGAAGTCGGCCCTGCCTTGGGCTTCACCAGTACCTTCGCGTCCGCACCGGCCAGCTCGAACGGAGACGTCGGCGCCACCCCGTTGATGTCGACCAGCCCGGCCGGCGGCGTCACCTGGACCGCCTTGCTCGTCGGGTTCACCACCACCCAGCCGTTGCTGAACGCACGCGTCCACAACCCGTTCGGCATCCGGTTCGCCGCCTCGACCGCCTCGCCCAGCCCGGCTTCCTGGTACTGCGACCACGAGGGGTTCTTGTAGTCCGGGGACGCACCGTTCCAGCAGGTGAACGGACCGGCGAGCAGCGCAGCCGTGGCATATCCGACACGTTCCTCGCGCGGGCTCGCGGTGTGCGTGACCAGCAGCAGCCACGACTCGCCGAGCGCGGCCTGAGCGCGCAGCTCCTTGAACTCGTTGCCGCGGAACGTGAGCAGCTCGGCGTCGGCGCCGTCGTCGCGCAGCCCGAAGTTCTCCTCCATCGCGCCGTCGTACCGGGAGTGCGCGGTCCACCGGCCGGGCCGCAGGTGCGACTCGGACACGTTGGGCACCAGCATCTTCCCGGCCTTCTGCAGCTCGTCACCCGCGATGCCGAGGAACGAGTCGTAACCGTCGCGCAGCAGGCGGTCGGTGGCCTCGACGTCCGCGGTTCCCTTGAGCACGGCCGGGGAGTAGAACCGCAGCGAGCTGAAGTCGTTGTCCGCCAGCACTCCGTCCCAGCCCTCGCGGACGACCTCGTCGACGACCGACTTCGTCCACGCACGCTGGTAGCCCTCGGTCCACACCGCCATCTGCCAGTGCTTCTCGTAGCCGTCCCACTCGATCCGCTTGTCCGCGGTGTCGAGGGCGAACCAGTCCGGGTGGGCCTTCTCGGTGGCCACGAACCCGAGTCCGGTCGGCAGGTACGTCGCGTCGATGCCGTTGTCGACGGTGCCGGGATAGTTGCGCGTGCTGGAGAAGTCCTTGTACACCAGCACCTTCACCTTGGGGTTCAGCTGGCGCAGGCGGCGCATCGCCGCCGTCTCCCACGCGTTGAGCACGACCAGGCTGTAGTGCTCCGCGGCGAACTTGAGCTGCAACGACGTCGGCTTCGCACCGATGCCGTACCACCACGCGCACGGCGCGAGGGGCTTTGGATGAGGACCGCTGACGACCGAGGGATCCGGCGGCGCGAGGCTGTCCTGCGCGGCCCTGTCGGAGACCGGCAGGTAGGTGCACGCGCTCGCGGTGAACACGAGCAGCACCGCCAGAAGACGACCTGTCAGCGATTCCTTCGGCAACACAGCTCACCCACCGTCAAGAGCACGATTTTGACGTCCAGCCACAGCGACCAGTTCGCGATGTAGTAGTTGTCGTACCGAGATCTGTCCACGATCGAGGTGTCCCCTCTCAATCCGTGGACCTGGGCGAGCCCGGTCAATCCGGTGGGTACCCGATGGCGCGCCCAGTATAGTTCGTGGATCGCCGAAAACTGGCGAACGAAACCCGGCCTTTCCGGCCGCGGCCCGACAATGCACATGTCTCCGCGCAACACGTTCCACAGCTGCGGGAGCTCGTCGAGCGAAGTCCTGCGCAGGAACGCGCCGACCGGCCCGACCCGCGAGTCGCCCTCCACCGACCACCGGACGTCCGAGTCGTCCACGCCGGTCTGCCGGACGCTGCGCAGCTTGAGGATCACGAACTTCCGGTCGTCCATGCCGACGCGGACCTGCCGGAAGATGATCGGCCGGCCGCTCTCGAACAGCACCGCGAGCGCGCACAGCGCGATGACCGGCGACAGCACGATCAGGGCGAGCGCCGCGAGCGACCGCTCCACGAAGCGCTTGATCCACCAGGTCGGCCGCGCGGTCGGTGCCGTGCTCAGCCGCAGCAACGGGTAGCTGCGCAGCCGTTCGACGTCCGGCCCGTCCTGGTGCAGCTCGAACATCCGCGGCACGACGAGCGTCGTGCAGCCGAGCCGGTGCGCCGTCACGGCCGCGTCGACCAGCGGTGAGTCGACTGCGTGCGAGAACGCGATCACCACGGTGCCGACGCCGAGCCGTTCGATGGCCGTGGCCAGGTCCTCGTGCAGCAGGTCGACGGGCAGCTTCCGGTCGCTCAGCGGTTCCGGGTCGATGAACCCGACCGGACGCAGGCCGTACTCGGGGTGGCGCAGCATCACCTCGGCCAGGTCGGTGCCGACCTGGCCCGCGCCGATCACGATCGCCCGGTCGCAGCGGTCGAACCGGCGCCGGCACCACCTGCCGAACGCGAACACCGCCAGCCTGACCGGTTCGCCCACGACCGCGAACGCCACCGCACCTGCCAGGAGCTGCGGAAACACCTCCGGCTCCCAGCCCGCTGCCAACGCCGCGACACTCACGGCGGCGAACGCGATCGCCGTCGTCGCGAGCGACCGCGGCAGGTCGTACAGCCACGAGAGCATCAGGCGCCGGCGGTAGATCCGCCCCGACGCCCTGATGCCCAGCAGCGCGCACGCCAGCACGAACGCCCATCCGCCCGGCACGGCGGTTTTGGCCGCCATCACGAGCAGTGCCGCCGCATCCACCAGGACGAGCAGCACCGCCACCCCGTTGACCCGGCCGAGCAAGCCGCGCGGACGCGCCTCGTCACGCACCGGCGCCATCGGAGCCGTCAGCTCTCCGGCGAACCACTCTTCCAGGGGAAGACCCACCCTTGACCCCGCCTCAGCGCTTTGTCTCATTCGAGATCACCCGATCGAGATCATCTGGGAGGAAAATGTTCCGAGAATGACGGCAGCGAGCCCCGTCGTCACCCGTTCGAGGAACACTCGTACCCCTTTCGAATTACATCCGGAATCAGTTCGGCCTTCCGCTCCCCTGTTGCCGAGCAGAAGTCAGCCAGGGGTGGCCCGAAATTTACTGCCGGGCGTGCGAATAATTCTCGCCGCCGCTCTGAGTCAACATGAAATGGGGTGCCGCATGACAGTCGACGGACGTGAGGTCCGCACCTCGCCGACGCCCGGCCCAAGGCCTGCGACGGCGATCGCGACACCGGCCCGAGGGCGCGCGCACTTCGTGCTGCCCGCCTACAACGAGGCCGCCTCGCTCCCGTCGTTGCTGCGCCGCATCGCTGACGTGGCCCGCACCGAGCAGATCACCGTGTGGGTCGTCGACGACGGGTCGTCCGACGGCACGGGCGACGTGGTGGAGGGCATGACCGACCTGGCAGGGCTCGACGTCCGGCTGGTCCGCCACCCGGTGAACCTCGGCCTCGGTCAGGCGGTACAAACAGGACTGAGGTCCGCGTTGGCCGACGCCGGCGAAGACGACTTCATCGTCGTGATGGACGCCGACGACACGCACGACCCCGTGCTCGTCACCAGGCTGGGCAACGAGATCCTCGCCGGCGCCGACGTGGTGATCTGCTCCCGTTTCGTGGCGGGAGGCGACGACAAGACCGCCCCGCTGTTCCGCCGGATGCTCTCCCGTGGCGCCGCCGTGCTGTTCCGCCGCGTGCTCGGGCTGGTCGACGTGCACGACTTCACCAGCGGGTTCCGCGCGTACCGGGTCAGCCTGCTCACCCGCGCTTCGACGCACTGGGGCGAACGGCTCGTCGAGGAACGCGGTTTCGCCTGCATGGTCGAGCTGCTGCTCAAGCTCCGGCACTGCCACCCGGTGATCACCGAGGTGCCGCTGGAGCTGCAGTACGACCGCAAGCAGGGGCCGAGCAAGCTCCAGCTGCGCCGCACGATCGTGCAGTACGTCCGGCTGCTGGCGCGTGACCGGCTCACGCCCGCGCCGTACCGGGAGCTGTGATGCGCACGGTCGTCATCGGCGGTGGCATCTGCGGCCTCGCGGTCGCACACCGCCTGGCCCGCGCGGGCGTCGAGGTCACGTTGCTCGAGGCCTCGGACCAGCTCGGCGGGCTCGGCACGTTCTTCCCGTGGCGCGACAGGTGGGTCGAGCGCTTCTACCACTGCGTCATGCCGACGGACGAGAACCTGTTGCCGCTGCTGGGAGAGCTCGGGCTGCGCGACGACGTCTGCTGGGAGCGCACCAGCATGGGCATGATCGTCGACGGCACGCACTACCCGTTCAACTCGGCGCTGGATCTCTTGCGGTTCACCGCATTGGGTGTCGTCGACCGAGTCCGGTTCGGCGTGATCTCGGTGCTGCTGCGCCGGTTGGGCAAGGGCAAGGACCTCGACAACCTGCGCACCGAGGACTGGTTGCGCGGCCTGTACGGCGACAAGGTGTGGGAGAACCTCTTCGCCCCGCTGTTCGGGTCGAAGTTCGGCGCGGCGTTCGGTGACGTGCCCGCGCTGTACCTGTGGCAGCGTCTGGGCCGCGAACGCAACGTCGCCGTGCGCGGGTACCCGGCCGGTGGCTACAAGTCGATCATCGACGCGCTGAGGGCCTCGATCGAGTCGCACGGCGGGACCGTGCGGACGTCCGCCGCGGTCCGGGTGCTGCGGGACGGCGAGGTCGAGCTCGACGGCGAGACGATCAGGGCCGACCGGATCGTGTCCACGTTGCCGCTGCCGGCGTTGCGTCAGGTGGCGGACGGCGAGCTGGCACCGTTGCTGCCTTCGGTGAACCTGCGCTACCAGGGCGTCGTGAACGCGCTTTTCGTGCTGCGCAAGCCGTTGTCCGGCCACTACTGGACGCCGGTGCTGCGGTCGGGCACCGAGTTCGACGGCGTGGTCGAGATGTCGCCGCTGACCGGACCGGTCGACGGCCGCCACCTCGCGTACGTCATGCGCTACACCGGCCGGGACTCGTCGTTGTTCGCCGAGGACGAGAGCGCGATCGCGGCCAGGTGGACCGATCAGCTGCGGTCACTGCACCCCGGCGCGGACGTCGAGGAGGTGCACGTCTTCCGCGCGCCGTTCGTGGAACCCGTGTACCCGGTGGGATATCTGGCGTCGAGGCCTGAGGTGGAGGTGGCGGGCACGTCACTGCTGCTCGCCACCACCGCCCACGTCTACCCCTCGGTGACGAGCTGGAACTCGAGCGTCGGGCTGGCCAACCGGGTGTCGGAGACCATCCTGCGCACGGCGGCCTCGATGAGCCCGGACGGCGAACCGGTGCCGTAGGGCGAGGGGATGCCGGCGAGCTTCTCCCGGTGCCCGCTCACGTCGTCGAGCCAGCGCAACACTTCGGTCCGCACTCGGGGACCGGGCGGTACGAGCGTGCCGAACGTGCCCTCGATCTCGGGTCGTTCGGTGCTGCGGCGGACCACGACGACAGGCCGCTTGAGGACGCTGACCTCCTCCTGCACGCCGCCGGAGTCGGACACGAGCACGGCGGCGTGGCGAGCCAGCGAGAGGAAGTCCTTGTAGGACTGGGGTTCGATCACCCGCAGCCGGGTGAGCAGGTGGTCGAGCCCGAAGGCGGCCACCTGCTTCGCGGTGCGCGGGTGCAGCGGCAGCACGACCGGCAGCGGCAACCTGGCGAGCTCGGTGAGGATCGTCTCCAGGTTCTCCCGGCAGTCCACGTTCTCCGGCCGGTGCACGGTGGCGAGCACGTACTCGTCCTGCTGGAGCCCGAGCCCGTCGATCAGCCGTGTTGAGTCGTCCTCTCTCGGGAGCGCTTCCTCCAGCGCCTCCACGACCGTGTTGCCGGTGACCGTGATCCGGTCCGCCGCAACACCTTCCGCGACCAGGTTGGCGAAGTTGATCGACGTGGGCGCGCAGCAGAGGTCGGCGAGGTGGTCGATGGCGACCCGGTTGTGCTCCTCCGGCATGGCGCGGTCGTAGCTGCGCAGGCCGGCCTCGACGTGCACCAGCGGCAGGTCGTTCGCGTTGGCGGCCAACGCACCCGCGAGTGCGGAGGTCGTGTCACCCTGCACGATCACCACATCGGGTGGTTCTCGGGTGAAGTGCGCATCCAGTGCCGCGACCGCGTTGCCCAGCTGCGCACCCCGGCGCCCGCCACCCAGGCCGAGCTCGACGAAGCTGCCGGGTTCCGCGATGTCCTGCCGGATGCGCGCGTACATCGCGCGGTCGTAGTGCTGTCCTGTGTAGACGACCGATGCCTCTTCGCCGAACCGGCGGATGAGCGGAGCGAGCTTGATCAGTTCCGGCCGCGTGCCGCACACCAACGTGATTCTCACCGGCCGCACCCTAGGTCTCCGCGAGGAGTTTCCGTTGGCGTGTCAGTCGATCGGGTGAGTCATGACTTGGGTGGTCCGGAAATTGTTGCAGCGCAACTAATGTGTGACGGTGCTCAAGAGACCAATTGCGGTGATCATCGCTGCGGTCACCGCTTCCGCGCTCACCGCCTCGTCCCACGCGGCCACACCGATGCTGCCGGATCTTCGCCAGGCTCCGGTCGGCTGTCCGGGCGGATATGACGGTGACGCGAGCAAGTGCGACGCGTGGGACGTCTGCATGGTGACCGACGCCTCCGCACCAGGTGGCCCGTGCGTCACCGAGGGCGACATCAAGGCGGTGCGCCTGAGGTTCACCACTTCGGTGGACAACATCGGCGACGGACCGTTCCTCGTGCACGCCCACCGCAACAGCACAGCGCAGCCGCGCATGTCGGTGCGGCAGGCGATCCAGTCCGAAGTGGACGGACCGATCCCGATGACGTTCGCCGAGGCGCAGCACCGCACCTCGACGTGGTCGTACTACGAGCCGGCGGCCGCACACCAGCACTGGCACCTGATGGGCTTCGAGTACTTCCAGCTGCGCACGCCGACCGGCGAGACGGTCGTGACGGACCGCAAGAACGGCTTCTGCCTGGGCGACCGCTACACCAACGTGGATGCGGGAGCTCTTGCCCACCGGCCCGGCGACGAGAACAGCCACACCGGCAAGCTCGCGGCGTTGCTCGACGGCCACAAGTGCCAGCACCACAACCCTGCCGCGCTGGACGTGTTCTTCGGGATCTCGGTCGGCGAGGGCGACGACTACAAGTACCAGGTGGAGTTCCAGTGGCTCGACCTCACGCGGGTCGCCTCCGGGGTCTACGACGTGGTGACGGTCGCGAACCCGGACCGCCAGCTGCAGGAGAAGAACTACGACAACAACGCGTCGGCGATGGCCATCTCGGTGCAGTGGCCGGACCGTGCTTCCGCCGCGCCCGCCAAGATCACGCGACCGCCTGTCGTGAAGCTGCTGCGCGGCTGCCCTGGCAAGACCCGCTGCGCGAACGAGCCCTGACACTTCGCCGCTTTGCCGTCAGAATCGGCGGATGTCCTTCCTGATCGGCGGACGACCGCTGGCCGACCGGCTCGTCGCGGAGCTGCCCTCGTTCGTGCGGCAGGTGCTCGCGGAGATCACCTCACGTGTGCCGGAGTACCAGCAGCTGCCCGGTGAAGAGCTGGCCGGTGACATCACGCGCGTGATCGAGCAGGCGCTGCGCGCGTTCGCCGATGTTCTGCGCACCGGAGTGCTGCCGACCGGGGAGGAGCTGCGGTTCCTGCGCGAGTCGGCGGCGCGGCGGGCCGAGGAGGGCGTGCCGGTCGACGTGGTGCTCACCGCGTACCACGTGGGCATCCAGGTCGTCTGGGAAGCGCTGGTGCCCGACGCCCGGCCGGAGGAGGTCGGGGAGGTGCTGAAGCTCAACGCGCTGGCCATGCGCTACCTGCAGGTGGTCACGCCCGTGGTGAGCGCGGGATACCTGGACGAGCGGCAGACGATCTTCGACGACGAGCGGTCCGCGCGGCACACGTTGCTGACCGGGTTGCTCGCCGGAACCGTTGAGGCGTCCGGGCCTTATGTGGTGCTGGCGCTGCACGTGCCGCCGCATCCGGACGAGCTGCTGCCCGGTGTGGACGCTTCCGTTGCGGCACGGCGGAAGCTGCGCCGGTTGCGGACGGAGTTGGAGCGGCACAGCCGGGAGCCGGTGCTGTCGTCGCTCGGGGTGGAGGGCGGGCTGGCGTTGCTGCCAGGCGACGATCTGCCTTTGGACCGGATCGTGGCGGACGTGACGCGGGCTGCGGGCGTTCCGTTGACAGTGGCGGCGGTCGCGGCCCCACCCTCCGGGGTCGCGGCCGCCGCCGGGCTGGCGCGCGAGGTGCTCGACGTGGCGCTGCGGTCAGGTCCTGGCCTGTACCGCCTGGCCGACGTCCTGCTGGAGTACCAGTTGTCCCGTCCCAGCGCCGCTCTCGGGCCGCTCGCCGCGGTGGTTGCGCCGTTGTCCGATGAACTTGTTGGCACGCTTGAGGTTTATCTCCGGCGTGGCTCGCGGCGTCCGGCTGCTTCAGAGCTGCACGTGCATCCGAACACAGTGGACTACCGGTTGCGCCGGGTCGCAGAGCTGACCGGCCTGGACCCGACGCGGATCGAGCACGTCACGCTCCTGACCGCAGCCCTTGCAGCGCGGCGCGCCCAACCGTGAGACCGAACGCCTTCATGCCGGCGGCGTTGGGGTGCAACGGTGCGGCGATCGTCGTCGGGATCAGGCCTTCGAGGTAGCGGTCAGCGGGTTCGGCGCAGATGTCGTGGCCGACGCTCACCGCGGCGAAGTCCACGAACGTCGCGTGGCGCTTGGTGGTCTCGGCCTTGATGGTCGCGCTGATCTTGTTCATCACGCTCTGCAGGTAGTCGCCGTCACGACCCCAGACGGGCTGCCGCGGGTAACAGCCGCCCGGTCTGAGGTAGGTGCCGTAGCCGGTGATCACGAGCTTCGCGTTGGGCGAGCGCTTCTTGATCGCGTCGAGTGCGGCGCCGAACTCCGGTGCCCACGCGTCGACGGCTTTGGCGAGCTGGTCCTGGCCACCGGCGGTGTAGCGGTCCTTGCAGGAGATGCCCGCGGGTTCCGGCAGGAAGTTGATGCAGCTCAACGCCGTCTGGAAGAGCCCGATGTCGTTGGCGCCGATCGTGAGCGACACGAGGTCCGTGGTCGGCTTCAGCGCCTCCAGCTGCGGCGTCACGAACCCGAACTGGTGGCCCTGCAGATGATCGGTCTCGGCGCCGGAACACGTGACGTCCGTGAGCTTCGCCCCGAGGTACTGCGCCGCGACCTGCGGGTAGTTGTGATCACTGCGCAGGCACCAGAGCGCGGGGTCCTGGTTGGGAATCAGTGGGCCCGCCGCGGCTGAATCGCCGAGTGCCACGTACTCGATGCCGCTCTCGGCCTGTGCTGTGCTTGTTCCGGCGACCAATGCCGTGATCAGTGCCAACCCGGCCACGATCCGCATCCCGAACCTCCCACGTCGTTGTCAGGTCAGCTCATCGTGGTGGTTCAGGTCACTGGTGCGGGTGGGACGTTGCCCAGAGTCATCCGGTCGTGTTTGTGACCTATCACAATGGACGAGTGACTCCTGGGGAACTCCTCTCGTTGGCCGCCCAGTCCTGCGTGGACGCGGCCGAGCTGCTGCACGAGGTTCGCGTCTCAGTTGCTTTGAAGGGTGCGTTCGACCAGGTCAGCTCGGCTGATCTGGAGGTGGAGGCGTTCCTGCGTGCCGCTTTGACGTCGGGTGCGCCCGGCTCCGCGGTCGTCGGGGAGGAGCTCGGGTCGGCTTCCGCGCCGATCACCTGGTTCGTCGACCCGATCGACGGCACGCGGAACTTCGTGCGCGGCATCCCGCTGGCGTGCATCTCGGTGGCGGCTGCGGTGGATGGGCAGCTGGTCGCGGGCTGCGTGCTCGATCCGTTCCGCGATGAGCTGTTCACAGCCGCTGTGGGCGTGCCGTTCTCGGTGCACTCTTCCGGCTTGGTCATCCCGCCTGGTGTGAGTCCGCGGCCGCTCGTGCTGACCGACATCCCGTTGCCCGGGAGTGCTCATGGCGGCGAGATGGAGTTGCTGGGCTCTCTGATGGAGGTCGCGGACGTGCGGCGGGTCTACGTGACCGCGTTGTCGCTTGCCTGGGTCGCGGCAGGCCGAGCGGACGCGGCGGCGAACCTCGGCATCCACCCGTGGGACGTGGCGGCGGGCTCGGTGCTGGTGCGTGAGGCCGGCGGGGAGTTCTGGCCTGTGGGCTCGGACGGATTCGTGGCCGGCCGTGGTGAGATCGTCTCGTGGCTGCTTGAACGGCTGGAGGGCATCGTCTCGTGATCGATCTCAGCGGCAAGGTCGTGCTCGTCACCGGTGCGGGTGGTGGCTTGGGCGCGGGCATCGCTCGGCGGTTCTCCGACGCGGGCGCGTTGGTCGTGCGGCACAACGGTATTGCGGACGGCGACCTCCGCACGGACGCTGAACGCGTGGTGTCAGCGGCCTTCGGGGTGCACGGCCGACTGGACTTCGTCGTGAACAACGCGGGCGTGCAGCCCGTGGAACCGTTGCCGGACATGACCGTCGCGCAGTGGCAGTCCGTTGTGGACACGAACCTGACCGGCCCGTTCGCCGTGACCCAAGCCGCTGCTCGGTTCTCCGTCAGCTCGATCACGCACATCGCGTCGATCGAGGGCTCACATCCGGCTTTGGGTCACGCCCACTACAGCGCCTCGAAAGCCGCGCTGATCATGCACGCGCGGGCCGCGGCTTTGGAGTACGGCCCGCGCATTCGCGTCAACACGGTCTCGCCAGGTCTGATCGACCGTCCCGGCATCTCGGCCGAGTGGCCGGAGGGCGTGGCGCGGTGGCGCGCAGCAGCACCGTTGGGGCGCTTGGGTTCTTCGGAGGACATCGGGAACGCCTGCGTGTTCCTGGCTTCGGACCTGGCTTCCTGGATCACCGGCCACGACCTGATCGTCGACGGCGGCGTGACGGCCCGCCCGACCTGGTAGCTACTGCGCCAGATACCCGCCGTCCACCGGCAGGATCGCGCCGGTGATGAACGAGGCCTGGTCACTCGCCAGGAACGCGATGGCCTGCGCGACTTCCTTCGGCTCCCCGAGCCGCTTCATCGGATGCATCGCCGCCATTCCGTCGACCGGCCCGTAGATCGCCTGCTTCGGCTGACCCGCCATTCCGGAAGTCGACGACACCGTGACCCCGGCGCGCCACCAACACGTCGATGCGCCCGGACAGGCCCACCGCAGCCTGGGTCATGGCTTTCGCGTTCTCGTCGTCAGCGGCACGCTATCGACTTGCCACTTTCGCCGCAGGCTGCCACTATCTGCCACATCCTGCCAAAGCCTGCCGGAACGGAGCCGTCGTGAGCCTGCCGCGTTGGAACGACCCCAGCCTCAGCCTGGGTTCGATGGCGCGCGCCGCCCTGTGGCTGGCGACGGTGGTCGGCGAGGGCAACAAGTTCTCGAAGCGGGATCTGCGGGACGCGTTCCCCGGAGTCGCCCAGATCGACCGGCGGATGCGCGACCTGCGGGACTACGAGTGGACCATCGACACCATCAGGGAGGACTCCACGCTGACGTACGAGGAGTTCCGTCTGGTGCACATCGGGGTGCACGTGTGGTCCCCGAAGGAACGGCGCGCCGCCAAGCCGCCGAACGTCGACGTGGCGCGCAGCCGAACCCTCTTCACCGTGAAGACCCCGTCGAACCCCGACACCGTGCGAGAACAGGTCGCGGCACTGGCGCACGACGACAAGGTCTTGGTTCTCGCCTGGCTCGTGAAGGGGCGTCGCGACCACACGCCCGCCGAACGGGCTTTCCAGGCGGCACAGGCCCTGCCGCCCGAGGCCCGCCAGGCACTCATGGCCCAACTCGCCGACGACCTCGTCGGCCAGATCAAGGAGACACGACCGATGACCGACTGAGGTGCGGTGGTCACGTTCTTGCACAACGCGACCACCGCGCACGCGAACCGACCCCGACCAGCACACCAGCCGTGAGGAGCCATCCGCTTGCCCAACCCTAACCCGCACCGCCCGCCACGGCGGCACACCACCTTCTGGGAGCTGTTCGAGCGGCGTGAACCGTTCCGCCGCCTCCTGCTGCTCCTGATCACCGTCGGCGTCATCACCCTGGCACTCACGCACGGCCCAGAAGCGGTGCCGATACTGCTGAGCCGTTGACCCCGAGACGGTGGGCCGGCAACTGCCGGCCCACCGCCGGGACACACTCACTGTGGCTCACGCCACTGCGCCGAACAGGTAGCTCTGCGGCCGAACCGGGAACTCACCAGTACCGCAACGATGCCGCGAACCCCAGCGTCACCGTGGGTTACAAGATCATCTAAGGACAACGCTTGCGCTGGTCAGCACCATCGCAAGTGGGTGAAGCGCGTGGTGCCCCCGACGGGATTCGAACCCGTACTGTGATCCTTTTAAGGGACCTGCCTCTACCGATTGGGCTACGGGGGCGCGGTGAGCCTAGGCCTTGATCGTCGGCTTGTGTGAGCGGATGGTCTTTTCTCGCCCGCACGGCCCAGCGAATTGGACTAGAGCGAGCATCCGGGTAAGCGTCGAACGGACCCGAACATCAGCGTGCCCTCCCCGCTCCGAGCAGCTCCTTGAAGCGCAGCGCGACCCAGTCGTGGACCGCGGCGGAGACCGAGTTGTCGCCTGCGCGGTGCTCGAACCAGCGCCAGTCGCAGTTCACGTTGATCTCCAGGAACACGTGGTCGGAGCCGGTGACGAGCAGGTCGAACGCCGCCACCTGCACGCGCCAGTGGCGTGCCAGAGCCAGCAAACGGTCCGACAAAGAAGAAGGCACCGAGGTGGGCGTCACGCGCACGGCGTCGGGGTCGACCCAGAGCTGGGCCGGGTCGAGTTTGTCGACCTGGAACGCGATGCAGCGCTCCCCCACCACGAACACGCGCAGCTCGGTGTCGGACGGCACGTACTCCTGGACGATCACCGGCGCGGGCTCAGGGGCGTCGGAAGCACGCGAAGTCTCAAGAGGGCGCGGGAACAGGCCGTGCTGCACGCCGGGGCGCGGTTCCAGCAAGTGGCGCCCAGCCGTCTTGACGATGCAGCGGCCGCCGCCGGGGCGCGTACGGCCCGGACGCGTCGTCACGGCCGTGCGTGGCACACGCAAGCCGAAAGCAGATGCATCCGACAGCTGCGTGAGGCGGTCCAGATGCGTCGAGAAGCGCGAAGGGTTCACGTGTGCCCAGTCGGAGCGCGACGACAGCCAGTTGGCCACTGAGGCCCACTGGTCGACCGCGTAGGCGCCGGCCAGCGTGCCGGGCTCGACGGGGACTGCGGAGAGCTCGAAATGGCGGCGCCACACCAGAAGCGGGCGCAGCAGCCAACGGTCGAGTTCAACGAGAGGCTGGTCCGTGTAGACGGACAGGGGGAGGTCGACGCATCGGTCGGCGTCGATGCGGGCCATCCGGATGCCGCGCTCGGCCAGGGCGATGGAGAGCTCGTTCATCTCCATGTCGGCGGCGCGCGCCAGTACGAGCACACAGGGTTGGGGGTTGCCATCGCCCTCGTCGACCATGCCGAGGCGATGCACCTGTTCCTGGAAGTCCAGGCATTTGGGCGGCGAGCGGAAGAGGTAGTCCTGACCCTGGAGCAGCAGAGGTCTGGCAGCCTCGGACGGGGCACCTGGCACCCGCCCGTCAGCTGACCTGCTCAATCGTCCTTCTTGCTGCGGAAACTCTGCCCCGCCTGCGCGTACTCTGCGGCGTACTGCGCCAACGCGGGGTCCTCGATCTCACCGCGACGAAGCTGTGCGGCCAGCTCCTCGAGAGACATCGGGATCACCTCTCTCCCCACACAGGCGAATCACGCATTCAGGTGATGCACCAGCCGTAGTCTCTGGTTCACGTAACGCAATGTCAAGGCGACCCTCAGAGCTTTACTCCGATTGGGCGCTTAAGTTCGGCCTCCGGACCAACGAAATGCCCCGAACGTGATAACGCTCGGGGCACCTCACCACTCACAGAGAGTAAAGGTCAGCTCTGCACCGCACGGTCGAAGTCCGACTTCGGGTCGTTGATCTGTCCCAGAGCCACGACCTCGCGACCGTAGAACAACGCCTGCGTCCAGTCCATCAGCACTCGGAGCTTGCGGTTCACGGTCGGCATGAACGCAACGTGGTAGCTGCGGTGCATGAACCACGCCGGCAGGCCCTTGAAGCGCAGGCCGAACACGTCCGCGACGCCCTTGTAGAGGCCGAGGCCCGCGACCGAGCCGAGGTACTTGTGGAAGTAGTCCTTCGGCTTCTGGCCGCGCATCTGCGCCACGATGTTCTTGGACAGCAGCTTCGACTGACGGATGGCGTGCTGCGCGTTGGGCACGCACGTCGCCGTCGGGTCCTCCTCGATGCGCGAGAGGTCCGGCACCGCGGAGCAGTCACCGGCGGCCCACACGCCGTCGAGGCCCTGGACCTGCATGGCGGCGGTGCACCGGACGCGGCCGCGCTCGTCGAGCGGCAGGTCCGTGTTGCGCAGCACCGGGTTCGCCTTCATGCCGGCGGTCCAGATGATCGTGTCGGAGTCGAACTCGGTGCCGTCGTCAAGAACGACGTGGCCGTTCTCCAGCGACTTCACGCGGGTGTCGAGGTAGATCTTGATGCCGCGCTTCTCGAGTGCCTCGACGGTCCACGCGCCGAGCTTCGCGGACACCTCGGGCATGATCCGGCCGGCGGCCTCGACCAGGACCCAGTTCATCTCTTCGGGCTTGACGCCCTCGTAGTACCGAAGCGCATACCGCGTCATGTCCTCGAGCTCGGCGAGCGTCTCGATGCCCGCGAAGCCGCCACCGATCACGACGAAGCTGAGCAGCTTCTTGCGCAGGTCCGCGTTGTTCGTGCTGGCGGCCTGGTCCAGGCGCGACAGCACGTGGTTGCGGACGTAGATCGCCTCGCCGATCGTCTTCATGCCGATGCCGACCTCGGCCAGGCCGGGGATCGGAAGCGTGCGGGAGATCGCACCCAGCGCGGAGACGAGCACGTCGTACTCGATCTCCTCGACGTGGCCGTCCGACAGCTCGGCGGTCACGATCTTGCGCGCGTGCTCGATCTTGGTGACGCGGCCCGTGACGACGTGGCAGCGCTTGAGCACCTTGCGCAGGGGGGCGACGACGTGGCGCGGCTCGATGGAGCCGGCCGCCGCCTCAGGCAGGAAGGGCTGGTAGGTCATGTGCGGCTGCGGGTCGATGACGGTGACGGAGGCCTCGCCGGAGCGCAGCTTCTTCTGCAGTCCGAGAGCCGTGTACATCCCGACGTACCCACCGCCGACAATGACGATTCGTGTGGGTTGCGACTTCACAGCAGCCATACACATATGGTCGCACCAGGACCCCCTTTTTCGCGCGTCATAAGGGGCCGTTGTGACTACCGTCGCCGGGTGATGCCGAACACCATCGCGACTGACCTGCGCCTTGAGTCGGATTCGAGGAGTTCTCGCTGAGAGGGACGATTCAGATCCTCAGCGCGACGACCGCGATCACGACCGTCAGAGACCCTAGCCCGAGCAGCTCCACGAGCCCCAAGTCAGGCCCTGATGGGATGAACGCGGCGAACGCCGCGACACCAAAAGAGATCGCCTGGACAATGGCGAACCGGCGCGCTGGTGCTTTCAGCGCAGCGAGCTCGATTTTCGTTTTCACCGGAACGACCGCGGCCAATGCGGACGTCACGTGAACCAGGTGCAGTGCCGGGATCATGAGCCACACGCCCAGCCGCAACGGGTGCCCGTCGCCGAACGCCATCGCCAGCGCCGCGTAGCCGATCAGCAACGCCGGACCCGCGCTCCCCGGCATCAGCACCGACACCACCGTCAGCGCCGCCACGATCACCAGAGGCGCCACCGTGTCGGACTCCAGGTGCAGGATCAGCGCCACGGGCAACGCCGCGAGCACGATCGCCAGCCGCATCAGCATTCGCGTGTCACCTTCACCCCGTGCTCGGCCATGCGCCGCAACCGCAGCCGGTGCTCCGCCGCGATCATCTCGGCGGCGACCTCACCCCACGGCGTCTCCGCGTCGGGCTTCAGCGGCAACGGCAGCGTGTTGATCGCCAGCACCACATGTCCGTGCTTACGGGTCTGCACGGCCAGTTCGGCGATCTCGTCGTCGAGGAACGGCGACAGCAGCACGACCACGCATCCGTGCGGAAGCTTCCGCAACGCCACGCGCGACGCCCACCCAGCGGCCTGCACGCACACGACCAGTTGCGTGCGGATCCGCATCAGGTGCCGCCGCCCGACGCCGGAACGGACGTTGAGCTGCGGCCGGCTCAGGTCCATCAATCCGACCCGGTCGCCCTGCCTGAGGTATCCCGCAGCCATCGACGCGGCCCGCCGCACGGCGCGGTCCAGGCTGCCACCTGGCCGTGTCGTCGCCCCGTAATGAGGAGAGGACCAGTCGGCGACGTTCACGCCCACGTCGGTACGGGTGTCGAGAGCCAGCACGATCTCCGCGTCGGCCTCGGCGTGCCGTTCGCGGACGTGCAGGGCGCCCGTGCGCGTCGTCACCCGCCAGTCGATGCGCTTGAGCCGGTCGCCGGGCTGGAACACCCTGATGTCGCGCAGCTCGGTCGAGTCGCCCGCGCGCGGCGAGCGGTGGATGCCGACGAGACCGGCGGGGCGTGGCGGCAGCGGTCCGGACGGGTGGTGCTCGACCGGCGGCAGGATCGTGCGCACGTGCTCGACCCCGACGATCGGGCCGTAGACGTACATGCCGTCCGGCCCGGCGAACAGATGATCGAGGCGAAGATCGACGCCGGGACCCCACGCGTCGCGCCGGATCTCCACGGGCAGGTCGGGTGAGTGCGCAGGGACCGCCTTGATCCCGCCGGGAAGCTTGATCACCGCGATCTCCGCGTCCGCACCGTCGACCTGCGCCACGGTGTGCACCACGCCCGCGCCGGCTCCACGCGGCACCGGGCGGACGCTGACCGTCGGCTTGCCCTGAGGTACGTGCGCGAGCAGCACGGAGAGGACGAGCGGCACACCGAACAGCACCATCTCGACCTGGTGCAGGAACATCCCCGCGACGACCAGCCCGGCACCGAGCCAGACCGCGCGCGAGTACGCGTCCGTCGGGTGCCAGTGCGCGCCGTGCGACTGGGCGAACGCCTCCCTGATCTTGTCCGCTCTGCTCATGAGCTGGGCGGGCCCGGAACCTTGCCGAGCAGCTCGGTGACGACCTGCACACCACTCACGCCGGACGTCCACGTCTCCGGCTTCATCACGAGCCGGTGCGACAGCACGGCGACCGCGCACTCCTTGACGTCCTCGGGAGTCACGTAACCACGTCCGTCCAAAGTGGCCAGAGCACGCGCGACGAGCACCAAGCCCTGCGCACCACGTGGCGACGCACCGACCTCGACCGACGGGTGCTGTCGCGTCGAGACGGCCAGATCGACGCAGTACCGCAGGAGATCGTCATCCACTGTGGTCTGTTCGAGCTCGTGCTGCAGCTCGGCGAGACGGCCGGGCTCCAGCACCGGCGGCACCTCGGTCTCCTCCTTCTGCCGCGCGAGCCGTCGCCTCAGCACCTCGACTTCTTCCTCGGCAGGCGGATAACCGATGTCGAGCCGCACCAGGAACCGGTCGAGCTGCGCCTCCGGCAACGGGTAGGTGCCCTCGTACTCCACGGGGTTCGAGGTCGCGAGCACGTGGAACGGCTTCGGCAACGGGAACGTGCGGCCCTCGACCGTGACCTGCCGCTCCTGCATGGCTTCCAGCAGCGCGGACTGCGTCTTGGGCGGCGTCCTGTTGATCTCGTCGGCCAACAGCAACCCGGTGAACACCGGCCCCTGGTGGAAGTCGAACTCGCGGCTGCCGGGGTCGTAGAGGAACGACCCGGTGACGTCCGCGGGCAGCAGGTCCGGCGTGCACTGCAGGCGGCGGAAGTCGAGGCTCAAAGCCTGCGCGAGCGACCGCGCGATCAGCGTCTTGCCCAGACCCGGCACGTCCTCCAGCAGCACGTGCCCGCCGGCCAGCACGGCCGCGAGTGCCAGCCGCACCGTCCGCGTGCGCCCGACGACGACCTTGCCGATCTCGTCGAGAACGGCCTTGGCCTCCTGCTCGATACTCACTCGACCCTCCTGAGCCGTTCGGCGAGTTCCTTCGGGTCGGGCATCTCGGATGCGTCGATCCCCAGTCGTTGCAGCCTCGTGCGGAACCGTTCCTGGTAGCGCCGCGGGCTCTCCGCCGCCTCGGCCAGCCTGGACGCGAGCGTGCTGGCGTGCGCGGTGCTGATCGAGCCGGGCGGCGGCGGTTCCGAGCTCCACACGATGTCCGTGGCACGCTTGAGCCTGCTGACCAGCACGGCGAACGCGGTCGGCGGCACGGCCAGCGCGGCCGCCCAGAACGGTTCGGCGCCGAGCAGCCAGATCGCCACACCGATGATCACCCCGACGGCCAGCGCCAGCGCGGTCTTCATGCGAGCTCCCGGATGATGCGGCCCAGTTCGCGTTGCGCTTCTTGAGCTTGTTCCGCGCTCACGTCCTCGTGCCCGAACCGCGCCCGTTGGTAGAGGTTCTTGAGGACGGTCGCGTCGACACCGAGCTTCGCGGTGAACTCGGTGGGTGTCTGGTGCGGCAACCGCTCCTCGGCCTCCTCCAGCGCAAGCCAGGCGGCGATCACCGCGTCGCGCGGCGGCCGTCGCGGGTGGTTCGTGAACTCCTGCAAGGCCTTCTCGACCCGCTGGACGGCGGACACGGTCTGGCCGATCTCGAAGTCCTCGATCTCGACACCTCGGACACCCCGGCGACGACGCCAGCGCGGGAGTTCGAGCGCCAGGATGATGCCGACCAGTCCGAAGAGGACCAGCGCGGTGAGCACCAGCAGGTACACCGTGAACGGCAGCGCGATGACGTCGGGCAGCTCCTGCGGGATCACCACGTCCATCGAGGGTTCGCGGAGCTGAGGGGGCGCGTCGTCCTTCATCCGGTTGACGAGCGTGACCGGCGACGAACCGCCGGCCGCGACCACGACGATCAGCAGCGCCACCACCGCCACCGCAGCCCGCCACCACTTCATGCGGATCAGCCTTACACGGATCGGGGGTGCGGGGATGATCCTTTGGCTAACTTGCAGGTGTGGCACTGACACTGAAGCCGGCCGACCAGGAGCTCCGGCACGGCCGGCTGGTCCCGGCCGTTGAAGCACCGACGCATCCGTTGGTGGACGAGTTCTGGGAGGTCGTGACCTTCGTGCTGGACAACGACCAGACCCTGCGCTCATGACCGACATCTTCATCAACTACCGCGGGGCGGACTCCAACTACGCCGCCCGCCTGCTGTTCGAGGGGTTGAAGCCGCGGTTCGGGCGGCAGGTGTTCTTCGACGAGGAGACCATCCAGCCCGGCGAGGACTACGTGCTGCGACTGCTGCGCGGGGTTCGCGAGTCGACCGTCCTGCTGGCGGTGATCGGCCCGCAGTGGCTGATGGAGCGCCGGATCGACGACCCTCACGACTGGATCCGCCGCGAGCTCGTCGCCGCCTACCAGTGCGGTGTGCGGGTGATCCCGGTGTTCACGGACGGCGCGAAGCCCGAGGACCTCGAACCGCTGCCGGCCGACATCGCCCGGCTGCGCACGTCCCAGGGCATGCAGTTGCGGCGCCTCCGGGCGAACGAGGACATCGCGCGGATCTCCGACGAGGTCGCGAACCACGTCCCGGCCCGTCGCCGCCGAGCCGTCGCACTGGTCGTCGCGCTGGTGGCGTTGCTGCTGGTCGGTTCCGGCGTGGGGCTGTCGTTCCTGATCCGCGGGAACGACCGCGAGCCTGCGGCCACCAGTTCGACTCCCGATCCCACCTCAGCGGTCGGGACAACGACGACGACATCCGCGGCCCCGAAGACGACGACCACGACGAAACCGCCAGAGCCGCAGGAGCTGTGGGCGGGCACGGTGAACCTCGACTTCGAGACGTATCAGATGGCCTTCTCCCTGGACTGGGCCCCGCCCCGGCGCACGCTGGGCGGCGACGTCGGCCTGTGCAACGAGTTCGTCTGCAGCAGCCCTGGATCCGCCATCGCGGGCAAGGCGTTCGCGCTGTGGACGGGCGAAGGGCTCCCGGAGCGCGGTGAGTGCGTTGAACTGCTGAACAAGACCGCGGGTCAGCCGACGCTGCCGGTGCGGGTCGGCACCAAGGCCTGCCTCGCGACCGAGGGCAAGCGGATCGGGCGCCTGGAGGTCGTCGAGATCGGCGGTCCGGGCAAGATCAAGCTCAACGTCAAGGTCTGGGACCTGCCACCGCGCTAGTAGTACTTCGTTAGGTCGCGCTGACCTGGGCGTGCGTGATCACATCTGCGGCCGTGCGTGCGTGCCGCCATC
>NZ_JYJG01000129.1 GCF_000955955.1 Lentzea aerocolonigenes
TCGCCTCCGGCTTCGCGGACAGCCATGCTGGGCTCGGCTTCGCCATCGCGTCTGGGTGCGCCTTCGGGCGTCAGGACTGGCTGGCTCGCTTCGCATCGCCTGGACAGGGGAGAGGACTTGGGGTTCCCGACTGCGGCCGGCTCAGGGGAGCCGGTCCACGCGTGCCATCTCGCGCCATATCGACATGTCGCCATCACGCGCTACCTGATTGCCCCAGGGTCAGCTGCCGACTGGCCTCGGCCGGATCCACGCCGAACCCGTGCCCAGCTCGATCCCGCACTCCAGTCAGCCCCACTGCCTCCGGAGTCATTTCCGGAGGCAGTGGACGGGTGCTCTGGTTTTGGTCGGGACAGCAAACGGCCCCTGACTCCGGGTGGAGGCAGGGGCCGTGAGCGGGGGAGCTGTCAGGGCTTGGGGAAGATGATTACTCGGCGCTGCGGCTCTTCGCCTTCGCTCTCGCTGTGCACGCCGGCGATCGAGGCGACGGAGTCGTGGACGACCTTGCGCTCGAACGGAGTCATGGGGTGCAGGCGGGCGCGCTCGCCTGAGGCCAGGACCTTCTCGGCGGTGGAGCGGCCCAGCTCGGCCAGTTCGGCTCGGCGGCCCGCTCGCCACTGGGCGATGTCGAGCATCAGGCGGGAGCGGACGCCCGTCTCCTGCTGCACGGCCAGGCGGGTGAGTTCCTGGAGCGACTCGAGGACGTTGCCGCGGGGGCCCACCAGCTTGGCCAGGTCTTCGCCGCCGTCGATGCTGACCACTGCGCGGCCGCCTTCGACGTCCAGGTCGATGTCGCCGTCGTAGTCGAGCAGGTCCAGCAGGCGCTCGAGGTAGTCGCCGGCGATGTCGCCCTCTTGGACGAGCAGGTCCTCGGTCTTGCTCTGCGACTGCGGCTCGCTCGAGGCGTCAGCCTCGGCCTCGGCCGGCGACGACGCCTCCACGTCGTCGGTCGCCTGCAAGGTCTCCGACACGATGTCTCCTCTCCGGGGCAGAAGCCCGAAATCAGCGGCGCTTCTTGTTGCCCGGTTTCTTGCTGGTGGATCGGCCTGAGATCAGGCCGGGAATCTCGGTGTTGGAGCTGCCGTTCGTGTCCGGCGAGGACGAGGACGGCGAGCCGCCGGGGCCTGCGGTCGGCATGCGCTTGGCGCCGTTGGCGGGCTTGGCTCCTGGGGCGGGCTTCTTCGGGTTGGTCGGCTTGGCGCCCGGCTTCGGGGCGAGGGCCTGGCGGGTTTCGACGGCCGCGGCCTTCTTCGTCTCTTCCTCGGAGTCGATGCGCTTGTAGACGATGTGCTGCTGGCCGAGGGTCCAGGCGTTGTTGGACAGCCAGTACATCAGGATCGCGATGGGGAAGAAGAAGCCACCGACGAGGACGCCCAGCGGGAAGATGTAGAGCGTCAGCTTGTTCATGATCGCCGTCTGGGGGTTGTCCAGGGCGGTCTGGTTCTGGCGGGCGACCGAGTGGCGGGCCGTGAAGTGGGTCGCGATGGACGCCACGATCATCAGCGGCACGGCCACCAGGATCACGTTCGTGCGCTCGGTGCCGAACTGGGCGAGCTGCTCGGCCGGCATCGAGATGAACGTGGAGAGGTTCGCGCCGAAGAGCTTGGCGTTGACGAACGACTCGACGCCCTTGGCGTCGAAGTAGTAGACCTCGCCCCAGCCGGGCTTGAACGAGCGCAGCACGTGGAACAGACCGATGAACACCGGGATCTGCACCAGCATCGGCAGGCAGCCGCCGAGCGGGTTCACGCCGTGCTCGGACTGGAGCTTCTGCATCTCCTGAGCCTGGCGCTGGCGGTCGTTCGGGTACTTCTTCTTGATCTTCTGCATCTCCGGGGCGAACTCCTGCATTCGCCGCATGGAACGCACCTGGCCGACGAACGGCTTGAACAGGATCGCGCGGAGGGTGAAGACCAGGAAGATGACGGAGAGCGCCCAGGCGAACCCGCTCGACTCACCGAAGACGTGGCCGAAGACCCAGTGCCAACACCACAAGATGAAGGACACCGGGTAGTAGATGAAGTTGAGCACGGAGCTACTCCTCGGTGGATACGTCGGGGACCTGCCGCCTCGGCGGAACGGGGTCCAGGCCTCCAGGGTGCCAGGGTCCGCAGCGCAGCAACCGGCGGATCGTCAGCCAGGTTCCCCGCAACGCACCGTGGACGGTCAACGCTTCCACCGCGTACGCGCTGCAGCTCGGGTAGAAGCGGCAGGTCGGCGGCAGCAGCGGCGAGATGAACTTCCGGTAGAAGTGCACCGGCAGCAGAGCGACCTTCGCGGGCAACGTGGTCATCGCAGCACCTTGCGCAAGGCTGAGGAAAAATCAGCGGCGAGCTCCGAGCTCGACGCTTCGGCTGCTGGAGCCAACGCCCTGACCACGACGAGAGTTCCCGGCGGCAGGTCTGCCAGGCACGGGCGCACGACGTGGCGAAGTCGCCGGTAGACCCGGTGGCGGACCACCGAGTTGCCAACTGCCTTGCTCACGACGAAGCCCACCTTGGACGAATCCAAGGTGGGCACGTCAGGCGTCAAGGCGTGGACGACCAACCGGGGTCGTCCGGCGCGGCGGCCTCTGCGGACCACCAGGCCGAAGTCCTGGCTGCGGGTGAGCCGGGCGGCCGGTGGGAGCACGACGACGCTGCGCTTACCAGCCGCTGTCAGGCGGACAGAGTGGCACGGCCCTTGCTGCGGCGCGCGGCCAGAATGGCGCGGCCGGCGCGGGTCCGCATGCGCAGCCGGAAGCCGTGCGTCTTCGCGCGGCGGCGGTTGTTGGGCTGGAAGGTGCGCTTACCCTTGCTCACGGTCGGTCTCCCGGTGCTTCACTGCTGACAAAGCCTTGTGGTTGTCCCCGACGGCAGTGGACGTAGGCGCGCGAAAGGCGCCCGTCGCAAGCGGGAGACTCGTACGAGGGTACGCACGCCCGGGTGCCGCGACCAAATCGGGGTGGCCGATGCCACGTCTTGTGAGGCGTGCCGGGCCTTGTTACCGTTCTTCCCTCGCGCATGCCGGAGCTGGCGTGGGAGCCGCCACCGTACCGGCAACACAACGCACCGTTTAGTGCACAGTTGTGGATAACTCTGTGGATGCCTCTATTCTCCGTGTCCACGTGTGGAGTCATGGGCTCCAGTCGGAGGGGAGGGGGCGCAGAGGTGTCTAGCCAGCAGGTCGACCTTGGTCTCGTGTGGGCCGAGGTGGTGCAGGAGCTCGCCACGAGCCACCTGTCCCCTCAGCAACGCGCGTGGATGAGGGTCACCCGTCCGATCGGTCTTCTGGACGGGACCGCCCTGCTCGCGGCTCCGAGCGACTTCGCGAAAGAGGCGATCGAACGCGCACTGCGCGACCCGATCACCGCCGCGCTGTCCCGCAGGCTCGGTCGCACGGTCTCCCTCGCGGTGAAGGTCGACTCGCCGGAACCGGTCAGCCCGCCGACCACGCCCATCCCGGTGCAGGCGCCGCAACCGCTTCCTGGCATCCCCAACGGCGACACGCCCGGCCCCGTGATCACGGACGACGCGGTCACCGCCGTTGCGACAAACACTGATACAGCAACGGAAAGCTCCGACTCTGACGAGGTCGACGAAGCCGGCGACGCGCTCGCCGCCGTCACCGAGATCTGGCCGACCTTCAACTCCGCCAACATGGCAGGCGACGCGACGCCGAACAGGAACCTCCCGTACACGAGGCCCGCCAACCCGTCGCCGTCGCAGACCCGGCTGAACGAGAAGTACAACTTCGACACGTTCGTCATCGGCGCCTCGAACCGGTTCGCGCACGCCGCGGCCGTCGCGGTGGCCGAGGCTCCCGCCAGGGCCTACAACCCGCTCTTCATCTGGGGTGAGAGCGGCCTCGGCAAGACGCACCTGCTGCACGCCGTCGGGCACTACGCCCAGCGCCTGTTCCCCGGCATGCGCGTGCGGTACGTGTCGACCGAGGAGTTCACCAACGACTTCATCAACTCGCTGCGCGACGACCGCAAGGTCGCCTTCCAGCGCCGCTACCGGGACATCGACGTTCTTCTCGTCGACGACATCCAGTTCCTGGAGGGCAAGGAAGGTACGCAGGAGGAGTTCTTCCACACGTTCAACACGCTCCACAACACGAACAAGCAGATCGTGGTGTCGAGCGACCGGCCGCCCAAGCGGCTGGAGACGCTGGAAGATCGCCTGCGCACGCGGTTCGAGTGGGGTCTGATCACGGACATCCAGCCGCCTGAGCTCGAGACCCGGATCGCGATCCTCCGCAAGAAGGCGGCGCAGGACCGGCTCGCGGCCCCGGCCGAGGGGCTGGAGTTCATCGCCGCCCGCATCGAGCGCAACATCCGCGAGCTCGAAGGCGCGCTCATCCGGGTCACGGCGTTCGCGTCGCTCAACCGCCAGCCGGTCGACGTCCAGCTCGCCGAGATCGTGCTGCGCGACCTGATCCCCGACTCGCACGCGCCGGAGATCACCGCGCCGACGATCATGGCGGTCACCGCCGAGTTCTTCGGCGTGACGATCGACGACCTCTGCGGCCCTGGTAAGACGAAGGCGCTCGCCCAGGCGCGGCAGATCTCCATGTACCTGTGCCGCGAACTGACCGACCTGTCGCTGCCGAAGATCGGCCAGACGTTCGGCGGCCGCGACCACACGACCGTCATGCACGCGGACAAGAAGATCCGCAAGGAGATGGCCGAGCGCCGCCGGATCTACGACCAGGTCCAGGAACTGACGTCTCGGATCAAGCAGCGCGCCCGCCACGCTCCCTGATCCAACCCGGGTACGCCAAGGGGTCCTCCACCACGGAGGGCCCCTTTTTCGTTGCGCACGCTGCATCTCCGCGCACGCGGGGATCGCACGCGGGGTCCCCGCGTGCGGTGTGAGCGGACGAAAGGGCCCCTCGTGTGGACAGCGCACGAGCCGTACGCGCGCGCTCGAACCCGGGTGAGTCGAGGGGTGCTCGGCCACGCGGAGGGGCTTACTGTTCACCCGCCGCACTCGAAGGGGTGGGGACAACTGGAAAAACTTGTGGCCCCGGCCACGATCTGGCCACAGAAGCCTGTTGAACACCCGGGTACAACTGCCCCGCACCCGGGGACGCACCCGGGGACAACTGTGGACGATCTGTGGATCGAGAGGTGTGCACAACTGGCTGTCCCCGGGTGCGCCGATCTGTCCCCGGGTGCCATCCCCCCTTAGTCCACATGGAAGCTGGGCTCCCGACCTGCGTGTTCAAGGCCTGTCCCCACAATCCACAGCCCTTACTGTTACTGCTGTTTGATCTCTTCTAGGAAGAACTCAAAAGCAAAACAGCGGGGGACAGCTCCCGGGGATCGGTGCCCGAACCCCGAAGTGACGGGAAGGGCCAGGACGCTCTAACGTGGTTGCTCCGCACCTCGGGTCAGCTGAGGTCGAGGCTCCCTAACCCCCACTGGCACGTTGCTGTGGTTGGGCTTGTCGACTGTCGAGGAAAGGACGCCTCATGAAGATCCGCGTCGAACGCGACGGCCTCGCCGACGCTGTCGCCTGGGTCGCTCGCAGCCTTCCGTCCCGTCCGCCGGTCCCCGTGCTGGGCGGCGTGCTGCTCGACGCGGAGTCGGACGAGTCGCTGACGGTCTCGGGATTCGACTACGAGGTCTCGGCTCAGGTCGGTGTCCCGGCGACGATCGCCGACGGGGGCCGCGCGCTGGTCTCCGGGCGTCTGCTCGCCGACATCACCAAGGCGCTCCCGAACCACCCGGTCGAGATCGCGGTCGACGGCTCTCGCATGATGATCAGCTGCGGCAGCGCCAGGTTCAGCCTCCCGACGATGCCGGTCGAGGACTACCCCGCGCTGCCGTCGATGCCGCAGTTGATCGGTGAGCTCCCCGGTGAGGTCTTCGGTGAGGCCGTCGGCCAGGTCGCGGTCGCGGCCGGCAAGGACGACACGCTCCCGATGCTGACCGGTGTGCGCGTCGAGATCGGTGACGGCAAGCTGGTCCTGGTCGCCACCGACCGGTTCCGCCTCGCAATGCGCGAGTTCCCGTGGGAGCCGGACGCCTCCCTCGGCGAGGTCGCGGTGCTCGTCCCCGCCCGCACGCTCGGCGACGCGGCCAAGACGCTCGGCTCGTCCGGCGGCAAGGTCGAGATGTCGCTCGCGGCGAACGACGGGCTGCTCGGCCTGTCCGGTTCCGGCAAGCGCACGACGACCCGGCTGCTCGACGCGGACTTCCCGAAGTACCGCCAGCTGCTGCCGACCGAGCACTCGGCCGCCGCGATCATCGAGGTCGACACGCTCGTCCAGGCGATCAAGCGCGTCTCGCTCGTCGCCGAGCGCGGCACCCAGGTCCGGCTCGAGTTCGTCGACGGCGGCCTGCGCCTGTCCGCCGGTGGCGACGACGAGGGTTCGGCCGAGGAAGAGCTTCCGGTCGAGTACACCGGCGACGCGGTCACGATCGCGTTCAACCCCGGGTACCTCCTCGACGGTCTCGGAGCGGTTCGCACGCCCCGTGTCCACTTGTCCTTCACCACACCCAGCCGACCGGCGCTGCTCAAGCCGGTGGACGAGGATGGGAACGTGGCTCCGGGTTATCTGTACCTCCTGATGCCCGTTCGCCTGCCCGGCTAAAACCCTTACCGGGTAACGAGAAACGTTTAGGGGAGAACACCGTGCAGCTCGGACTCGTCGGCCTCGGCAAGATGGGTTTCAACATGCGCGAGCGGGTGCGTCGAGCCGGTCACGAGGTGATCGGCTACGACCGCAACCCGGAGGTCAGCGACTCGGAGTCGTTGGCGGACATGGTGTCCAAGCTCGAGGCACCGCGTGTGGTGTGGGTGATGGTGCCCGCCGGTGAGATCACCCGTAACACGGTGAAGGAGCTGTCCGAGCTGCTGCAGCCCGGCGACCTGGTGGTCGACGGCGGCAACTCCAAGTTCACCGACGACCGGATCCACGCGGACCTGCTGGCGGAGAAGGAGATCGGCTACCTCGACTGCGGTGTGTCCGGTGGCGTGTGGGGTCTCGACAACGGCTACGCGCTGATGGTCGGTGGCGACGCCGCCCACGTCGAGCAGGCGATGCCGATCTTCGACGCGCTCCGTCCGGAGGGTCCGCGCGAGGAAGGCTTCGCGCACGCGGGCAAGGTCGGCGCCGGCCACTACTCGAAGATGGTGCACAACGGCATCGAGTACGGCCTGATGCAGGCGTACGCCGAGGGCTTCGAGCTGCTCGACAAGACCGACGTCGTGGACAACGTGCCCGCGGTGATCTCGGCCTGGCAGCGCGGAACCGTCGTGCGGTCGTGGCTGCTCGACCTGTTGGTGCGCGCGCTGGAGTCCGACCCGGAGCTCGACGACCTGCGCGGGTACGTCGAGGACTCGGGTGAGGGCCGGTGGACCGTCGAGGAGGGCATCAACAACGCGGTGCCGCTCCCGGTGATCTCCGCCGCCCTGTTCGCGCGGTTCCAGTCGCGGCAGGACGACTCGCCCGCGATGCGCGCGGTCGCCGCACTGCGCAACCAGTTCGGTGGCCACGCCGTTCAGAAGGCATAAGTGCACGTCAGACACCTCCAGGTCAGCGACTTCCGTTCGTGGGAGATCGCGGACCTGGAGCTCGAGCCCGGAGTCTCGGTGCTCGTGGGGCGCAACGGTCAGGGCAAGACGAACCTGGTCGAGGCGATCGGGTACGTGGCGACGCTGGGTTCGCACCGCGTCGCCACGGACGCGCCACTGATCCGGCACGGTGCCCAGCGCGCCGTCGTGCGGGCGGCCGTGGTCAACGACGACCGCGAGCTGCTCGTGGAGCTCGAGATCACGGCGGGCAAGTCGAACCGGGCACGGATCAACCGCGGTCCGGTGCCACGCCCGCGTGATGTGCTCGGGATTCTGCGCACTGTGTTGTTCGCACCGGAGGACCTCTCTCTTGTGCGAGGCGATCCGAGTGACCGGCGGCGGTTCCTCGACGAGATGCTGGTGCTGCGCGCGCCGAGGTTCGCGGGCGTTCGCAGCGACTACGACCGTGTCCTGAAGCAGCGCAGCGCGTTGTTGAAGACGGTGAAGCACTCTCGATCGGCGGACCTCTCGACGCTCGACGTCTGGGACGGGCATCTCGCCAAGCACGGCGCGGAGCTCCTGGCCGCGCGGATGAAGCTGGTCCGCGACATGGCGGGCCACGTGACCTCGGCGTACGCGGAGGTCGCTCCGGAGTCACGTCCGGCGCTCATCTCGTACAAGTCGAGCGTCGGCGACCTCCCGGAAGACAGGGAGAGCATCGAGGACCTGCTGCTCGCCGAGCTCGATCGGGTGAGAAGGCAGGAGATCGAACGCGGGGTGTGCCTCGTCGGCCCGCACCGCGACGACCTCGATTTGACGCTCGGTGAGCTGCCCGCGAAGGGCTACGCCAGTCACGGAGAGTCATGGTCGTTCGCGCTCGCGCTGAGGCTCGGCGGCTACGAGCTGATGCGTGTCGACGGCATCGAACCGGTGCTCGTGCTGGACGATGTGTTCGCGGAACTCGACCGCGGCCGGCGGCAGCAGCTGGCGAAGGTCGCGGCCGCCGCCGAGCAGGTGCTGATCACCGCGGCGGTGGCGGAGGACGTTCCGGACGAGCTGAGCGGTGCCCGGTTTGAGGTAAGTGGCGGGGAGGTCCGGCGTGTCTAACTCAGATCCCCAAGATGTAGCTCGATCGGGTGTGTCCGCCCACACATCTGGGGACAAGTCTGTGGATGGTGTGGATAACTCCGTCACAAATCCGGACTTGTCCACAGGTTCATTCACACCTGAGGGTGAGCCACTGAAGGGTTCTGACCTCGCGCGGGCGGCTCTGGAGGCCGCGAAGGCGAGTGCGAAGGCCCGCGGACGCACCCCCGGGAGCAAGTCGAAGGGCCGTCCGGTCAACCGCCGGCGTCGCCGTTGGTCGGGGCCAGGACCGGACGACCGCGACCCCCAGCCGCTCGGCCGGCTCGCGTCCAGGATCGCGGCGGACCGGGGCTGGGTCGAGCAACTTCAGGGTGGCCAGGTCTTCGCCCGTTGGGCAAAATTAGTAGGTGAGGACGTCGCCGAGCACGCGAAACCGATCGCTCTCAGTGACGGGGAACTGACGGTCCAGGCGTCGTCGACGGCGTGGGCCACTCAGCTGCGCCTGCTGCAGCGCGACCTGCTCAAGCGGATCGCGGCAGGAGTCGGTCACGGCGTCGTCAAACGGCTCAAGATCAAGGGACCGGACGCTCCGAGCTGGCGACACGGCCCCAGGCACGCGCCAGGGCGCGGTCCGCGTGACACCTACGGGTGAGGTCCTGTCAAGGGCTCAGCGGCGATTCTGCGGCGCAATGAGCGTTCACCAGCGGATTTGAACCCCCGTTTCAGCCGTCCTGACCCGTCTTGCGCGTCGTGAGGCGCTCTGTGACTGAATCAAAGGTGTCCTTGCCCCCTTTCTGTCGGGGTGGCCCGGTAGAATCAGGGGAGAGCGTCACCGCATCCCGGATGTAGGGGAACACAGTGCGGGCGGTGCCCGTATCAGCGAGGAGACTCCAGGCCCGTGTCAGCTAAGAAGAATGAGTACGGCGCGTCCTCGATCACCGTCCTCGAAGGCCTCGAGGCAGTGCGCAAGAGGCCGGGCATGTACATCGGCTCGACCGGCGAGCGCGGTCTGCACCACCTGGTCCAGGAGGTTGTGGACAACTCGGTCGACGAGGCGATGGCAGGCTTCGCGACGACTGTCGACGTCACCCTGCTGGCCAACGGCGGCGTCCGGGTGATCGACGACGGTCGTGGCATCCCGATCGACGTGCACCCGGTCGAGGGCAAGCCCACCGTCGAGGTCGTGCTCACCACGCTGCACGCGGGTGGCAAGTTCGACAGCGACTCCTACGCGGTGTCCGGCGGCCTGCACGGCGTCGGCATCTCCGTGGTGAACGCGCTGTCCACCGCCGTCGACGTCGAGATCAAGCGCCAGGGTCACGTCTGGACCCAGCGCTTCGAGAACTCGAAGCCCGCGCACGAGCTGCGCCAGGGCGAGGCCACCGACGAGACCGGCACCACGATCACGTTCTGGGCCGACCCGGACATCTTCGAGACGACCGAGTACAACGTCGAGACGATCGCGCGCCGCCTGCAGGAGATGGCGTTCCTCAACAAGGGGATCACGATCATCCTGCGCGACGAGCGGGTCTCGGAGGAGGACGAGGAAGCCGACGCCGAGGGCCACAAGGCCGCGGTGAAGGAGCGCGTCTACCACTACCCCGGTGGTCTGGAGGACTTCGTCCGCCACATCAACCACACCCGCGACGCCGTGCACCAGAAGGTGATCGGTTTCGAGGCGCAGGGCGAGGACCTCCAGGTGGAGGTCGCGATGCAGTGGAACACCGGCTACACCGCGTCGGTCTACACGTTCGCGAACACGATCAACACGCACGAGGGCGGTACGCACGAAGAGGGCTTCCGCGCCGCGTTGACGCGTGTCGTCAACGAGTACGCGCGCGAGAAGAAGTTGTTGAAGGAGAAGGACACCAACCTCACCGGTGACGACATCCGCGAGGGTCTCGCCGCGATCATCTCGGTGAAGTTGAAGGAGCCCCAGTTCGAGGGCCAGACGAAGACCAAGCTGGGCAACAGCGAGGCCAAGTCGTTCGTGCAGAAGTCGACGAACGAGCACCTGGCCGACTGGTTCGAGCGGCACCCCAACGAGGCCAAGACGATCGTCACCAAGTCGGTGTCGTCGGCGCAGGCCCGCATCGCCGCCCGCAAGGCCCGCGAGCTGGTGCGCCGCAAGGGCGCGCTCGACATCGGCGGCCTGCCCGGCAAGCTGAAGGACTGCCGCTCGACCGAGCCGGAGCGCTGCGAGCTCTACATCGTCGAGGGCGACTCCGCAGGCGGATCAGCTAAGGAGGGGCGGGACTCGATGTACCAGGCGATCCTGCCGATCCGCGGCAAGATCATCAACGTCGAGAAGGCGCGCATCGACCGCGTTCTGAAGAACACCGAGGTCCAGTCGCTGATCACGGCGCTCGGCACCGGCATCCACGACGAGTTCGACCTCGCCAAGCTGCGCTATCACAAGATCGTGCTGATGGCCGACGCCGACGTCGACGGCCAGCACATCCGCACGCTGCTGCTCACGCTGCTGTTCCGCTTCATGCAGCCGCTCATCGAGCACAACCACGTGTACCTCGCGCAGCCGCCGCTCTACAAGATCAAGTGGCAGCGCGCCGAGCCGGAGTACGTCTACTCCGACCGCGAGCGCGACGCCGTGATCAAGGCCGGCATCGAGGGCGGCAAGAGGCTCGGCAAGGACGACAACATCCAGCGGTACAAGGGTCTTGGCGAGATGAACGCCGAGGAGCTGTGGGAGACCACGATGGACCCGGCCAACCGGATCCTGCGCCAGGTCACCATGGACGACGCGGCCACCGCCGACGAGCTGTTCAGCGTGCTCATGGGCGAGGACGTCGAGGCACGCCGTTCGTTCATCACCCGCAACGCCAAGAGCATCAAGTTCCTGGACATCTGAGTCCGGTCTTGGTCCCTAGGCATCCTGGCGTTTCTGGCGAGAAGGAAAGAGAACAGTGAGCGAGACGACTCTGCCCCCGCAGCACGACCGCATCGAGCCGGTCGAGATCCAGCAGGAGATGCAGAACTCGTACATCAACTACGCGATGTCCGTCATCGTGGGTCGTGCGCTGCCGGACGTGCGTGACGGGTTGAAGCCCGTCCACGTCCGCGTTCTGTACTCGATGTTCGACTCCGGCTTCCGTCCCGACCGCGGCTTCAACAAGTGCGCGCGTGTCGTCGGCGACGTGATGGGCAACTACCACCCGCACGGTGACTCGGCGATCTACGACGCGTTGGTGCGTCTCGCTCAGCCGTGGGCGCTGCGCTACCCGTTGATCCAGGGGCAGGGCAACTTCGGCTCGCCGGGCAACGACCCCGCCGCCGCCATGCGGTACACGGAGTGCCGGCTCTCCCCGTTGGCCATGCACATGCTGGCCGACATCGAGGAAGAGACCGTCGACTTCCGCGACAACTACGACGGCCGCATCCAGGAGCCGGTCGTCCTCCCGTCGCGCATCCCGAACCTGCTGATCAACGGCAGCTCGGGCATCGCGGTCGGCATGGCGACCAACATCCCGCCGCACAACCTCCGCGAGGTGGCGGACGCGGTCGTGTGGGCGCTGGACAACCACGAGGCCTCCGACGAGGAGACCCTCGAGGCGACGATCGCCCGGATCAAGGGCCCGGACTTCCCGACGTACGGCCAGATCCTCGGCACCTCCGGCATCGAGGACGCGTACCGCACCGGCCGCGGCTCGGTCCGCATGCGCGCGGTCGTCGAGATGGACGAGGACGCCAAGGGCCGCACGATCCTCGTCGTCACCGAGCTGCCGTACCAGGTCAACCCGGACAACCTGGTCGAGAACATCGCCTCGCTGGTGCGCGACGCCAAGCTCACCGGCATCGCCAACATCGCCGACGAGTCGAACCGTCGCATCGGCATGCGCATCGTGATCACGCTCAAGCGCGACGCGGTGGCGAAGGTCGTGCTGAACAACCTCTACAAGCACACCCAGCTGCAGTACTCGTTCGGTGTGAACATGCTGGCGCTGGTCGACGGCGTGCCGCGCACGCTGCGGATCGACCAGATGATCCGGCACTACGTGAAGCACCAGATCGAGGTCATCGTCAGGCGGACGAAGTTCCGCCTGCGCAAGGCCGAAGAGCGCGCGCACATCTTGCGCGGCTTGGTGAAGGCACTTGACCAGCTCGACGCGGTGATCGCGTTGATCCGCCGGTCCGAGACGCCGGACATCGCGCGCACGGGCCTGATGGAGCTCCTCGACGTCGACGAGATCCAGGCCAACGCGATCCTGGAGATGCAGCTCCGCCGCCTGGCCGCCCTGGAGCGCCAGAAGATCATCGACCAGTTGGCCGAGATCGAGCTGGAGATCGCGGACCTCAAGGACATCCTCGAAAAGCCGGAGCGGCAGCGCAAGATCGTCCGCGACGAGCTCACGGCGATCGTGGAGAAGTTCGGCGACGACCGTCGCACGAAGATCATCCCGTTCGACGGCGACGTGTCCATGGAGGACCTGATCGCCGTTGAGGACGTGGTCGTCACGATCACCCGCACCGGCTACGCGAAGCGCACCAAGACCGACCTCTACCGGGCGCAGAAGCGCGGCGGCAAGGGCGTGCAGGGCGCTCAGCTCAAGCAGGACGACATCGTGGCGCACTTCTTCGTGTGCTCGACGCACGACTGGATCCTGTTCTTCACGAACAAGGGCCGCGTGTACCGCACGAAGGCGTACGAGCTGCCAGAGGCGAACCGCAACGCCCGCGGCCAGCACGTCGCGAACCTCCTCGCGTTCCAGCCGGAGGAGGAGATCGCGCAGGTCATCCAGATCAAGAACTACGAGGTGTCGCCGTACCTCGTGCTCGCCACCCGCAAGGGCCTGGTCAAGAAGTCGAAGCTCTCCGACTTCGATTCCAACCGATCGGGTGGTCTTATCGGCATCAACCTGCGCGAGGACGACGAGCTGGTCGGCGCGGTGCTGTGCTCGGCCGACGACGACCTGCTGATGGTGTCCGCCGACGGCCAGTCGATCCGCTTCCACGCGACCGACGACGTGCTGCGCCCGATGGGTCGTGCCACGTCAGGCGTGCAGGGCATGCGGTTCAACGCCGACGACGAGCTGCTCTCGGTGGGCGTCGTCCAGGAAGGACTGTTCGTTTTGGTCGCGACGGACGGTGGGTACTCGAAGCGAACGCCGATCGAGGACTACCCGGTCCAGGGCCGGGGCGGCAAGGGTGTGCTGACGATTCAGCACGACCGCCGACGTGGCAGGCTGGTCGGAGCGCTCATCGTCGACGTCGACGACGAGCTCTACGCCATCACCTCGACCGGCGGGGTCATCCGGACCCGAGCCGAGCAGGTGCGCAAGGCTGGACGGCAGACGAAGGGCGTGCGGCTGATGAACCTCGGCGAGAGCACCACTTTGATCGCCGTCGCACGCAACGCGGACGAGCCCAGCGACGTCACTAACGGTGAGACGTCTGCCGCAGAAGACGCAGCAGTGGACGCAGTTGTGGACTCTGGCGCCGACCAGGCAGACACCCCCACCGACTCGGCTGAGTAGTCGGAATTTGCTAGCGAGAGGCTAAGGACAGCTCGTGACTCCACCCGAGAACCGCGAAGGTCGGGACGCGGACAAGACCGCGGTGATCACCAAGCCGACTTCCCAGAAAGCTGCGGAGAAGTCGGACGCGGCCGCGCCGGCGGCCTCCGGTTCCTCGGGTGGAAACGCGCAGGACAAGACCAAGCCTGTGTCCGCGGAGAAGGCGGCCGAGGCCGCCGCACCCGCCGCTGCTCCCGAGACTCCCGCTGCTCCTGCCGAGCAGAAGACCGTTTCGATCGACACGGCCGCTCCGGCTGCGGCGGCGACGCCGGCTCCGGCCGCGACTCCCGCGCCCGCTCCTGCTCCGACGCCGGCCCCCGCGCCTGCCGCCGAGCCGGTCGTGCCGGTCGCCGCCGTCGCCGAGGAGCCGGTCGTCGTGTCCGCGCCGCCGCCCTGGCAGCGCGTGACGAACGACACGGAAGCGGCTCAGGACTCGACCCAGGCGTACGTGGCTCCGGCCGCGCCGCCGGTCCCGTCCGCCGCCGAGCCGTCGCCGGCCTTCCCGATGACCGACCCGGACACCGTCAAGGTGCAGAAGCCCGTGGTCACGGGCTCTGCCGTGCCGGTGGGCCTCGGCAGCAGCCGCACGTCGGTGAACATGGGCGGCGCCGCTGCCCGTCCCGCCGCGGCCACCCCGTCGGCCCGTCGCCCAGGCCGCGGCCCGCGGCGCGCCTCGCTGCAGGTGAAGCGCGTCGACCCGTGGTCGGTGCTCAAGCTCGCCCTGGTGCTCGGCGTCGCGCTGTTCTTCGTCTGGCTCGTGGCGGTCGGCGTGCTCTACGGCGTGCTGCACGGCATGGGCGTCTGGGACAAGATCAACAGCACCGCGAACGACCTCCTCCAGGCCAACGAGCCGGGCGAACCACTGATCAGCGCGGGCCGCGTGTTCGGCGTCTCGGCGATCATCGGCGCGGTCAACATCGTGCTGTTCACGGCGCTCGCGACCGTGGGTGCGTTCGTCTACAACGTGTCCGCGGATCTGGCTGGTGGCTTGGAGTTGACGCTCTCAGAGCGTGAGTGACCCCCCTGATTTGGGGCAGCGAAGGACGATCCTGTAAGGTCTTCCTCGTTGCCCCAAGGGGTGATGATCGAGGGCCTATAGCTCAGGCGGTTAGAGCGCTTCACTGATAATGAAGAGGTCGGAGGTTCAAGTCCTCCTAGGCCCACTCGATTTTCTTTCGAATCATCATCGTTCTGTCTGGGATTGCATCCCGGAGCCCCGGCCCAAGTCTCGCGAAGCCTGTAGGCTGGTGCGGTAGGTCGGGGCATTAACAGTCTTGGAGGGGTTTCCAGTGGCTAAGAAGATCATCGCACTCGTCGTGGTTGCCGGTGCGGTTCTGTTCTTCGTCAAGCGCTCCCGTTCGGCGAAGGCCGACGCGGACCTGTGGCGCGAGGCCACCGCTCCCACCGACTGATCGCGTACTCGATCCTGCGGGCGGCCGGCCGCCCCGGATCCTTGGGGACGTAGCTCAATTGGCAGAGCACCGCCTTTGCAAGGCGGGGGTTAGGGGTTCGATTCCCCTCGTCTCCATTCGTTCCTCGGGTCGAGGAGTGTCTGCAAAAAGCGCAGACCTCCTCGGCCCGAAGTGTTTTCTGGGGGCCGAGCCCCCGGACCCCCAGCCGGCTCGGCGCTTCGCGCCATCGCGGCCCACCTCGCTCGTCAGCTACTCCGAAAAGACGAAGCCCTGTTCGCCGCCGTCGCGAACAGGGCTTCGGTGCGTTTCCGGCAAACTCCACTGCGTCACGTTCAGACGTTCGCGAGCGACCTCTTCGACGACTTGCGAAGTGCGTCGATGCTCCACGCGCCGGCGCCGGTGAACACCAGCAGCAGGAACGCCCACGAGTAGACCGCCGCGAGCTCGCCGCCGTTCTGGATCGGCAGCAGACCCCGCGGCTGGTGCACGACGAAGTACGCGTAGGCCATGGCGCCGGAGCTGATGAGAGCGGCCCATCGCGTCCACAGGCCGACCGCGATGAGGGCGCCACCGATCAGCTCGATGAGGCTCATCGGACCGGAGGGCCATGTGAGCAGACTGGTCCCCTTGGACAGGTGCTGCACGCCGTGGATGACGAAGAACAGTCCGATGATGATGCGGAAGAGCGCGAGGGCGTAGTCGCGCCGTTGCTCGAGGAACTCCATGTGCAGGGGCCTTCCGTGGTGCGGGGCAGGGGCAAGGCACAAAAGGTATGGACCAATTTAAGTGTCCCGCTCAGCGCTCATTTGGCATCTGGTTGACTGTTGCCCCTATGAAACGAGCACTGTTGCTGCCCCTGCTCGGCGTTCTCGCCGCGTGCGGCACCGAAGTCGTTCAGACCACGCCGGTGCCCGCGACCCCGACCGCCCAGGTCACCACCACGACCAGCGCGGCTCCGACAGTGCCGCCCGCGCCCCAGCCCGCGGCCGACGGCACCTGTCCGTACCTGGCGACGACCTTCGTGGCCGAGGCGAACGGTCAGCGTGTGCCGAAAGTGAAACTGTCAACGGATCAGCCGCACCCGGCGTGCTTCTTCTACGCCAATGCGACGGAGATCCAGCTGACGGTGCGCGTGTACGTGGGCGATGAGCGGATCGCCAAGAAGATCGTGAACGAGGCGGCGCCGGACGGTTCACAGCCCGCGAGTTCGCCCGCCGGGTGGACCGGAGGGTATGTGAGCAACGACAGCGGCGTCGTCTACGCCGTGGCGAAGAGCGACGCCGCTGTGGTCGTCACCAGCAACCAGAAGCAGTCGATCAAGGCTCGCCGCATCGCGGAGACCGCGATCACGAACCTCAAACTCTGACTACTTGGCCGGTTCCTTCTGGGAAGGCACCTGACCGTTGAGGACGGGCTCCGGCAACGGGGCCTGCTCCTCGTCCTGCAGGTGCACTTCCTCCGGCCTGCGCGTCAGCGCGACGTAGCCGGCGACCGCGGCCGCGAGCAGCAGACCCATCACCCACGGCCAGCGGCGGCGCTTCGGTGCGTCCGCACCGATGTTCGCCGCGGCCTTGCGGATCTCCTTGGCGCGCGACTTGGCGTCCTTGCGCGCGTGCTTGGCGGCCTTTCGAACTTCCTTGCGCACTTCCTCGGCCTTGCTCATGAGCTCGGCGCGCGTCTTCGCGCTCTTCTTGGCGAGGCGCTTGCGGGAGCGGCGGGTCTGCTTCTCCCAGTCCTCTGCCTTCCCCATGAGCGTGTCGGCCCGCTCCACGAGCGCGCCGCGCACCTGGTCAGTCGTGATGCCGCGCTCCGCGAGCTTGACCTCAGCGGCGTGACCAGCGCGAACGACACCCTGACGCGCGGCCTTCAGACCGGTGCCGACAGCCTTGCCAACGGACTCGCCGGCGCGGGTCATGACGTCCACCTCGTCCATCCTGTGCTCCACACGTTGTCGTCCGGTTATGTCATAGAGGTACCCATCGTGCCCCTTTCTGAACATCACCGCCCGTGGATGGCACGATGGGGTGGTGGCTGACAGCAACGAATCCTTCGTCGGGACCAAGGTGACGGCGACCCTGCACACCACGCAGGGCGACATCCGCATCAACCTGTTCCCCGACCACGCCCCCAAGACGGTGGCCAACTTCGTCGGGCTCGCCGAGGGCACCAAGGACTACACCGAGGCGAACGCGAGCGGCACGAAATCGGGTCCGTTCTACGACGGCACCCTGTTCCACCGCGTCATCGCCGGTTTCATGCTCCAGACCGGCGACCCGACCGGCACCGGCCGCGGTGGCCCCGGCTACCGCTTCGCGGACGAGTTCCACTCGGAACTGCAGTTCAACAAGCCCTACCTGCTCGCGATGGCGAACGCCGGGCCCAACACCAACGGCTCCCAGTTCTTCGTCACCGTGGCGCCGACGACGTGGCTGAACTTCAAGCACACGATCTTCGGTGAGGTCGCGGACCAGGAGTCGCGCGACGTCGTCGACGCGATCGGCAACACCACGACCGGTGCGGGCGACCGTCCGGTCAACGACATCAAGATCGAGCGGATCACGATCGAACGCGCGTGAGCAATGCACCCGTGCCACCGGACGGGCCGATCGGAGCACAGCCGGAAACCCCGGTCTGCGCACGTCATTCCGATCGGCCCACCCGGCTGCGCTGTTCCAGGTGCGATCGTCCGGCGTGTCCGGACTGTCTGCGCGACGCCTCGGTCGGTCAGCAGTGCGTCGACTGTGTGAACGAGGGCAGGCGCTCGGTCCGTCCCGCGCGCACGCTCGTGGGCGCGCAGGTGTCCGATCGCGTGATCATCACGCCGGCGCTGATCGTGCTCAACGTGCTGGCATACGCGGTGACGGTCTTCCAGTCCGGCAGTCCGACGAGAAACGACAGGTCGAGCTTGTTCAAGGCGACCTCGATGTTTCCCGACCTCACCGCCCAGGGTGAGTGGTGGCGGGCCGTCACGTCGGGCTTCATGCACTTCGGCCTGATCCACCTGGCGCTCAACATGGCGGTTCTCTACGTCGTGGGCCAGCACGTCGAACGGGAGCTGGGCAAGCTCCGATTCGGCGTCGTGTACTTCCTGTCGCTGCTCGGCGGCAGCGCGTCGGCGTTCTACTTCGGCACGGTGTGCCAGGAGCTCGCCGGTGCGTCCGGTGCGGTGTTCGGCCTCATGGGCGCGTTGCTCGTCCTGTGGAAGCGGCAGCGGCGGGACATCTCCACGATCGTCGTGGTCGTCGGAATCAACCTGGTGTCGAACCTCTTCACCAACGCCTCGCTGCTCGGGCACCTCGGTGGGTTCGTGATCGGCGGGCTGCTGACGCTCGCGATGGTCAGGGCGCCCCGGCAGAACCGCAACCTCTACCAAATCGGTGCCGTGGTGGCCGCTGCGGTGTTGCTCGGCGTGATGTTCGCCTTGCGCGCTGCTCAGCTCGACACCGACGCGGAAGTCATCCTCGAGATCGCCAGGACCTGCCGGCCCAATTAGGGACGCAGGGAGTGCAGCACTCCGGCGACTTCTTCCGGATCGGCGCCGAGGTCCAGTTTCGTGAGCACCACGAGACGGTCGTCGGCGTCGAGTTCCAATGTCTGCTGTTCCCTGCCGAGCCGGCGGGTGGTCTGCAGCTTGACCTTCACCTCGTGCCACGGCAGGTGCGTGGTGTTCGCGAAGCCGCGCACGGCGAGCCCGTTCACGTCCGCGGACAGGCGCGGCCGGGCGATGGTCGCGAACGCCGCGAGGTACGTGACCAGCAGCGTTGCCAGTCCGACGAGGAGACGGCCCGCGTTGTCGTTCGCGATGATCGTGGCGAACGCGAGCAGGAGGGCGAGCACCCACGCGCCGGCGACGAGCGGGGCGGGAGTGGACCAGGTGCGAGTCACACCGTCGAGTGTCCCGCATTCAATGTGGACAGCTGAACGTCTCCGCATGAGGGAAAACCGGCGCTTGTGCAATTTCGCGCAAAGTTGTCCACAGGACTTGTCCCCAATGGGGATGACTTACAGCCGTGTGCTTCGGTGACGCTCAGATGAACCAGGTGAACCCGGCGATAACAAAGGTCGGCCCGGACGTGTGACGTCCGGGCCGACCTCGACGAACAGTGAGCGGATGCAGGCTGCGAGTGGCTAGCGCCAGCGCATCGTCATCAGCAGGCCGATGATCATCAGCGCGAAGCCGATGGCGAAGTTCCACGCGCCCAGCTCGAGCATGAACGGGATCTTCTCGGCCGCGATGTAGTTGACGACCAGCCATGCGAGGCCCAGCACCATGAAGCCGAGCATGATGACGACGTAGACCGGGTGTGACGGTCCCGCTGCCTTGACCTTGACCGGCGTGCGGCGGTCAGTCGGTGCGGTGTAGGCCGCCTTCTTCCGGACCTTGGACTTGGGCATGCTGTCCTCGCCTGACGTGGATATCCCTCAGTGACGCAAGTTTACGTGCACTACTCGGGGAACACGTTAACGTAGCGGAGGTGGTCAGCGAACCACCTGGCAGACGCAGTTGTTTTCAGTTCACAGTCCGCGCGGAGGTTCTCAGGTGAACTCGGGACCGCAGCAGCCGCCTCCAAGGCGTCCTGCACCCCGTCGTGATGACCTGCAGCACGTGCGGGCCACACCCTCGCCGCGCCCGGTGCCGCCACCTGACGCAACTCAGTTCACCAGCGCTTTCTCCGGCAGCCTGCCCCCGCCAGGTGCCCCGCCGCGCCGTCCGGGACCGCCTCCGCAGGGCCCGACGCCACCTCCGTCCGGAGGCATGCCGCCGGGAACTCCGCCGCGTGGGATGCCGCAGGGTCCGCCTCCCGGAACACCGCCGCGCGGAATGCCTCCGCAGGGAATGCCTCCTCGACCGGCCCGCCCTCGCCCGGTCGATCCGCCCACCGAGGTGATTCCGCGCGTCGAAGACGACTACGACGACGAGTACTACGACGATGACGACTATTACGACGACGAGGAACCGGCAAAGCCCGCCCCGCCGCCGGACAGCATGGCGCGCAAAGCGGTGCGCGGCGTCGGCGAAGCCCTCATCACGATGGGCCTGGTCGTGCTGCTGTTCGTCGTCTACGAGGTCTACGTGACGGACCTGCTCTCCGCGGAGAAGCAGGCGGACGCCACCGCCGCGCTCGACTCCGAGTGGAGCTCGAACGTCGTGACGCCGCCCCCGTCCGACCCGAACCGCCAGGCCAAGACCACCCTCATCGAGGGCAAGGCGTTCGCGAAGATGTACATCCCGGTCTTCGGCAGCGACTGGAAGTTCTCGGTCGTCGAGGGCACCACCGACAAGCACCTCGAGATCGGCCCCGGCCACTACAAGGACACCGCGCAGCCGGGCGAGGCGGGCAACTTCGCCATCGCCGGCCACCGCGTCGGCAAGGGCGCGCCGTTCAACGACCTCGACCTGCTCGAGTCCTGCAACGCCATCGTCGTGCAGACCCAGACCCAGTGGTTCGTCTACCGGGTGCTCCCGATGAGCAACGAGGTGGCCGGCTGGGCGGGCAACGCGAAGTCGAAGGAAGCCGCCTGCACCGGCGTCGCCCCGCTGTCCACGACCCTCGGCGACGCCTACGCCAAGACCGTGGGCCAGGAGATCGTGGTGCCGACCCAGGGCGAGGTCATCGCCCCGATCCCGCACCAGGTGGGGACGACGGTGCCCGCCGACAAGCAGGCCCGCCTGCTCACCCTGACGACCTGCCACCCGCGCTTCTCCGACCGGCAGCGCCTGATCGTGCACGCCATCGAGACCAAGAGCTACCCAGTGGCCGACGGCTTCATTCCGCCAGAGATGCAGGAGGGCTGATGTACGGCTGGATCTGGCGGCGTCTGCCGGGCCCGCTGTATCTGCGGATCATCGAGGCGGTCGTGCTGACCGCGGGCATCATCGCGCTGCTGATGTTCGTGGTGTTCCCGTGGGCGGAGCCGAAGCTGCCGTTCAACCACGTCACCACCCAGTGAGCTGAGCCTCCGCGAGCCGCAGGTACTCGCGGACGAACGCGAGGTAGGCGTTCGGATTGGTGTCGTGGAGAGCCAGCGCCACGTAGACGCTTTCGTCCTCGTCGTCCATTCGCATGTTGATCCGTCCGGCGTCATCACCCCACTCGCTGGGAGGTGCCCCGCCGAGGATTCGGAGAGCGGCTTCGCGCCCGAGGAACCAGTCGGCTTGTTCGCCGGTGATCGGCTCGATGCCGAGTTCGTCCAGGAACTGGCGAACGAGAGAAGTGGCGTCCCCTCTCGACAACCGCGTCGGTGACTCACCTGCCAGTTCACGGAGTGCCGGGGTGTCGAGACCCTCGATCAGGAAGTCGCAGGCGAGCCACACCGCGCGATCGGGTTCGACGCTGTAGTCGGCCCACTCGACGTTGAGGTGGTTCACCCTGGCGGCGAGGTCGGCGTTCACAGGTCAAGTGTCCGGGCCGCCGCGAGCGAATAAGTGAAACCGCCATCGCGCCCACACGCGATGGCGGCTTCATCGGGAAACGGCCGGTCAGCCGTTCGAGATCGCGGTCATCTCCTCGCGCGAGACGACCTTCACGCGTTCGCGGCCCTCGACGGCGCCCAACGCCATCTCGTGCAGGTCGAGCCGGCCCCAGCCCTCGTTGGTCACGAACGGCACGCCGCGCTGTCCGAGGAACTCCACGATGTCGCCGGAAGACGACGAGGCACGGGGGAGGGACGCCGCGTCCTCCAGCAGGCTGGTGATGGTCTCCAGCGCGTCGCCCTTGGTGTGGCCGATGAGGCCGATCGGGCCGCGCTTGATCCAGCCGGTGACGTAGACGCCTGGGATCGGCACCTCGTCCAGGTCCAGCACGCGGCCCGCGAGGTGCGGGATCGTGCCCGAGACGTGGTCGAACGGGATGTCGGCCAAGTGCGTCGAGAGGTAGCCGACCGCGCGGTACACGGCCTGGACGTCC
>NZ_JYJG01000130.1 GCF_000955955.1 Lentzea aerocolonigenes
GGTACACGGCCTGGACGTCCCAGTCCGTGAAGACGCCGGTACCGCGGACGTTGCCGTCGCCGGTCAGCTCCTGGGTTTCGGTGCGCAGGCCGACGACACGGTCGGAACCGAGCACCTCGACCGGTGCTTCCAGGAAGTGCAGGTGCAGGCGGCGCGGGCGAGTGCCCACGTCGCGGATCGCCCACTCCTGCAGGGTCTTCACGATCATGGAGACCTGCTTGTCCGAACGGATCGCGGCCAGCGAGGCCTCGTCGAACTCGATGCCCTCGGCGTGGACGATCACCTCGACGGACGGCGAGTGGTCGAGCTCGCGGAGCTCCAACGGCGTGAACTTCGCCTGGGCCGGGCCGCGGCGGCCGAACACGTGCACGTCGGTGACCGGCGAGGAGGCCAGGCCTTCGTGGACGTTCGCGGGAATCTCGGTCACCAGCAGCTCGTCGGCCGTCTTCGCCAGGATCCGCGCCACGTCCAGAGCCACGTTGCCGACGCCCAGCACCGCGACCGAGGTAGCGGTCAGCGGCCAGGTGCGCGGCACGTCCGGGTGGCCGTCGTACCAGGACACGAAGTCCGCGGCGCCGTAGCTGCCCGGCAGGTCGATGCCAGGGATGTCCAGCGGGCGGTCGCAGGATGCGCCCGTCGAGAAGATCACCGCGTCGTAGAGGGAACGCAGGTCGTCGAGCTTGATGTCCACGCCGTACTCGACGTTGCCGAAGAAGCGGACCGAGGGCTTGTCGAGCACCTTCTGCAACGCACCGACGATGCCCTTGATGCGCGGGTGGTCGGGGGCGACGCCGTAGCGGACCAGGCCGTAGGGCGCCGGCAGCTTCTCGAAGAGGTCGATCCGCACGTCGACGTCGGACTTGGTCAGGATGTCGGCCGCGTACACACCGGCCGGACCGGCGCCGATGACCGCGACGCGCAGGGGATGACTCATGACACCTATTTTAGGGAAGCCTTACCTTGTCTCAGACGAGAGCTAACTCACTCGACGCGACCGACTAGGCTCACCACATGCGCGTGCTCGTGGTCGACAACTACGACAGCTTCGTCTACAACCTGGTCCAGTACCTGGCCCAGCTCGGTGCCGAGTGCATCGTGCGGCGCAACGACGAGGTGGACCTCGACGAGATCGCGAAGGTCGACGGCGTGCTCGTCAGCCCAGGACCCGGTACGCCGGAGCGGGCAGGCTCGAGCATCGACGTGATCAAGCGGTGTGCCGACACCGGTAAACCGGTCTTCGGCGTGTGCCTCGGCCATCAGGCCATCGGTGTGGTGTGGGGCGGCACGGTCGACCGCGCGCCCGAACTGCTGCACGGCAAGACGAGCATCGTCTTCCACGAGGGCAAGGGTGTGCTCGACGGTGTGCCGCAGCCGTTCATCGCGACGCGCTACCACTCGCTGACGGTGCTGCCGGAGACGATTCCGGCGGAGTTCGAGGTCACAGGCAAGACCGAGACCGGCATCGTGATGGCCATGCGCCACAAGGAACTACCGGTCGAGGGTGTGCAGTTCCACCCGGAGTCGGTGCTGACCGACGGCGGCCACCGGATGCTCGCCAACTGGCTCAAGGTCTGCGGCTACGAGGTTCCCGAGGCGACGGTCGCGCAGCTCGAGAACGGCATGCGCACGCTCGCCGCAGCCGCTCGCCAGTGAACAAAAGGGGCGGCTCCCGAGTAGGAAGCCGCCCCGCAAAGCCGAAAACCTAGGTTGTCACGATCCCGAACTTGCCGACGGTGATCGTCACGGACGCGCCCTTGGTGATCGCCTGACCCTTGCCGGGGTTCTGCGAGAGCACCGTCTTGTCCTGCTGCGGGCTGTTGACCTGCTGCTGGTCGACGTTGAGGTTGCCGTTCCAGCCCAGCGACCTGAGCTTGTTCTCGGCTTCCTTCTGGGTCAGGCCGGACAGGTCGGGCATCTCGATCTGGTTGCCCTTGGAGACGTCCAGCGTGACGATGGAGTCCTTGAGCGCCTTGCTGTTGCCGGTCGGGGACTGTGCGACGACCTGGCCCTCGGGCTTGGCGCTGTCGACCTGCCGGACGTTGACCTTGAAGCCGGAACCCTGGAGCGTCGTGCGGGCGTCGTCCTCGGTGCTGCCCACGACGTTCGGCACGTTCTGCTTGTCCGGTGCCTTGCCGAGCTGGATGGTGATCGTCCCACCCTTCTTCAGCTTCAGACCGGACTCCGGGTTCTGGTTCGCCACCTTGCCCTGGAGCTTGGCGTCGTCGACCTCGACCGACTCCTGGCTCTGCACGAGCTTGAAGCCGCCGGGGTCCTTGTCGACGATCGCCTGGGCTTCCTGCGCCGTCCTGCCCTTCAGGTCAGGAACGGCTGCCTCACCGGGAGGCGCGCCGACGAAGATCGTGACCTGCGAGCCCTTCGACACCTGCGAGCCGTCCGGCGGGTCGGTCCTGATCACCTTGGAGATCTGGTCGGACGTGCACGGGGCCGTCGCGCCGTTCGCACCGGGTTCGCAGGCGACGTCCTGCTGCTGCGGCACGAGGCCGGCCTTCGTGATCAGCTCCTTGGCTTCCAAGGGGCTGCGGCCGACGAGCGACGGAACCGAGGTCTTGTCGGTGGTCGGGCTGCTGGAGTTCATCAGGTTCGAGGTGATCCACGCGGCGAGGCCGAGCACGGCCACGCACAGGATGACCACCAGCGTGATCATGATGGCCTTCTTGCGCTTGGCGCGCCGTTCTTCTTCCTCGTCGGCGATCGGGTCGTAGTCGTCCTCCGGCTCCGACTTCAACGCCGCCGGGCGGTGCCTGCCACCACCACCGGACATCACCTGCGTGCGAGGAGTGCGCGCCTGCTCGTTCATCACGGCGGTGCGGTCCTCGGCGGTCATCACGGCCGGGGCGGACGGACGCTGACCCGACAGCACGCGCACCAGGTCGGCGCGCATCTCCGCGGCCGACTGGTAGCGGTTCGCCGGGCCCTTGGACATCGCCTTCAGCACGATCGCGTCGAGCTGCGGCGACACCTTCGGGTTCAGCTGCGACGGGGCCTTCGGGTCTTCCCGCACGTGCTGGTACGCGACCGCGACCGGGGAGTCGCCGGTGAACGGCGGTTCGCCGGTCAGCAGTTCGAAGAGCACGCAGCCGGCGGCGTAGACGTCGGAACGTGCGTCGACGGACTCGCCGCGCGCCTGCTCCGGCGACAGGTACTGGGCCGTGCCGATGACCGCGGCGGTCTGGGTGACCGCGGCCTGACCATCGTGTATGGCTCTCGCGATACCGAAGTCCATCACCTTCACGGCACCGGACTTCGTGATCATCACGTTCGCCGGCTTCACGTCGCGGTGGACGATGCCGTGCCGGTGGCTGAAGTCGAGCGCGGCCGAGACGTCGGCCATGACCTCCATCGCGCGCTTGCCCGACAGCGGGCCCTGCGTCTTCACGATGTCGCGCAGCGTCCGGCCGTCGACGAACTCCATGACGATGTACGGCAGCGGGCCGTACTCGGTCTGCGTCTCGCCGGTGTCGTACACCGCGACGATGGCAGGGTGGTTCAGTGCAGCCGAGTTCTGCGCCTCGCGGCGGAACCGTTCCTGGAACTGGGCGTCGCGGGCGAGGTCAGCGCGCAGCACCTTGATCGCCACGTCTCTGCCGAGACGGACGTCCCGCCCCTTGTGGACCTCGGACATGCCGCCGTACCCGAGGGTCTCACCCAGTTCGTAGCGGTTTGAGAGCAGTCGCGGAGTGCTCATCGGTGCTTCGTCCCGCTCCTCGTCGACGGTGTTCCCAACTCGGTTCTGGTCTTGCTCATGGCGTGCACGTCACCTTCACCTGCGAGCCGATCGCCACGTCGCCTGTCGGCGCGATGGCGGTGACCCGGCACTTCTTCAGGTCGCCCGGCGCTGTGCCCTGCGGGCTCTGCACCCTGGGCTCCAAGCCGTGGTCGATCAAGTCCTTGCTGACCTGGTCGCCGGAACGACCGATGTAGTCGTCCTCGTCGATCCGCTTCGGCGCGTTGCCCGGAATCCGATCGGCGGTGTCGGGCTTCGCCTGCCCGTTCGCCGGGGAGTTCGGGTTCGCCGAGCTCGAGGTGGTCGTCTGGCCACCCTGTCCGCTGCCGTTGTTCGGCTTCACGGTCAACTTCCACAGGACGACCACGCCGAGCACCAGCAGCACGGTCACCAGGACAGCGACCATAACCCAAACGACGGTCCGGTTTCTCGCCGGTGGTGCCTGCATCGGCGCGAACGTCCCGGTCTGGTGCGCCGGTTGCATCGCGGGATGGGTACCGGGACGTACCGGTCCGGTCTGGTGGTGTTGCATCTGCGGCGGAACCGGCAGCGGCTGCGAGACCTGCGGCGGTGGCGGCCCCTGCTGAACCTGTTGCGGAATCTGCTGCACGGGCGGCGGCACCATCTGCGGTGCCATCTGCTGCTGCGGCACCTGCACCATCTGCGGCATCGTGAACCCGGACGGCGTCGGCAACGGCTGGCCCACCCGCACCGCGCTCACGGCGGCGGCGAACTCGCCACCCGTCCGGTAGCGCTGCCGCGGGTCCTTCACCAGCGTCGCCTCGATCAGCGCCCGCGCACCCGGTGGCACGTCCGGCGGCAACGGTGGCGCCATGTCGCGGATGTGCATCATCGCGACCGTCACCGCGTTGTCCGACAGGAACGGCCGGTGCCCCGCAAGGCATTCGTAACCACACACTGCCAACGAGTAGACATCGCTCGCCGGTTCGGCCTCGCCGCCGAGAGCTTGCTCGGGTGCGATGTAGTGCGCGGTCCCCATGACCATGCCGGACCGTGTCACGGGTGCCGCGTCCACGGCCTTCGCGATGCCGAAGTCGGTGATCTTCACCTTCCCCGACGGCGTGACCATGATGTTGCCCGGCTTCACGTCCCGGTGCACGAGGCCGCGTTCGTGGGCCGCCTGCAACGCGTTTCCGGTCTGCTCCAGCAGATCCAGCGTCACGTCGGCGGTCAGCCGGCCGCGCGAGATGATCGTCGCGAGCGGCTCGCCCTCGACGAGCTCCATCACGAGGTACGCCGTGTCCTCCGGTCCGTCGGTGACGGACGCGGTCTCGCCGTAGTCGTGCACCGACGCGATGCCGGGGTGGTTCAGCGACGCCGTCATCCGCGCCTCGACGCGGAAGCGGTGCAGGAACTCGGGATCGCCGGAGAGCTCCGCCTTGAGGACCTTCACGGCCACCCGGCGGTCGAGCCGCTCGTCGGCGCCTTCCCAGACCTCGCCCATGCCACCGACCGCGATCCGCCTGGTGAGGCGGTAGCGGTCGGCGAGGAGCTGGCCCTTGGTGAGCATCAGCGACCCACCAGGTACGCGTTGATCACGGCGCGCCCGATCGGTGCGGCGACCTTGCCGCCGGTGGCACCCAGACCGCGGTCGCCACCGTCCTCCACGATCACCGCGATCGCGATCTCCGGCTTCTGCGCCGGGGCGAAGGCGATGTACCAGGCGTGCGGCTTGGTCTTCAACGGGTCGCTGCCGTGCTCGGCGGTACCGGTCTTCGACGCGATCTGGATGTTGTTGTTGCGACCCTCACCGCCGGTGTTGATCTCCGACTGGATCATCATGTCGCGTAGCGCGGCCGCGTTGTCCTTGCTCATCGCGGTCTCGACCTCGTCGGGGTCGGTCTCGTCGATCGCCTTCAGGTCCGGGCCGAGGATCTTCGACACCAGGTACGGCTGCATCCGCTCGCCGCCGTTGGCGATCGTCGCCGCCACCACCGCGTTCTCCAGCGGCGTGATCTGCACGTCGCGCTGGCCGATGCCGGTCTGGTAGAGCGCCGCGTCGTCCGGGATCGGGCCGAGCGTCGAGGTCTCGACCGGCAGCGGCACCTTGAGCCCGGAGTCGTTGAAGCCGAACTTCTCCGCCTGCCTGCGCAGCTTGTTCGCGCCGACCTGGCCGGCCATCTCGGCGAACGCCGTGTTGCACGACTTGGCGAGCGCGGTCTCCATCGACACCGTCTGGCCGGGGCCGCACGGCTGGCCGTTGAAGTTCGGCAGGTCCGTCGTGCTCTGCGGCAGCTTGATGGTGCCCGCGGCGGTGTACTGCGTGTCCTTGTTCTTGCCGTCGGCCAGCGCGGCCGCGGCCACGATGGTCTTCAACGTCGAACCGGCCGGGTAGAGGGCCTGCGTCGCGCGGTTGATCAGGGGGTCGTTCGCGTCCTTGGCGGTGAGCTGCTTCCACGCCGACGCCTGCTCGTCCGAGTCGTGGCTCGCGAGCACGTTCGGGTCGTAGGACGGCGTGCTCGCCATCGCGAGGATCTCGCCGGTGGCCGGCTTGATCGCGACGACCGAGCCGGTGAAGCCCTTCGCGGTCAGCTGGTCGTACGCGACCTGCTGCACCTTCGAGTCGAGCGTGAGCTGGACGTTGCCGCCGACCGGGTCGCGACCGGTGATCAGCGCGGAGACGCGGCGGGCGAACAGCCTGTCGTCCGAGCCGTTGAGCAGGTCGTTCTCGGCGCGTTCCATGCCGGAGGTGCCGTAGGTGACCGACAGGTACCCGGTGACCGGCGCGTACACCTTGCCGTTGTTGTAGGTGCGCAGGAACCGGAGACGGTCAGTCGTCTCCTTGACGTCCGCGATCACCGTGCCGTCCGCGACCGTGATCAGACCGCGCTTGCGGGCGTACTCGTCGAGCAGCACGCGGCGGTTGTAGGTGTTCAGGCGCCACTCGTCGGCGTTGATCACCTGCACCCACGTGGCATTGCCCAGGAGCAGCACGATCATGACCATCATGGCCATGCCGACGCGGCGGAGCGGTGTGTTCATTTGGGACGCTCCACCATCACAGTGTGCTGGTCGGCGATAGCCGGTTGTTGCGGTTTCGGCTTAGGTGCCCGCTGTGGAGCCCTCGCCGCGGCAGAAATTCGCAGTAGCAACGCGACCAGGATGTAGTTCGCGAGCAACGACGAACCGCCGTAGGACAGGAACGGTGCGGTGATACCCGTCATCGGGATCAGCTTCGTGACACCGCCGACGATGATGAACACCTGGAAGCAGAGCGCGAACGCGAGGCCACCGCCGAGCAGCTTGCCGAAGCTGTCGCGCACCGAGATCGCGCCGCGCAGGCCGCGCAGTGCGAGGACCATGTAGACCAGCAGCACCGCCGCGAGGCCGACGAACCCGAGCTCCTCGCCGATCACCGCGGTGATGAAGTCGGTGTTCGCCTCGGGGATCATCTCCGGGCGGCCCGCACCGAGGCCGGCACCACCGATGCCGCCGGTCGCGAGGCCGAAGAGCGACTGCGAGATCTGGTAGCCGCCACCGACCACGTCGTAGCGGCCGATCGGGTCCTGCCAGTTCGCCACGCGCTGCTGGACGTGCGTGAACAGCTTCCACGCGATGACCGCGCCACCGGAGAACAGGCCGAGACCGAGCACGACCCACGCCGCGCGTTCGGTGGCGATGTACAGCAGCACCAGCACGATGCCGAAGAACAGCAGCGAGGAGCCGAGGTCCTTCTGCAGCACCATGACCGCGACCGTGACGCCCCACGCCGCGAACAGCGGGCCGAGGTCGCGGGCACGCGGCAGATCCATGCCGAGGAACCGCTTGCCAGCCGTCGTGAACAGGTCGCGCTTCGAGACGAGGAACGCCGCGAAGAAGACCATCAGCAGGACTTTGGCGAACTCACCCGGCTGGATGGACAGCGGGCCGATGCGCAGCCAGATCTTCGCGCCGTTGATCGTCGGAGCGATGAAGCCCGGCAGGACACCGGGCAGCAGCAGCGCGACCAGTCCGACGAGGCCGAACGTGTAACCGAACCGGGCCAGCGTGCGGTGGTCGGAGAGGAACTTCAGCGTGGCCGCGAACAGCAACAACCCGATCGCGGTCCAGACGACCTGCTTGAACGCCACCGGGTCCCAGGTCGAGCCGTCCGGGAAGACGGTGCCCTCGAGCGCCAGGTCGATCCGGTGGATGACCACCAGACCGAGGCCGTTGAGCAGTGCGACGCACGGCAGGATCGCCGGGTCGGCGTAGGGCGCCCACCTGCGCACGGCGAGGTGGGCGGCGCCGAAGAGACCGAGATATGCGAGACCGAGCCAGAGGATCCTCAGGCTCAGCGACCGCTCCTGGTTGAGTTCGACGAGGATCAGCGCCAGCGTCACGATTCCGGCGGCGAACGCGAGCATCACCAGTTCGGTGCCGCGCCTCGTCGGCGCTCGCAGTCCCGGCGACGTGCTCGTCGCCACCGACGCGCCTGGTGAGCCTTCCCCGGTGGGGACGGGCGAGCCCATCAACTACGGACCCTCCCGGCATTCCACGCCGACCTTCTGCCCCGTCGGGGTGGGCGACGGTTCGGTGGCCCCGGTGTCCGGGGTCGATCCGTTCGCCGGAGGCGTGCTGGACGTGCTGGACGGATTCGTGGGACTCGCCGGGCTGGTCGGGTTGGTCGTCGTCGTCGACGTTGACGACGTGTCCTTGCAGAACGGCAGCATGTGCTCCGTGCGCAGCAACCTGACCGCGGCGCGCGCGCCGTCGATCCCGTTGTCACTCCGGATGCCCGCGGTGATGGTCTTGCGACCACCTTCCTGCAGGTCCTTCAGCGTGATCTCGGAGCAGCCCGTCGATCCGGGCGGGCACGAGCCCTCGACCTTGGACGACAGCTTGAACCCGAGCACCGAGCCGTTGAGACCGCGGAAGATCGCGACCTGGCCGTCCTCGGTGGCGCCGACGTAGTACTGGGTGTTGAGCCACAGCTTGCCGCCGACCGCGACGACAGCCGTCAGCAGGAGCAGCACGAAGATGATCGCGAACGCCTTGATGGCGTTGCGCTTCTTGCGCTTCGGGTCCTGCGGCGGTGGCGGCGGTGCCTCCATGCGCTGCGGCATCGGCGGGCGCTGCTGCGTGAGCGCGCTCGCCCTGGACGCCGCGGAGTCCGGCGGGGCGTTGTGCTCCTCGCTGCCGTCCCCGGCCGCGCCGCCGACGATCGGGTAGTCGTCGCCGAAGTCGACGTCCTCGACGTCCGCCACGATCACCGTGACGTTGTCGGGGCCGCCGCCCTTGAGCGCGAGCTCGATCATCCGGTCCGCGCAGGCCTGCGGGTCGGGGATGCGGATCGCCTCGTCGAGCGTCTCCAGGCTCACGACGCCGGACAGACCGTCCGAGCAGAGCAGGAACCTGTCCCCGGACCGCGCTTCGCGCACGGTGAGGCTCGGCTCGAAGTCGTGGCCGGTCAGCGCGCGCAGCAGCAACGAGCGCTGCGGGTGCGTGGCGGCCTCGTCCGGCGTGATCCGGCCCTCGTCGATCAACGACTGGACGAACGTGTCGTCGTGCGTGATCTGCGCGAAGGTGCCCTCCCGCAGGAGGTACGCACGCGAGTCGCCGATGTGCACGAGCCCGAGGCGATTGCCCGCGAACAGGATGGCCGTGAGCGTGGTGCCCATGCCCTCCAGGTCCGGGTCGCTCGTCACGAGCTCGGAGATGGCGCCGTTGCCGGCCGCGACCGCGTCGCGGAGCTTGCCGAGGAGGTCGTCGCCCGGCTCGTCGTCGTCGACGTGGGCCAGCGAGGCGATGACCACCTTGCTCGCGACTTCACCGGCGGCGTGGCCACCCATGCCGTCGGCGACTGCGAGCAGGCGGGGGCCCGCGTACACGGAGTCCTGGTTGTTGTTGCGAACCAGGCCCCTGTCGCTGCGGGCCGCGTATCGAAGAACCAAGGTCATGAGCGCAGCTCGATCACCGTTTTGCCAATGCGGATCGGGGTGCCGAGCGGTACGCGCAGGGGTGCGGTGACCTTGGCTCGGTCTAGATAGGTGCCGTTCGTGGAACCGAGGTCCTCCACGTACCAGTCGGTTCCGCGCATGGACAGCCTCGCGTGCCTGGTCGACGCGAAGTCGTCGTCCAGCACGAGAGTGGAGTCGTCTGCGCGGCCGATCAGGATCGGCCTGCCGTCGAGCGAGATGCGGGTGCCGGTCAGCGCCCCGTGGGTGACCACGAGTTGCCGGGGCGCCTTGCTTCCCTTCGCCGACTTCTCGGACCTCCGGAATCCGGGCAGACCTGACGCCCGGAGCCCTGAGGCTGCGTAGAGATCAGAGCGGACCACACGTAGGGCGGCCAGCACAAAGAGCCAGAGGAGCACGAGAAAGCCCGCTCTGGTCAGCTGCATCACCAGCTCTTGCACCGGTTGTAACCGCTCCTGCCTTGAGTTGCTTACCGACGCCCATGTCGACCACTAGCCGGCGGTGCGGAAGACCAGCGACGAGTGGCCGATGCGGACGACGTCGCCTTCCGCGAGCTGCCAAGTCTGCACTGGCGTGCCGTTCACCGTGGTGCCGTTGGTCGAACCGAGATCAGCGAGCATCGCATTCTGCCCGTCCCAGGAGATTTCCAGGTGGCGCCTGGAGACTCCCGTGTCCGGGAGGCGGAAGTCGGCTTCCTGCCCACGTCCTACGACGTTTCCACCCTGCTTGAGGTTGTACGTCCGGTTGGATCCGTCGTCGAGGTGCAGCGTCGCGTTCAGCTGACGGTTCGCGCCCTGGGTCGCCGGCGGGGCGTATCCGCCCTGGTTGTAGCCCTGGTCGTAGCCGCCCTGCTGGCCGTAGCCCTGCTGCTGGCCGTAACCCTGGTCATACCCGCCCTGCTGGCCGTAACCCTGGTCGTAGCCGCCGCCCTGCTGCTGCCCGTACCCCTGGTCGTAGCCCTGCTGGCCGTAACCCTGCTGCTGGCCGTAGCCCTGGTCATAGCCCTGCTGGCCACCTTGCTGGCCGCCGCCGTAACCCTGGTCGTAGCCCGGCTGCTGGCCATAACCCTGGTCATAGCCCGGCTGGCCGGCGCCGTAGCCGCCGCCCTGCTGGCCGTAGCCCTGGTCGTAGCCCTGTTGCTGGCCGTAGCCCTGTTCGTAACCCTGCTGGCCATAACCCTGCTGCTGGCCGTAGCCCTGCTGCTGCTGGTCGTAGCCCTGCTGGCCGTAGCCGCCCTGACCATAAGGGTCCTGGGCGGGCTGGCCCTGTCCTTGTCCGTAGCCGGGTGGCTGGCTCATGGGTCGGTCTCCTGCGGTGCGAGGTTGTGCTGACCGTCGGCTGGCCGCTTTCACGTCGGGGTCGACGGACGAGCTGGTTCGGAACTGTCCGGTGTGCAGCGCCTCGGAGCGCTCCAGGGAGACTACGACGTCACCATAGGTATCCCATCCGGACTCGGCCAGGTGCTCCCGCAGGCCCTCTGCGAGTAGCTGGGTGATGCGTAGTTCATCCTGCTCATCGCCCGCAAGACGTTCGTGGTCCTGCGGTCCGAGTAGCACGGTGAAGTGGTTGGGGGCTAGCAGTCTGCCACCCGCGAGTTCGCGGATGTTGCTGTCACCCTCCCGTTGCAGCGCCTGTGCCACCTCTTGGGGCACCACGTTGCCGCCGAACACGCGCGCGAAGGTGTTGCCGACCAGACCTTCCAGCTTGCGTTCGAAACGTTGCAGGCCCACGTCAACTCCTTCCGCTCGGACGGGCTCCTGTACCGATCGTATCCGGGTACGACTCCGCCTACAGGGGGCGATTAGGAACCTGGTTTCGACGCGTGCTAGTGTTCCCAACGTCTCCAGGGGCAAGTGGCGGAATGGCAGACGCGCACGGTTCAGGTCCGTGTGTCCGAAAGGACGTGGGGGTTCAACTCCCCCCTTGCCCATCGAAAGACAGATCGAACCCCTCTCGCGGAATCCGCGAGAGGGGTTCTTTCGTTGATCGGCAGTATCGGATTCCTTGATCCAACAGGTGATGTCTGTCACTCGTTCGGGGGTCGGCATGTGGGCGATAGGCGCACCTGATTTCGGTGCACAGCTCCAACTCGTGGAGCTTCCGGAGCCTGAAGCGGGCCCGAACGAGCTCGCGGTGCGGTTGTTCGCGGCGAGTGTGAACCCGTTCGACCGCAAAGTTCTGAACGGGATGCTCCGCGGTTCTGCCGAGCACGTGTTCCCGTTGGTTCCCGGAACTGATGGTGCGGGTGAGGTGGTTGGTTCCGGAGAGAGGATTTTCGGCACCTTCTTCCACCATCCCGTCGGCCGCGGAACGTACGCCGAGTACGTCACAGTTCCGGCCGGGAACGCGTTGGCGCCGTTGCCGGAAGACCTCGATCCCGCAGTTGCCGCCGCATTGCCGACCGCGGGTATGACAGCACTTCAGTTGGTCGAGTCGTTGGGTTCGGCGGAATCTGTGCTGATCATCGGACCGAACGGTGGTGTCGGGTCGTTCGCTGTCCAGATCGCGCGCGCGGCCGGCAAGCGGGTGATCCCGATCGGTCGTGGCGACTCTCTTGTGGAGGCCGACGCGCTGATCGACCTCGTGAGCACCGACCGTTCGTCGTTCGAGGCGAACGCGCGCTACGCGCCGTTGGCCTTCAACACCAACTACGTCTCCAGCGACAAGGCGCAGAACTTCGGCATGAAGGGGTCGCGCGAAACGCTCGTGCGGCTCGCGTCGATGGTGCAGGCGGGGGACCTTTCGGTGCCGATCGCCCGCCGGGTGCCGTTGCGCGAGGCTGTTGATGTTTTCGCAGGTCACGGGCCTGGCAAGACCGTGATCATCATGTAGGTGGTCGTTCTGGCGCGGTGAACGGTCGACGGACGGTGACCGGCGCCGCTCACCGCCGTTTTGCCCTCACGCGTAGCGCACCCACTCTGAGCAGCTCTTTTGGTGCGTCCATCCGGATTAACGTCACCCAGACGGCAGCACCGTAGGACCGAACTCCCCGCGCCGCTCTTCGACCGGTCACCGACCGGTCGGCGCCGTCGATCGCAGGGGGTGCGCTGACCTGGGAGCGGGCCGTGCGCTTCCTGCTAATCCTTATGCAGAGCACGAGTCGAAACGCGGCGGATCGCCCGCCGCGGGTGACGAGGAGGCACTGGCGTGAGCAGCACCCCAGCAAGGATCGCGGCCCTCGACAGCTCGAACGGTTTGTCGACGACCGCGCTCCCGGTTCCGGAACTGCCCGCGTCCGTCGAGGAGTTGGCAGCCGCAGCGGCGATCCGCCTCGGCTGGCACGGTGTGGTTCTCCCCGAAATGGTCCTGATGGGCCGCAAGGTCGTCGTCGTGGCCGAACTGCTCGCCGACGCCCACGCCGAGCGCGTGTGCGTGGGTGCGGGCCCCGAGGCCGACAAGACCACCGTCTCCACGTGGGTGTGGCCGGAGATGGAAGGCCGCGTCCCGCCGGCCGCCGTGCGCATCGTCGGCGTCCTGGCCGTCGCCCGCCACTGGCGCACCGCGCTCGCGTCCGCCGTCCCCTTCTCCCGCTACGGCAACGCAGCCGTCGTCCTGCCGGAGTCGGTCGCCTTCTCGCACGACTACCTGTCGAACTGCCTGCCGCGCGTCCGCCGTTACGGCGTCTCGGTCCTGCTGGCCGACGACGACAAGGACCTCTCGGTCGACGTGTCCGGCCGCCAGGAGAACGTGCCCGCAGAGGACACCGCCATCACCCGCTGGGTCAACGAGCTGGTCTACGAGCAGGTGCTCGCCACCGCTTCCTGATCTACCGTCGGGGCCATGCGAGTAGTCATAGCCGGCGGACACGGGCAGATCGCGCTGCTTCTCGAGCAGCTGCTGGCCACCCGTGGAGACGCGGTCACCGCCCTGGTCCGCAACCCTGACCATTTTGCTGACGTGTCCGATGCCGGAGCTGTTCCGGTGTTGTGCGACCTGGAGTCCGCTGATGTGGACTCGGTCGCGGCGTATTTGAACGGTGCTGATGCCGCCGTGTTCGCGGCTGGTGCTGGAGCGGGGTCTGGAAACGCCCGCAAGGACACCGTGGACTACGGGGCGGCCGCGCTCTTCGCCTCTGCTGCTGTCGAGAGCGGGGTGCGGCGGTTCCTTCAGGTGTCGACGGTCGGGATCGAGGCCGCTGACTCGCCTTCGACGGATCCCGAGTTCGCGGTCTACCTGCGGGCCAAGGGATTGGCCGAGGAAGACCTGAAGCCACGTGATCTGGACTGGACGATCCTGCGGCCCGGACCGCTGGTGAACGACGCGCCGACCGGTCTGGTCACGATCGGCGCGCCACGACTGCCGCGGTCGTCCGTCACGCGTGCGGATGTCGCCGCTGTGCTGGCGGAGTTGCTCAACGCTCCGGGGACGATCGGCAAGACGCTGGAGCTGACGAACGGCGAGACGCCGGTCGCCGACGCCGTTCGCGCTGTTCTCTAGCCGAGCACCCGGTCCAGGTAGGGGTTCGTGAACGTCCTGCCTGGATCGACCTCGTCCCGCACCCGCAGGAAGTCGTCGAAGTGCGGGTACAACGGGCGGAGCTGCTCGGCGGTGAGGTCGTGCATCTTGCCCCAGTGCGGGCGGCCGCCCACTGACGCGGCGATGCTGGCGTAGGCGTCGAAGAAAGCCTTGTACTGCATGCCGAGCGCCTGGTGCATGGAGATGTAGGCGGTGTCGCGGCCGCTCGCCGTGGAGAGCCAGATGTCGTCGGCCTGAGCGACGCGCACCTCGCACGGCACGATCAGGTGGTCGCGTTCGCCGAGTTTCCCCGCGACCTCGCGGAGTTCGCCGATGACGTCGAGCAGGGTTTCGCGCGGGATCGAGAACTCGGTCTCCACGAACTTCACCCGGCGAGGCGTCACGAAGACGTTGTGGGAGTAGTCGGAGTAGGAGCGCTCGGAGATCAGGGAGCCGCAGAGTTCGTTGAGGCGGCTGGTGTAGCGGGGGAAGGTCTTGGCCACCTTGCACACCGCGCCGAACGCGGTGTTCTCCATGACCTCGTACTCCCAGGCCTGCCGGAACTTCGACAGCGGCTTGGCCGGTTCGCTGATCCTGTTGTTGCGCTTGAGGATCACGCGGTCGGAGTGGGTGAACCAGTGGAACTCGACGTGGTCCTCGACGGCGCAGAGATCGTCGAACTGCTCCAGCACGGCGTCCAGCCGGCCCGGTGCCTCCGACGCTTGGAGGACGAACGACGGGACGCACTGCAGGGTGATCGTGCTGATGACGCCCAGTGCGCCGAGGCCGACGCGGGCAGCGTTGAAGAGGTCCGGGCGTTCGGAGCGCGAGCAGGTGACGACCGAACCGTCTGCCAGCACGAGTTCCAGCTCGGCGATCGCGGTGGCGAGGACGCCGAGCTTCGCGCCGGTGCCGTGGGTCGAGGTCGAGACCGCGCCCGCGACGGTCTGGGCGTCGATGTCGCCCAGGTTCGGCATGGCGAGGCCGAGGCGGTGCAGGTCGGCGTTGAACGCCCAGAGCGGGGTGCCGGAGCGTACGGTCACCAGGCCGGATTCCGTGTCCGCGCGCACGATTCCCGTCCAACGGTCCAGGTCGAGCGCAGTTTCCGGCGCGACCGCGATGTCGTTGAACGAGTGACCGCTGCCCCGCGCGCGGACACGGTTTCCTGAGGTGACCGCTGCCGCGATCTCGTCAGTGGAGGACGGGTGAACGACGCGCGTTGGCGTGCACGACGCGGTTCTAGCCCAGTTCGTCCACACACGGACCTCCACGAGAGAGTGTGACCTGCGAGTAACGTAAGTGAAAGCTCTTCACGTTTCAAGGGTTCACGACGTACCGTCAGTGCATGCGCAGAAACCGACTCGATGCCGCGACGAAGGATCTGGATCCTCCGTTCGCGATCGTCGACCTGGACGCCTTCGACCACAACGCGGCGGACCTCGCCCGTCGCGCTGCCGGTCATCCGATCCGGGTGGCGAGCAAGTCGATCCGGGTGCGCGACCTGGTGAGCCGGGCGCTCGAACGGCCCGGCTACCAAGGGGTCATGTGCTACTCGCTGGCTGAGGCGTTGTGGTTGTCCGAGCAGAACGTCAGCGAAGACCTGCTGGTGGCGTACCCGACGGCGGACCGCGCCAGCCTGCAGAAACTCGCGGCCAACGAAACCGCACGTCAGCGCGTCACGATCATGGTCGACTCGACTGAGCACCTGGACTTCGTGGACGCGGCGATCGGGCCGCACTCGGACATCCGGGTGTGCCTCGAGCTGGACGTGTCGTGGCGGCCGTTGCCCGGTGTCCACATCGGGCCGCGCCGCTCGTCGATCCACACGCCGCAGCAGGCGAAGGCCCTTGCCGCGAAGATCGCGCAACGGCGTGGCTTCAAGCTCGTCGGCGTCATGGCGTACGAGGGACAGATCGCCGGGCTGGGTGACAACCCGCCTGGTCAGCCGCTGCGTGCGCTCGGGATCCGGTTCATCCAGGCGCGGTCCGGGCCTGAGCTGATTCACCGCAGGACCGCCGTGGTGAGCGCGGTGCGGCAGGTCGTCGACCTGGAGTTCGTCAACGGTGGCGGCACCGGAAGCCTCGAGCTGACCGGAAGTGACCCGTCGGTCACCGAGCTCGCGGCCGGCTCCGGACTCTTCGGGCCGACGCTGTTCGACGGGTACCAGGCGTTCAAGCCGGAACCTGCCGCGTTGTTCGCTCTCTCCGTGGTGCGCAAGCCGAACAAGCACACGGCCACGTTGTTCGCCGGCGGGTACATCGCGTCCGGCACGCCGACGCCCGACCGGCAGCCGTCGCCGTACCTTCCGGAAGGGCTGAAGACGCTCGGCCTCGAGGGCGCCGGCGAGGTGCAGACGCCGGTCACCGGCAAGGCGGCTGAGCACCTGAGGATCGGTGACCGCGTCTGGATGCGGCACGCCAAGGCGGGCGAGCTGTTCGAGCGGTTCGACGAGGTGCACCTGGTGCACGGCGACCGCATCGAGCGGACCGTGCCCACGTACCGCGGCGAGCGCAGGAATTTCGGTTAAGCCGGCAGGCGCGAGGACAGGTAGCCCCTGACCAGCGCCCTTGCCTCGCCGAGGATCGCCTGGTCGCCCATCGGGGTCTTGCGGAACGCCATCTTCATCACGGCGTCGGCGGCCTCGACGGCGATCGCGATCGGCAGCCCGACCTCGCCCATCGGAATTCCGAACTTGCCCGAGATCAGCTCGGAGATCTTGTCGGAGATGACCGCGTTGTTGTCGCGGCGGTCGTCGAGCAGTCGCATGTCCACGACGTCACCGAAGTGCAGCTTCCCGAACGCGGGGATCTCGCGGTGCATCGTCACGTAGACGTCGAACACCGTGTCCACGGCGTCCCACCAGTGCTCGAGCGTCGCCTGCTCGAGCCGTTCGGTGATGCCCTGGGAGAACCTGTCGACGTTGCGCAGTGTCAGCGCCTGCACGACGGCTCTCTTGTCCGGGAAGAACTGGTACAGCGAACCGACCGCGACACCCGCTCTCTCCGCGATCAACGTCGTGGTCACGCCGTCGTAGCCCACCTCGTCGATGAGGGTCGCGCAGGCCTCGAGCATTCGCTCTACTCTCTTGGCGCTGCGCTGCTGGACGGGCTGGCGGCGGAGCGGGGTGGTGCTCGTCACGGCGACTCCCAGTAGTTCGGGTGCTTCCATCTTGCCTGTTGTACGGCCTTTTCACTTCCCTGAACCTGTCAACACGCCTACGATCCGAACAAGTTTCACATTTGGAGGATCGATGAGCGACTTCCTCTGGGGAGTGTCGACGTCCGCGTTCCAGATCGAGGGCGCGTTCAGTGCAGGCGGTCGTGGTCCCTCGGTGTGGGACGAGTTCACTCCGGTACACGAGAACCACAACGCCAGCGTTGCTTGCGATCATTACCACCGGTGGCGCGAGGACGTTGCGCTCATGACGCAGCTCGGCGTGAACGCGTATCGGTTCTCGATCGCGTGGCCGCGCATCCAGCCCACCGGCAAGGGCCCGGTGAACTCCGAGGGCCTCGACTTCTACGACCGCCTGGTCGACGCGCTCGTCGACGTCGGAATCGCCCCCGTGGTCACGTTGTACCACTGGGACACGCCGCTCGAGCTCGAAGCGGAGGGCGGCTGGCTGAACCGGGACATCGCCGACCGGTTCGCCGACTACACCGCGCTGGTCGCGGACCGCCTGGCCGACCGGGTGAAGATGTGGATCCCGATCAACGAGCCAGCCATGGTGACGTTGCAGGGCTATGCGATCGGTGAGCACGCCCCTGGCAAGACGTTGCTCTTCGACGCGTTGCCGACCGCCCACCACCTGAACCTCGCTCACGGGCGTTCGGTCGAGGTGCTCCGGTCGTTCAACGCCCAAGCGGTTGGCACGGCGAACAACCACACGCCTGCCTGGCCGGCTGCGCCGAACGACCTACCAGCTGCCGAGGCGTACAGCGAAATCCACAACTGGTTGTACGCGGACCCAGTTCTGTCGGGCCGATATCCCGACGCAGTCGCCGATCTTCTGCCCGTCGAGGACGGAGACCTGCAGGTCATCCACCAGCCGCTCGACTTCTACGGCGTCAACTACTACAACCCGACGCGGCTGAAGAACCCGTCAGAGGGCAACCCGCTGCCGTTCGAACTGGTGGAGATCGACGAGTACCCGAAGACCGGCTTCGGCTGGCCGATCGTGCCGTCCGGGTTGACCGAGATGATCAACACGCTCCGCGAACGCCACCCGAACCTGCCGCCGGTGTACGTGACCGAGAGCGGTTGCAGCTTCCCTGACGAGATCCAGGACGCCGCACGGGTCTCCTACCTCGACGGACACCTCAAGGCCGCGCAGGCAGCGGACGTCTCCGGCTACTTCGTGTGGTCGCTGATGGACAACTTCGAGTGGGAAGCCGGCTATTCGCAGCGGTTCGGCCTGGTGCACGTCGACTACGAGACGCAGCGACGCACGCCGCGCGACTCGTTCCACTGGTACAGAAAGGTGATCAGTGGTGAGTGAGGCACTCGCTGAACCGGTGGTGCGCGTCCGCCGCGGGTGGATGGCGTGGTTGTTCTGCGCGAACCTGGGGCTGTGGCTGGCGGTCTACGCGCCGATCCAGGTGCTGTTGCCGCAGCAGGCCGAGCTGCTGGACAAGGGGAACAAGGAGCTCGTGTTCGGCATCGTCACCGGGTTCGGCGGCCTGGTGTCGCTCGTCGTGGTGCCGCTGATCGGGTTCCTGTCCGACCGCACGACCTCGCGGTTCGGCCGTCGCCACCCGTGGACGCTGGCCGGCGCCATCTTCGGCGCCGTCGGTCTCGCCGTGCTCGCCAACGCGCCGTCGGTCGTCGTGATGACCATCGGCTGGTGTCTGGTGCAGGCGGGAATCGGCGGCATGCTCGCCGCGCTGACCTCGGCTGTTCCGGACCGCGTGCCCGTCGAGCAACGGGCGCAGGTCGGCGGGCTCATCGGCATCAGCCAGATGCTCGGCACCGTGCTGGGCGCGGTCGTGGTGACGTTGCTGGTCAGCGGACTGCCGGCCGGCTACCTGGCATGCGCGGTCATCGTGCTGGCGGGCGCGATCTTCTTCGTGTTCCGCACGCCAGACACCCAGCTCATCGTGAAGCCGGTCAAGCCGACGTTCTGGATCTCACCGCGTGAGCACCCCGACTTCGCGTGGGCCTGGGGTGGTCACCTGATGATCAACCTCGGCAACGCGTTCGGGACGCTCTACCTCCTCTACTTCCTCGGTGACGTGGTCCACCACCCGTCGCCGGAGGACGGTCTGCTCGTGCTCATGGCGCTCTACGGGGTGGCACTCGCCGCAGGAGCGGTGCTGTTCGGCGCACGAAGTGATCGTTCTGGGCGTCGGAAGCCGTATGTCTACGGTGCTTCGGTCGTGATGGCGCTGGCGGCGTTGATCCTGGTCATCTGGCCGACCTGGACCGCGGTGCTGATCGCCTCCCCGTTGCTCGGCGTCGGGTTCGGCACGTACTGGGCGGTCGCGATCGCGTTGCTCACCCAGGTGCTGCCGGCGGCGTCAGATCGGGCCAAGGACCTGGGCGTGCTGAACGTGGCCAACGCGTTGCCGCAGGTCATCGCACCCTTGCTGACGGCGTTGATCCTGGCCAACCTGGGTGGCTACCGCGGCTTGTTCGCGGTGTCGGCGTTGGCGACGACGCTGGCGGCGGTGTTGATGAGTCGAGTGCGATCGGTGGTCTGATGCGTCTGTCCGGCAAGAGGGTTCTGGTCACGGGAGCGTCCCAGGGGATCGGGGCGGAGGCTGCCTTCCGGTTCGCTGGTCGAGGCGCGCACGTCGACCTTGTGGCCCGGAGCGCCGAACTGCTTGATCTACAGGTCAAACGGATCACCGAGTTCGGCGGCTCGGCGACCGCTCACGTGGCGGATCTGTCGGACGCCGCGGAGATCCACGCGCTCGCCGAGAGCGTGGAAACGCCGGATGTGCTGGTGAACAACGCCGGTGTGGGCCGCTGGTTGTTCCTCGACGACACGTCGGCCGACGAGCTGCAGACGATGACCTCGGTGCCGTACCTGGCGGCGTTGCTGCTGACCAGGGAGTACCTGGGAGCCATGCGGGCCAGGCGGTCCGGCTGGATCGTCAACGTGAACTCGCCGGTGTCGCGGCTGCCGATTCCCGGCTGCGTTGGTTACCAGTCATCGCGCTGGGCGTTGCGCGGCTTGACCGCATCTCTGCGCCTCGACCTGCGCGGCACCGGGGTCGGGATCAGCGAGGTCATCCCGGGCAAGGTTTCCAGCGAGTACTTCAACAACAACCCTGGCGCCGAGGAACGGATCCCGGCGATCGCGAAGCTCATCCCCACGGTCACGCCGGAGCAGTGCGCGAAGGCGATCGTCGACGCCGTGGAGAAGGAACGCGCCGAGCACCTCTTCCCGTGGCAGCTCAAGGCGTTCGAGATCTCCGGCAGGCTCTTTCCGACCCTGACCTCATACCTGACCTGGAAGACCGGCACCCACCGTTAGCAGGCAATGAAAACGGCCCTTGCCTGCGCGGGAGGTGCAGACAAGGGCCGTGGTTGGTGACCGCGGGCCGACGACGGTCGGGGAGGGTAGGTGCACGTCACCGGCCCGCGGGAATCTGTGGAGTTGTTGAGCTGACCGGGGTCCGCGATGTAGCGGTCGGGGGTTCGCACATCGCGGACCACCGGTCAGTAGGCCGTTTGCAGACCTGGTCGTGTCGGGGGGACGCCAGGTCAGTCGCAAAGGCCCGTTAGTGGGCTCGAGCCACCGCGCGGCGGGTCCTGGTGACAGGAGGGGTCACCGGAGCCTCGCGCAGGTGGCGAGCCGGGCGCGGGGCGAGTCCGCCCGCAACCAGGTGTTCGTACGCGGCGCGCCACACCGAGCAAGGTGACTTCTGCTGGCGCCAACGACCGGAGCACTCGGGGCAGTTGCCCTTCTCGTCCGGCTCGTGCGCTGCCAGCAGAGCACGCCATCCCTCGGTCAGCCGAGGGAGCTCGGATCGAGCCACCGACAGGAGGGACGGGGCGTCAGCGCGGCTCGCCAGCTCCGTGAGCAGGTCGAGACGTTCCCACACAGCGTTGCGAAGAACCTGTCCGAGGATCGCGTCCACAACTTCACCGTCACCTTTCCGCCTGGTCGGCGGCTTCGCGTAGCGCAGCCCTGAGCTGTACGAGCTGGTCGTGGGACAAGACTGCCGTCTCCCCGGGAGGTCCGACCAGAACCACTTGGCCCTGAACGACCTTCACGGTGAGCTGGCGGTCCCGGTCGACCACGTCGCCGCAGCTGATCTGCCACGTCCGACGCTGCCCGGTCGTGCCGCGCCATGTGGATTCGGTGTCACCCGTCTCCACAATGGAGGTGGAGCTTGGGGAGGAGCTGTCCACTATCGGTCGTTCCTCTCCGTGCTCACTCGCTTACCGGAATCTAGATTGCGATGATTCATGCCGGAACGGGACGTCACAGCGCTGACCGGTGGAAGTCTTACGGTGAGCGGTAGGCGGTGTTCGGTAGAGCCGATCAGCTCCGCCGAAGAGGACTTCTCGACTCGGGGACCTGCCCCTAGTCTGCCGATGACGCCCAACGGACTGTGAGGGTGCGCGATGAACACCATGAGTTCCCAGGGCTCTCCGATTCCCGCCGAGGTGTGGGACCAGCAGGAGATGCGGGACGCACTGGCCCGACGAGAGATCAGCTCGGTCTACCGGCTGCTCCGACGGCACGGCGTGTCCCAGCGCCAGATCGCGGCGCTCACTGGGCAGTCGCAGTCCGAAGTCTCGGAGATCCTCAAGGGACGCCAGGTGATGGCATATGACGTCCTGACGCGGATCGCCATTGGCTTGGGTGTCCCACGTGGATACATGGGTCTCGCCTATGACGAGACAACGGCAGTGAGGGTGGCCGCAACTGCGGACTCACCCCATCCTGAGGAGGACGAGTCGGTGAAGCGTCGGAAGTTCCTCGCGCACGCCGCCGCCGTGACAGTGGGCGCGGCCGTGTTCGGAGCGGACTCCGGGTCGTGGGTTTCTCACCCCACACAGACTCCGGCTCCGGGACGCATCGGCATGACCGATGTGTGCCAGGTCGAAGCGGCGACGCGGGCTCTGCGTGCCCTGGACTACCAGTACGGCGGCGGTTCCTGCCGCGACGCGGTGGTCGCCCAGCTGTCCTGGGGACAGCAGATGCTCGGTGCGAGCTCAACGGACGTGGTTCGTCAGCGCCTCTACGTCGCGCTGGCCGACCTGCACAACCTCGCCGGCTGGACGTCGTTCGACACGGGCCTGATGGACTCGGCCCGCAACCACTTCGGTCAGGCGCTCGACCTCGCCAAGCAGGGTGAGAACGAGGCGCTGATGGCGAACATCCTGTACCGCATGGGCCGGGTCTACTTGCACCAGAACGCCCCCGACGACGCGCTGAAGGTGTTCCAGCTGGGTCAGCTGGCCGCGCAGAACTCGGGTTCCAAGCTCGCGGTGGGCATCCTGTGCGCGAACGAGGCCTGGGCCTACGCGAAGATGGGTTCCGACGAGCAGGCGCTCAAGCTGCTCGGCCGCGCGCGCGACGAGTTCTCCCGCGCGAACGTCACCGAAGCCCCAGCCTGGGCCAAGTTCTTCAACGAGATCGGCCTCTCGTCCATGATCGGCACGGTGCACACGGAGCTGGCACAGACGGTGGACGCCAAGTACACGAGGACCGCCATTCCTGCGCTGTCCAAGGCGATCAACAACTTCGGTGACGAGTACGCGCGCAGCCGCTCGTTCAACCTGACCTCGATGGCCATCAACCACCTGCTCGAGGGCGACATCGACCACGGCGCCAAGATCGGTCGCCAGGCCGTCGACCTGTCGGAAAGCCTCAAGTCGGTGCGCACGAAGCAGCGCATGGAGCCGCTTCGTCAAGAGGCCGAGAAGCGCCGCAACAACCCCGAGGCCCGCGAGCTCGCGGACCGCGTCGCCCGCTTCACCGGCACCGAGTCGGCCGCCTGAGCCATCTCGTTTGGGTCCTATAGCACCACTTTTGGATGGTGTGGGACACGAACCGGTAACGCCAGGACCTTCTCCCACGAATGCAGCATCGACGGGCGAGAAATCCACGCCTAAGGTGCGGCAGGTCGGGGCGAAGGACGAGGTGCGGCGCGTGAGCCTTACTCGGAGGTGGCGTTCCAGGAGAGCGCTGCGGTCCGCGCAGTTGCTCGACGAGGTGGTGGACACCCAGTTGCCGCTGCTGGCGGCGTTCGACGAGGAGCGACGGCGCAGGTCAGCCGACTACCTCGCGGAACTGGTGGCGCTGGCGCAGGACTACCGGTACTACGCGAACGGCTGGATCGACAGCCGTGAGCTCGACCGCCGCGGTCAGCGGACGATGAACCGGCTGGCGCGCATGCGTGAGGAATCTTCGGCTCGACTGATCACCGACTAGTCCGTTCGTGGGCAGCTCGTCGCGCTGATCGGACCACTCACCGAGTGCGGTCGGAGATCATGCGGATGTTTCACGTTGAACAATCACCAGGGCACCGGTCCGCTGTGGTCGAACAGGCCTCCGGTCGGACCGTCGTCGGGCAGAGTCGCCAGCCTGATCGCGATCCTGGCTCCCTCCGCAGGTGTGTCCCTCCCCTGGAAGCCGTTGAGATCGGTCGCCACGTAACCGGGGCAAGCCGCGTTGACCTTGATGTTCGTGAGTTCCTTGGCGTACTGGACGGTGAGCGCGTTCAGGAACGTCTTCGACGGCGTGTAGGTCCCGTTGGCCTCGCCGAACTCCGCTCCTGGCGTGGTCTGCAGCGTCAGTGACGCGAGGTGGCTCGACTGGTTCACGATCCGCGGCCGGGCGGAACGGGCCAGCAGCGGCAGCATCGCGTTGGTGACCCGGAGGACGCCGATCACGTTGGTCTCCAGCACCTCGCGCAGGCTTTCCGGTGTGGCGGCGGACGGCGCCGCGGGCCACACTCCGGCGATCGCCGCGTTGTTGACCAGCACATCGAGGCGGCCGAACCGTTCCTCGAACAGCGCCACTGCCGCCTGGACGCTCTCGTCGTCGGTGACGTCCAACGGCACGGCGAACGCGTCGACGCCGTTCGCCCGGAGCTTCTCGGCGGCTTCCTCGCCCTTCTGCAGGTCCCTCGCGCCGACTCCGACGGTCATGCCGAGCCCTGCCGTGATCTCGTAGCCGATGCCCTTGTTCGCGCCGGTGACCAGCGCAATCGTCTGTTCGTTCATGCAATTGATCGTGGTCTTGCGGGCTCTGAAGACCAACATCACTTCGGTGGCGCAGCGATACCCGGCAGGTATGGATAACGTGAACGACGTGGAGACCAGAGAGCTCCGGTACTTCGTCGCCCTCGCGGAAGAGCTGCACTTCGGCCGGGCCGCCGAACGTCTCGGCATCGCGCAGCCGCCGCTGTCCAGGACGATCGCCCAGCTCGAACACCGGCTCGGCGTCCAGCTGTTCGCGCGGACCAGTCGCAAGGTCTCGCTCACCGACGCGGGCGCGGTGCTGCTGGGCGAGGGGAGGGCGATCCTCGGCGCGGTCGCCGCGGCGGAGAGGCGCACGCGGACCGTCGACCGGCCGTCGCTGGTGCTGGCCGCCAAGGCGGGTGGTTCCAGCGAGCTGCTGGCAAAGCTGCTCGACGCCTACGCCGCCGAACCGGGTGCGGTCGCCGTCGACCTGCTGCTGTGCGAGGCCCACACCTCGAAACCGCTGCTCGACGGTCGTGCCGACGTGGCGCTCCTGCACGAGCCGTTCGACTCGACCGCCGGACTCGACGTCGAGACCCTGTACAGCGAGAGTCAGTTCGCGGTCCTGTCCAGTTCGCACCCACTGGCCGGCGCTGGACAGCTGAGGATGGCCGACGTCATCGACCTGCCGGAGCTCGCGCGCTGGCCGGAGCCCGACGGCACGTACCTTCCCGGCCCCGGCGTGGAAGTGCACAACCTGACGCAGCTGTTCCAGATGATCTCGCTCGGCCGTGCGGTCGCGGTCATGCCGGAAGTCGTCCGCGCGGGTCTGCTCGAAGGCCTGGTCGCGATACCCGTGGTGGACGCGCCGAGGGTGACGACGGTGATCGCGTGGCCACCGCACAGCAGGTCGCGTGCAGTTGCCGACCTGGTCCGCGTGGCGACGGGGTTCAGCTGACGGGTGCGCGGCTGAGCACCACCGCGAGGCCGAACGCGACACCCATGATGGTCACCTCCAGCACGGCCCACTGCACGATCGCGGTGACCTTGTGCTGGGAGATCTTCGGCAGCAACCGCCACCGGATGTGCGCGCCGAGCAGTGCGATCGCTCCGGCACACAGCGCCTTGCCGATGAGCAACAAGCCGTAGCCGGTCGTGACCAGCGACTGCGGGAACGGCACGACGGGGTTGAGGACCAGCTCCAGCAGTCCGTTGAACAGGCCCGTCACCGCGACGACGATCAGGCTGATGGTCGCGACCTTCGAGAACTTCGGCAGCGCGACCGCCAGCAGTCCCTTGCGGTAGGCGACCAGTGCCATCAACGCGCCGAGCCCGCCCGCCCAGGCCGCGGCGCCCAGCACGTGCAGCTCCATGGAGACCATCGAGTAGTCGTGGTACTTCCAGTTGGAGGCGTGCCCGGTCACCGGGATCGGCAGCAGCCCGAACATCGAGATGAGAATCCGCAGCTCAGCGGGTATGGACTCGCCGCTGCGCACCGCCATCACGCCGATGATCAGATAGACGAACGCGCAGGCCGCGCTGAACAGGAGACCCTTGCCCGCGCCGACGTTCGCGATGTAGTCGATGGCGTTGGCGATGCTGACGTTGCTGCCCGGCCGCAGCTCGGCGGCCTGCAGCACGATCGCCAGCAGCGCCGTGATCACCCAGACGGCGGCGGCGATGACCGCGGCCGGCCGGGCGAGCTTCATGACCGGTTCGGTGTGCGTGGGCCGGTCGAAGCCGAGCAGCTTCGGCAGGATCGACAGCCCGACGACGATCGTCGCCGAGATGTCGAGCAGCACCCGCGTGACCGGAAGGCCGTACCGGACCGCCGCCCCGGCGTCCACGACCCCGGCGACCACGACAGGTGGTGCCAGCACGAGGCCGAGCGCGATGCCCGCGAAAGCGCCGAGGACGAGCCCGGCGAGCACGCGGTAGTGGGAGGGGACGGCGGTCCGGACGGTGCTCATGCCTTCGCGTCCCCGCCACCGCGCAGGGCGAAGAACACGCCGCCACCGAGCAGCACCACGGCGCCGACGATCCACACCCAGATGGGCAGGCCGTCGCTCGAGCCGCTGTCGGGGGCGTTCTCGGCCGCGACCTGGCGAGGCGTGCCGGTGCCGTCCTTCGTGAGCGTGAACGTCAGCTCACCGGAGACGGGGTGGCCGTCCGCGGACAGGATGCGGTAACCGATCTTGTACTGCCCTGCCTTGCCGAGCGCGTCGATCTTCTGGCTGACCGCGGTGTCCTTGATCGTCGGGTCGCCGGCGACCTCGTAGTGGCCGCCGCTCGAGTCGATCACCGTGATCGCGTTGATGCCCTGGCCGCCCTGCACGTCCTGGTCGAACGTCAGCGTGACCGTCGACGGACCGACCTCCAGCGAGGTCTTGTCCTTCGGGTCGCTGCTGATCAGTGCGTTGTGCGCCGCCGCGGGAGCGGCCGTGGCGAGCACGGCCGCACCAGCGAACAGGAACGCGACTAGTGCGCGCTTCATGCCTTGCGCCTCGACCGCAGGATCGCGCCGACACCGAAGCCCAGGCCGAGCGCGCCGACGGCCAGACCAGCGCCACCGAGGTAGCGGGCGGTCTTGTCGGAACCGGCAGCCGACGCCTCGTGCGTGTCGGCGTGGCTGTCAGCGGCCTGGGTCGTGCCGTGGCCGCCGTGGTCGTCCTCGGTGGCCTTCTTCGGGGCCAGCTTCAGCGCGGGGGCCGGGTGCTCCGGCTCCTTGCCGTCGGCGCCGGTGGCCTGCGACCAGTCGACGACCTCGCCGTTCTCGTAGGTCTGCTTGGTCGGCAGCTCGAGCTTGTCCTTGCCCTCTGGCAGGGTGCCGAGCGCGACGAAGAACTCCTGGTACTCGTTGATCCCGATCTTCACACCGGGCTCGGCGGTCCAGGTGATCGTCTTGAACGCCTCGGTGACCTCCTTGCCCGCGATGGTCACCGGCTTGTCGAGCTTGGCCTTGACCGCCTCGGCCTTCCAGCCGGCCAGCGGCTTGGTGCGCACCGACGTCAGCGGGGTGTCCTGCGGCAGCGTCACCTCGATCTTGGTGGTGCCTGCGTTGTCCCGCTCGTTCGGGACCCGGAACGCGAACGTGGCGCGGCCGCCCTGGGTGAACTCGGCCGGCTGGGCGCTGACGTGCGCCGATGCGATGGTCGGGGTGCCGAGGACGGCGATTCCGGCAACGGCGAGAACGGCGAGCGTGCGCACGCCAAATCGATTTGTCGACATGAAGTTGTGGCTCCTGATTGCCAAGGGGTCTGCCGGGGGATACGGATGATCAGGAGTCACAGGGCGGGCCGCGCCGCCGATTTGCCCGCGAGACGTCCAGGTAGTGCGCGTTCTGGACGTACGGCGTGCTGGTGAACGTCCGCGCCGGCGCGGTGACCGGCAGCGGAGTGAGCCTGCGGGGGATCAGGCGCGTGACCGCGGCGAACAGCCTGAACAGGGCGTTCTCCGCGTGGAACAGGAGGATGCCGGTCAGCGTCGCGGCGACGAGGTGCGCCACGAACATCTGCCCGGTGAGCGTGTAGGTGTGTTCGTGGTTCACCCAGGTCAGCAGCAGGTGCTGAGCCAGCTGGGCCGTGCCGAGGCCCACGATGACCGAGAGCTTCCCGGTCCGCTTGTCCGCGAGTGACGCGGCCGCGAACGCGATCAGCACGACCAGCGGCAACGCGTGGATGAACTCCGACAGCTCGCCGCCGCCCAGTCCGTGTGCGGCGATCGTGAGCGTTGCAGAGGTCAGCGCAAGTGCGGCACCACGCAGGGTGCGGAACTCACTCGACCGTGTGCTCACGTCGGTGAGGGTAATCGGAGGAGTTTCCCCCGGTCTATGAGTGGGTATCTAGGGCCGCATGCACAACCAATGCGACCAGCCGGGCCGCACCGACAGGGTCGTGTTCGGCGTTGCCGCAGGTCTCACGCTTGCGTTCGTGATCTGGGGAATTGTCGGAACCGACTCGCTCGCCTCGGTGTCGAAGACCGCGCTCGGCTGGATCATCCAGCATCTGGGATGGGCGTTCGTGATCTCGGCCTCGGGGTTCGTCGTCTTCGCCCTGTGGCTCGCGTTCAGCCGTTACGGCAAGATCCCGCTCGGCCGTGACGACGAGAAACCCGAGTTCAAGACCGTCTCGTGGGTCGCGATGATGTTCAGCGCCGGCATGGGCATCGGGCTGATGTTCTACGGCGTGAACGAGCCGTTGACCCACTTCGTGAAGCCGCCGCCGGGTACCGACGGCGATCCGCTCGAGACCGCGATGGCCACGACGTTGTTCCACTGGACGCTGCATCCGTGGGCGATCTACGCCATCGTGGGCATCGCCATCGCCTACAGCAGCTTCCGGCGTGGGCGATCTTCGCTGATCAGCTCGGCTTTCGCGCCGTTGCTGGGGCGTCGAGCCTCGTCCGGGTGGGGGCGTGCGATCGACGTGATGGCGATCTTCGCGACGCTGTTCGGGTCGGCTGCCTCGCTGGGACTCGGTGCCCTGCAGATCGGCTCCGGGCTGGAGGCCGCCGGATGGGCCGGCGAGGTCGGCAAGGGTGTTCTCGTCGCGATCATCGCCGTGCTGACCGTGGCGTTCGTCGCGTCCGCCGTCTCGGGTGTCGCGAAGGGCATCCAGTGGCTGTCGAACATCAACATGGTGCTCGCCGTGGTGCTGGCGCTGTTCTTGTTCGTGGTCGGCCCGACCGTGTTCATCCTGAACCTGCTGCCGACGGCTCTGGGCGACTACTTCCGCGAGCTGGCTTCGATGGCCGGTCGGACTGCTGCTTCTGGCGGGGACGCGACCGAGACCTGGTTGTCCGGGTGGACGATCTTCTACTGGGCTTGGTGGATCTCGTGGACGCCGTTCGTCGGCATGTTCATCGCGCGGATCTCGCGTGGGCGGACGATCAAGCAGTTCGTGGCCGGGGTGATCCTGGTGCCGTCCGCGGTGTCGCTGGTGTGGTTCGCGATCCTGGGCGGGACGGCGATCTTCGAGCAGCGGTCCGGGGTTGATCTCGCCGGACAGTCCACACCGGAGTCCCAGCTCTTCTCGTTGCTGGACCAGTTCCCGTTGGCCGCCGTGGCCGGGGTCGTGGTGATGCTGCTGGTGGCGATCTTCTTCGTGTCCGGTGCGGATGCGGCCTCGATCGTGATGGGAACGCTCTCGCAGCAGGGGTCGATCCAGCCCAAGAAGCCCGTGGTGATCTTCTGGGGTGTGCTGACCGGCGCGGTCGCCGCGGTGATGTTGCTGGTCGGCGGGTCGAACGCGCTGACAGGGCTGCAGAACCTCACGATCATCGCGGCGCTGCCGTTCATGGTCGTGATGGTCGGGCTGTGCGTGTCGCTGGCCCGTGATCTCCGCTCGGATCCGATGATCAAGCGTGAGGAGCGCGTGGCCGAGGTGATGGAAGAGGTCACCGCGCACCTCGACCCCGGCCAGGTGGTCGAGGAAGCGGCGGTCAAGGCAGTGGCCGAGGTGACCGGGAAGACCCCGGACGTCAGCGCACGTTCAAACGCCTGAGCAGCTCCTGCTCCAGCACGTCCAGATCAGTTCCGACGGCCCGGTGCGCGGCTTTGCGCCGGGCCGTCGGCATGCGTTCGGAAGCGCGCACGGCGGCCAGCAGTTGGGCGAGCCGGGCTTCGGTCTTCGAAACCCAAGCCGAGTCGGAAGCGCGCAAAGGCTCCATCGAGTCGGAAAAACCGACGATTCGTGCGTGCAGACGAGCGCCGTAGCCGGAGTACTTGCCGATGTCCGCGACGTCGATGCCCAGGCGGCGCGCGCGATAGCGGTCGTACTGCTCGCTCAGCACGCCGGCGCCTCTGACGATCGCCGGGGCGAGGACCGGAATGAGGGCCGGGGCGATCACCTTTGCCACTCCGACCAGGTTCTTGGCCCTCTTGGGCGTGATCAGATGGCCGGTTTTGCGCGCCATTCGGGTACACCTCCTCCGTCAGGTGAAACTTACTGCCCAGGTTGCCGACACATCAGGTCGACGCGCGACATACCCTGCATCCTGTGACTTCCCAGGTGCAGCTAGACGCCGGCGTGGTCACTCGTTGTCGGCGGCGGGTGCACCTCGAAAACGATCCGGAGATGCGCGACGCTCCCAAGGCGGCGCCGGATCCGGCTTCGGAACAACGGAAAGCGGACGCGACGAACCATCGCAGGGCGGTGGCGGACGCGCTCGGGCGGATTGCCGGCTCGAACCTCTTCGAGGTGCCGAACGGGCCGGATGTGCGCAGTGCCGACCGCGAACGCGTGACGCTCGCGGCCATGCAGATGGGTGCCCAGTACATCTGGGGTGCCGCGCTGCCGCGTGATCCTCGTGGTGGCCGGCGGGGCGGCATCGACCTGCTGGTCAAGGACTCGACCGGGTACGTGCCGGTGCTCGTGGTGCGACACAAGATCACCGATCCCGGCCAGGGCGCTCGCACGAGCCCGTTGACCATGCCGTTGCCCGGTGGCAGCCGGACTGATCCGCATCGCAAGGTTCGGCCGCAGCCCAGGGATCAGCTCAGGCTGGCTCATGCCCAACGGCAGCTGCAGGCGGCCGGGTACGCGGCACACGGGCGGGCCACCGGTGGCGTGATCGGCATGGACGCCGACGTGGTGCTGTGGCACGACCTGGAGGCGCCGACGTGGCCGGGCGGCCGCAACGCGCTGGGCGAGTACGACGCCAGGTTCTCCGATCGGCTCGCGGTTGCGCTGGCGGCCGCGAACCAGCGGGACCCGCTGGCCCGGCCGTCGCGGATCGTGGACTGCAAGACGTGCCCGTGGTGGCCTACTTGCGACAACGATCTCAAGCAGGGGCGGGACGTCAGCCTCGTCGTGCGCGGCGAGGACGCCGTGGCGCTGCGGAAGGCCGGGCTGTCCACTGTGGACCAGCTGGCCGAGCTGGATCCCACCGGCGACGGGCCGATCCAGCTGGTGGGCATGCCGTTCGGCGACGCCGTGGTGCTGGCGCGGGCGTGGCTGCGGGATCTCACGCTGGTGCGGCGGGTGCCTGAGATGAAGGTGCCGCGCGCGGACGTCGAGGTCGACGTCGACATGGAGAGCTTCGGCGATCTCGGTGCGTACATGTGGGGTTGTCTGCTGTCCGGAAAGGACATCGACGAGGAACACGGGTATCGCGCGTTCGTCACGTGGGACGCGCTGCCGTGCGACGACGAGGCGCGTTCGTTCGCCGAGTTCTGGACCTGGCTGACCGGAATCCGGTTGCGCGCCAAGGCACGCGGGCTGTCGTTCAAGGCCTACTGCTACAACGAGCTGGCCGAGAACCGCTGGCTGCTCGGCTCGGCGGAACGGTTCGCGGGCAAGCCAGGCATCCCGACGGTGGCCCAGATCAAGGAGTTCATCAACTCGGACTCGTGGGTGGACCTGTTCGGGATCGTCCGCGAGCAGTTCCTGTGCGCGCACGGCAAGGGCCTGAAGATCATCGCGCCGGTCGCGGGATTCTCGTGGCGCGACCCGGAGGCCGGTGGCGAGAACTCGATGCGCTGGTACCGGTCCGCCGTCGGGCTCAACGGTGACGAGCTCGACGTCGAGCAGCGGCAAAGGCTCCTCGAGTACAACGAGGACGACGTCCGGGCCACCCACCGCCTGCGCGAGTGGATGACCTCGGACGCCATGTCAGGTCTGCCCTACGCGGGAGACCTCTAGCACGCCTGGAAGCTGTTGGAGTAGAGGTTGGCCATCGGCACGTAACCCCACTGGCTCGTGTCGCTGTGGATCCTGAGCCACCGCTGGTCGCCCTTGTGCGACTCGCCGATCACCCAGCACGCGGCCTCGTACGGGTGGTTGCCCGTCACGCTGCCGCACGTCGGCGACTCGATCTGCGGGTACTTGCGGACGCTCATGGAGATCTTCGGCGTGGCGTTGCCCTTCTTCGTCTGCGGCGCCAAACACGACGCCTGCGTGCTGAACTCGCCCTTCGCGTCCCAGCCGACGCCGTACTCGACCATGCTCGCCGCCTGTGCGCTGACCGCACCGGTGAACACGGTCGCCAACGCGGCGAGTGCCACGACTGCTGCCTTCATGTTTCCCCCTCTGGGAGTTCGTTCGGACACCCGAGAGGTTGGCCTGCGTCGTTCCAGGTTCGTTCCAAACGACTTCCAGCTACGCTGAGGTGCGTGCTCCTGCGGGTTCTCGGTCCCGTTGAGCTGCACGGGGAGCCTCTCGGCGGAGGCAAGCAGCTCACGACGCTGGCGGTGCTGGTGCTGTCGGCGAACGAGTGGGTCAGCTGCGAACGCCTGATCGACGCGATCTGGGCGGACGACCCGCCGAAGTCGGCCGCGGGCAACGTCTCCACCTACATCTGGGGCCTGAGCAGGCTGCTGCCGGACCGGATCGAACGCCACCAGGGCCGCTACCGGCTGCGCGTCGAGGCAGACGAGCTCGACCTGTCCGCGTTCCGTGCGCTCGTCGTCGCAGGCCGACACGCGGAGGCGGTGACGTTTTGGCGCGGTGATCCGTTCGAGGGGATCTCGTCGGAAGTGGTGCGCAACGCCGCGGTGTTGCTGCTGGAGGAGAAGCACGCCGCCGAGGACGAGCTGACCGGTGACGTCACGCGACTGCGTGAACTGGTCGCGGCCCAGCCGTTGCGGGAACGCCGCTGGGCCCACCTCATGCAGGCGCTGCACGACGCGGGCCGGCTGGGTGAAGCGCTTGAGGCCTACCAGCGCTTCTACCGGTTGCTCGACACCGAGCTGGGCGTCGAGCCAGGCGCCGAGATCAGGAGGTTGCACCAGCGCCTGCTCGCGCCGGATGTTCCGGTACCCGCGCAGCTGCCCGCCGCGGTCGCCGGGTTCGTCGGCAGGGAGGCCGAGCTGAAGCGCCTGGACGACCTGGCGCTCGGCGGCACCGTCATGATCGTCACTGTCACCGGCACGGCCGGCGTCGGCAAGACCGCGCTGGCGTTGCAGTGGGCGCATCGGCGGCTCGAGCCGTTTCCCGACGGCCAGCTCTACGTCAACCTCCAGGGCTACTCCGCCCGCGAACCGGTCGAACCCGACGAGGCGCTGGAGCTGATGTTGCGCGGCCTCGGCGCCGAGAAGATCCCGCCCAGCACCGAGGCGCGGGCGAACCTGTACCGCAGCCTGGTCGCAGGCAAGAAGATGCTGGTGGTGCTGGACAACGCCGGTGCTGCCGACCAGGTGCGTCCCCTGGTCCCGGGTTCACCGGGCAGCGTGGTCCTGGTGACCAGCAGGGACACCCTCGACGGGTTGGTCGCGCTGGACGGTGCGCGCCGCATCCGGCTCGACGTGCTGCCCGAGCACGACGCGGTGGACCTGGTGCGCGACCTCGCCGACGTCGACGAGGTGGCGGGTGCACGGCTCGTGGCGGCGTGCGCGCGGTTGCCGCTGGCGTTGCGGATCGCCGCGGCGAACCTCGACGCCGGCGTCGACGAGTACCTCGCCGCGCTCGGCGACGATGTGCTGACCAGTCACTTCGACCACTCGTACGCCAGGCTCGGCGAGGTGGAGCGCAGGGCGTTCCGGTTGCTCGGTCTCATGCCGGGCGCGGACATCGCGGTGCCTGCCGCCGCCGCACTGTTCGGATGCACCGAGGAGGAGGCGGCGACGTTGTTGCGTCGTCTGGTCAAGGTGCACCTGGTCGAGCAGCAGCTGCCGGGCCGCTACACGTTCCACGACCTGCTGCGTGCCTACGCGATCGGGCTCGGTGGCGACGACGAGGCGTTGACCAGGCTGTACGACTGGTACCTGGACCAGGCCGCGACCGCTGCGCTGGCCTGGTTCGACCTGGAGCTGCCCGCGCTCGCGCAGGCGACCCGCACGGCTGCCACGAAGGGGATGCCACACGCGTGGCGCATTCCCGCGGAAACGTGGCGGTACCTGCGGGCGCGTGGCCGGGAGGCGGCGTGGCTGGACGTCTTCGAGATCGCGCACAGCGTCGCACCTGACGTGGAAACCGCGCTGCTCGTGGCGAGGAGCATGATCCGCGCCCACCGCGTGCCGGATGCCGTGCGGCTGCTGGAGCAACTACAGCCGGTGGAGCCCGGTGACCAGGTTCAGGTGATCGGCACGCTCGGCATCGCGCACAACCTGCTCGACGACCCCGCCACCGCGTTGGCGCTTCACCAGCAGGCCCATGAGATCGCAGCACGAACCGGAGATGCGACCGGCGAGGCGAAGGCATTGCTGAACATCGCCATGATGCTCGCCAGGCTCGACCGGCACGAGGAAGCGATCGAGCGCTACGAGCAGGCGTTGACGTTCGACCTCGACGAGCCGTCGTTCTTGGCCCAGGCGCACAACAACTTCGGCGTCCTGCTGCGAACCGTCGGACGCGCGGAAGAGGCACTTCGGCAGTTCCACCTGGCGTTGGAACTGGTTCGGGCGCTGGGCAACCGGTGGGGCGAGGCGAACACCATGAGCAACATCGGCGACGTGCACGGACGGGGCGCCGAAGGCCTGGCGTGGCAGCGGAAGGCGCTGGCCATCGCTCGGGACATCGGCGACACCCGTCTGGAGGAACTGATTCTTACCTCGGTGCCATCCGAAGAGCGCCGTCCATGCGGATGACCTCGCCGTTCAGGTAGTCGTGCTCGACCAGCGAGACCGCGAGCTGCGCGTACTCGGTGGGCTGGGCCAGGCGCTTCGGGAACGGGATGCCGGCGGCGAGGCCCGCGCGGAACTCGTCGGAGACCGTGGCGAGCATCGGGGTGTCGACGATGCCGGGTGCGATGGTCAGCACGCGGATGCCGACGTTCGACAGGTCGCGGGCGGCCGGGAGGGTCATGCCGACGACGCCGCCCTTGGACGAGGCGTAGGCGACCTGGCCGATCTGGCCGTCGAACGCCGCGATCGAGGCGGTGTTGATGATGACGCCGCGGGCGCCGTGCTCGAGCTCCTCGGTCTTGCCCATGGCGGCGGCGGCCAGGCGCAGGACGTTGAAGGTGCCGATCAGGTTGACCTCGATGACCTTGCGGTAGAGGTCGAGGTCGTGCGGGCCGGTCTTGCCGACGGTCCTGGTCGACGGGCCGATGCCCGCGCAGTTCACCGTGATGCGCAGCGGGGCGCCGGAGCCGGCCGCGGTGTCGACGGCGGCCTGGACCTCTTCGCCAGAGGTCACGTCGGCGGCCAGGTAGGTGACGTTCTCGACGGCGTCGGCCTTCTCGATGGCGCTGGGCAGGTCGAGCGCGAACACCTGCGCTCCACGCGCCGCCAGCGCACGTGCGGTCGCGCCGCCGAGACCGGACGCGCCACCGGTGACGATGGCCGCGGTACCCGAGATCTCCATGCCTTCATCCTCCTCGAAGCGAACTGCTCGCGAGGAGGTTAACGCTCGTTACCTCGAACTCAACGGTCGGTCCAGTGGAGCAGTGCCACCAACGGCACCGCTGCCAGGAGCGCGAGGCCGATGAAGATCGTCGCGATCGTCAAAATTCCCATGCCCTGAACTGTGCCGTTCGAGCCTGTTCGAAACATCGGCCGCGCCGGTAGACCTCTGGTAGGAGATCTGTCACGGTCAGCTACGACGAAAGTCGTACGGCGTTCAACTCGGCATGTCAGGGTCACCCTTATGTTTGCGCGCCGTATCGCCGTAGTGGGCACCGGTTACGTCGGGTTGACGACGGGCGCCTGCCTCGCGTCTCTGGGGCACCGCGTGGTCTGCGCGGATGTTGACTCGTTGAAGGTCGCGCGGCTGCGGGCCGGGCAGGTCGACATCCTCGAACCAGGACTCGCCGAGCTCGTCGTCGAAGGTCAGGCGGCTGGGCGGCTGGAGTTCGTGGTGGGGGCCGCTGCCGCGGTGCGCGAGGCCGACGTCGTGTTCCTGTGCCTGCCGACGCCGATGGGCGTGGGCGGTGCGGCCGACCTGAGCGCTGTCGAGTCGGTGGCTGCGGAGATCTCCGAGGTGCTGCCGTACGGGACGGTCATCGTCACCAAGTCGACGGTGCCGGTCGGTACGTCTGCACGCGTGCGCGCGCTGCTCGGCCGTGAGGACGTGGCGGTCGTGTCGAACCCGGAGTTCCTGCGCGAAGGCACGGCCGTGCGGGACTTCCTGCACCCGGACCGGATCGTGGTGGGCTCGGACTCTCCCTCCGCCGCGGAACGGGTCGCCGCGCTGTTCGCCAAACTCGGCGCGCCGACGGTGTTGATGGACGCGGCTTCGGCCGAGATGGTCAAGTACGCCGCGAACTGCTTCCTCGCGATGAAGCTCTCGTACGTCAACGCGGTCGCTGAGCTGTGCGAACTGCTCGGCGCGGACATCGAGTCGGTGTCCGAGGGCATGGGGTACGACAAGCGGATCGGGCAGTCGTTCCTGAAGCCGGGACCGGGCTGGGGCGGCTCGTGCCTGCCGAAGGACACGCACGCGATGGTGCAGATCGCCGAGGCGGCCGGGGTCGACTTCGGACTGGTCCGCTCGACGATCGAGGCCAACGTCCGCGCGCAGATGCGGGTCGTGGACAAGGTCCGAGTCGCGTGTGGAGGGTCGTTGGCCGGTGTGCGGATCGGCGTGCTCGGACTCGCGTTCAAGGCGGGGACGAACGACCTGCGCGACTCGCCGGCGCTGGCCGTCGCGGAGCAGCTGGTGCTCGAAGGTGCCGAGCTGACCGCGTTCGACCCCGAGGTGACGGGGCCGCTCGCCGGAATGCTGCTGGTCGACGACCCGTACCAGGCGGTCAAGGGCGCCGAGGCCGTGGTGCTGCTGACGGACTGGCCGGTGTTCCGCACGCTCGACTGGGTGCGCGTCGCCGAACTGATGGACGGCCACACCGTCGTCGACTCCCGCAACCACCTGGACGCCGACGCGTTGGAGCGCGCTGGACTACTCCATTCGGGCGTGGGGCGTGCGTCACTCGGAGTCACGCAATTTAGTTAGCGTCGCATACCTTTAGAGGCGTGTTCACCACGCGCCCTGAACTCGTCGGCACATTCGGCATGGTCGCTTCGACCCACTGGCTGGCCTCTGCGGCGGCCATGGCAGTGCTGGAGGACGGCGGCAACGCGTTCGACGCCGCCGTGACCGCGGGGTTCGTGTTGCAGGTGGTGGAACCGCACCTCAACGGCCCTGGCGGCGAGGTTCCGATCATCTTCGCGGCCGCTGGTGCCGCGCCGCGCGTCCTGTGCGGACAGGGTGTGGCTCCGGCCGGCGCGACGATCGACCACTACACCTCGCTGGGCCTGGAACTGGTTCCCGGCAGCGGGCTGCTGGCCGCGACCGTGCCCGGTGCCTGGGACGGGTGGCTCACTCTTCTGCGTGACTACGGCACCAAGTCGTTGCGTGATGTGTTGGACCGCGCGATCGGCTACGCGCGCGACGGCTTCCCGCTCGTCGAACGTGCGGTGCACACGATCTCGATGGTCTCGGACCTCTTCCGCGACCACTGGCCCACGTCTGCCGCGCAGTGGATGCCCGGTGGCGTGCTGCCGTCTGCGGGTGGGCGGTTCCGGAACCCGAAGCTCGCCGACACCTGGGAATGGCTGCTCGCTGCCGCCGAGGCCGCCGGCGCCGACCGCGAGGCGCAGATCGAGGCCGCGCGCCGGGCCTGGTCGCAGGGGTTCGTGGCCGCGCAGATCGACGAGTTCTGCCGTGCCGAGTTCCGCGACGACTCCGGCCGCGCCCACGCCGGTGTGCTGACCGGTGCGGACATGGCGTCGTGGGAGGCGTCGTACGAAGACGCCGTGCTCACGGAGTTCGGCTCGTGGACGCTGGTGAAGGCTGGTGCGTGGACCCAGGGACCCGTGCTGGCGCAACAGCTCCGCCTGCTGGAGGGCTACGACCTGTCCTATGTGGACGGGAAGCCTGCCGCGGAGACCGTCCACCTGGCCGTCGAGGCCGCCAAGCTGGCCTTCGCCGACCGCGAGGCCTGGTACGGCGACGCTCCGGACGTGCCGCTGGAGACGTTGCTGTCGCGTTCCTACGCTTCGGAGCGTCGTGCGCTGATCGGCGACGAGGCTTCCTTCGAGTTGCGCCCCGGTTCGCCCGACGGACGGGAACCGTTGCTGCCGAAGCACATCCTGAGCGGCCCGTCGGTGCTCGTGTCCGACCCGACCGGCGCCATCGGTGAACCGACGGTGGCCCGCTCCGGCGTCACGCGCGGCGACACGGTGCACGTCGACGTCGTGGACCGCTGGGGCAACATGGTCTCCGCGACCCCGTCCGGCGGCTGGCTGCAGTCGTCGCCGACGATCCCGTCGCTCGGCTTCTGCCTGGGCAGCCGCGCCCAGATGTTCTGGCTGGACAAGGGTTTGCCGAACTCGCTGGCTCCCGGCAAGCGCCCGCGGACCACGCTGTCGCCGTCGATGGCGCTGCGGGACGGAACCGCTGCCCTGGCGTTCGGCACGCCCGGCGGCGACCAGCAGGACCAGTGGCAGCTCGGCTTCTGGCTCGCGCACATGGCGGGCCTGAACCTGCAGGAGGCGATCGACTCGCCGATGTGGCACTCGAACGCGTTCCCGAGCTCGTTCTACCCGCGCGCCTGGACGCCAGGCGAGCTGGTCATCGAGTCCCGGGTCGGCGCCGACACCCTGGAAGCGTTGCGGCGCAAGGGCCACCAGGTAGTGGACGCCGGTGAGTGGACCCTGGGCCGGATGTCGGCCGTGGCAAGGGACTCCGCGGAATCCACTACTGGCGGACTCCTGCGCGCCGGTGCGAATCCACGCGGCGCACAGGGCTACGCGGCCGGTCGCTAGCCGCCGATGACGTTGGTGCCGTCGTGGATCATCTCCACGTTGCCACCGACGTTGTGCAGCGTGGAGAGGCCCGCGCCCTCGCCCAGTTCGCTGACCTTCTCGATCGGGTCGACCTGGGGCAGCTGGGGAACCGGCAACGCGGACGCACTGGCCGTACCCGCCATGGCGGCGAGGGCACCTGCGGCGATACCGGCGGACGCGACGATCTTCTTGATGCTCAAGGCGTTTCGCTCCGAAGTTCGGTGAAAAAAGTGGAACGGCGCCCGATTCGAGGGGGAGGGAATCGGGCGCCGCCCCGGCCAGGAAGTACTGGTTGGATCAGATGTCGACGTGCGCGAGGCCGTTCCACGGGCCCTGGGGCTCGTTGAGGCCGAGCAGCGTCGCGGCGGGAACACCGTTGCCGCCGGCGTCGATGTTCTCCACGATCGCGGTGACGTCCGCGTCCTGGGCGTTGACGGCCTGGATCTTGCCTGCCACGTCCGAGGTGTCGACCTTCGCGAGGTCGCCCGCAGTCGCGATGTCGCCCAGCTGACCGCCGATGTCGGGCTGCGTGTGCGCGGTGGCGTCCACGGTGTCAGCGTGCGCGATACCACCCAGGCCGAGCATGACGGCGGTGCTGCCGAGGGCGACAGCGGCCCCGGTGACGGTCTTCCTGAGGTTCATGGGCGCGAAAGTTTCGCATTTGACCCCTCTACATCAAGCTGCGTAACTCAGGCGAGGGAACTTCTTCATCCGTTGGTGGGACGCCACTCCATGCCAACCGTGCAAACGCGGACTTCCTCCCGCCACACCGTGATCGCGAACGTGCCCGCTTTCGTTTCGGTCCGCGCCAGGAAGTCGGACGCGGATCGACTACAACGTGCCGAAGATCAGCCGCATCGAGAACGGTCAGCTGCCGGACATTCACGCGTTGCGGGCGATGCTCGACGTGTACGGCGTCATCGGCGACGAAGAGGCGCCGTACATCGAGCTGTGGGAGCGCGCGAGGGAGAAGGGCTGGTGGAAGCAGTACCACGCGATCATCGCCGAATCCGCTCTTCGGCACGCAGACCGCGAGCAGTTGTCGCACATCAACAAGATCGGCCTGCTACCCAACGTCACGATTCAGGTCGTATTGGACATGGCGGGCCTGCACGACGGGCCGTTCACATTGCTGGAGTTCCCGTACCCAGGAGACCCTCAAGTCCTCTACATCGAGCACGCTGTAAGAGCAGCCGCAGAAACAACGGCGGCAACGGCAACTGCGTTGAGATTGCGCTGAACGGCTCAAAGGCGCTGGTGCGAGACGCCAAGAACCGGACAGGATTTGTCATCCAGTCCGGCAATTGGTCTGCGTTTGTCGGCGCCGTCAAGCGCGGCGACTTCGAAAAGAACTAACGGGCTAGGCGATCGCGCCCGGTGGAAGCTTCAACTTGAAGGGCAGCGTGGTGACAACCGCCAGATCGGAGGCGGTCGCCTTCATCAACGTCGGGGCGTTGCGCGCACCGGGCTCCGGCAGGTCCAGCAACCTGTCCACGGCCTCGCACAGGGGACCTTCGTAGATCCACACGGCTTGGGCGGGCCGGGCCGAGTCGCGGACCGCGGGCAGACGTCCCGCGCGCGCCTCTGTCTCCGACCAGAACAGGATCGAGTCGATGAAGCCTCTGCGCTGCTTGAACGCCATGATGCGGTCGAGCTGCCCGGCGTCGTCCCTCAGGTGGAGGAACTGAAAACCGCTCTCGCGCAGCTCGATGACCTTGCTCAGTGCGTGGTCCATGGCGCACCTACCCCTGTGAGGTCCCCTTCGGGTGACCGTTCAGTCATACGACCCGAAAGGATCGTACGGTAAGTCAACGTTCGTCCGTAAGCCGTAGTCCGAACGAGTATCTCAATTGGTGGACGTTTGTGGCTTAGGGTAATCACTGGCGTCCTTGTTGGGGGAAACGGCCAGGAGGGCCATTACGGTTCGCGTCAGGAACGCCAAACCGCCCAATGTGACTAATGTCACTGTGATCCACATGTGTCGCCTCCGAGTGGTGACCTACACCCGTAGTAGACGTGTAGCACTCGGAGGCGGTTGCAAGTGGCACCGACTCGCGTTCTTAACAGACACGAGCCGGTGCACCATCACATAGGGCGAAGCCAGAGGGTGATGAACCCCGAGTCCGCCGCGTCGGCCATCGTGATGAGCTCCTCATCTGAGCGCTCGCCCTCGACCGGGCCGTCGTCGTCGACCGGCACGAGCTGGAAGCCGAACTTCCGGTACGTGGCGAGCACGTCCGCCGCGTCGTCGCCCAGTTCGGCGATCGCGCCGGGGCAGAACTCGCACACCACGTGCGGCCTGTCGCGTTCGAGCACCGACGAGAGTCCGGCCAGAGCCCGGTGGTCGCGGCCCTGCAGGTCGACCTTCACGAGGCTGATCCGCTGCGAGGTGACCTCGGGACGGCCATCCAGCCGCACCGCGGGCACCACGACGCCCTTCACGCCCTCGTCGGAGGTGTGCACGCGGTGGTCGCCGCTGTTGAACTCCTCCTCCTGCACGAGCACGACCTCGGTGTCCGAGTCCCACGCGGCGATCGGCAGCACGGTGACCCGGCCGGCGACCGGTGCGGGGAGCACGGTGTCGACGTTGCGCTGCATGTACTCGGCGTTGACCGGGTTCGCCTCGATCGCGACCGCGGTGATCGGCGTCCGCGTGCGCTGCAGGAGCCGCAGCGTGTGGTAGCCGACGTGCGCGCCGATGTCGAGGAACGCGCCCTCGCCGATCAGTTCGGCCATCAGGTCGGCCTCGCTGACCTCCCACGAGCGGTGGTAGGCGATCCAGGGCAGCACCACGTCGTCCTTGGGCAGCAGCAACGGGCCCGCGTCGCACAGCACGACCTCGGCACCGTCCGGCACCGGCGTGTGGTTCAGCCTGGCCGCCGCGTGCACCGCAGCGACGTCGCGCGTCACCTGCTGCAGAGTGCGTTCGTCCTGGTCGACCCGGATGTCGCGCTCCGCGAACATGTCGTGGTTGCGCTGGTCGGCCTCGGCGAGTTGGTCGCGCACCGAGTCAATGGCCTGCCGGACGCCTGCGACGTCCTCGCGGACCGTCTCGGACGTCCGCTCCAGCCGTTCGCTGCGCTCGTGGCTCGTGGCGACGCTCTGGGCGACGTTCTTGGTCACCTCGTCGAGCCGCTTCTCGAACGAGCGCTCCATCTCCTCCAGACGGGCCAGCAGCTTCGCGTTGGTGACCTCGAGGCTGCCGACGCGGCCGAGCATCTGCGCGGCGGTGTCCTCGACCCCGCCGATGAGCGTGCCCATGACCTTGCGCTGGTGCACGTCGTAGTGGTCGATCACGCGCAGCACGGCCCGCCGCATCGCCGGGGCGCCGGGCAGCCGTGACGGCGCGCCCGCTTCCGGTTGCCACAGCAAGGCCTGCTTCGAGTCGCGCAACGGCTTCAGCGGGTCGCCGATGCCGGGTGCGGACGTCGTGGCGGTGGTGCCGAAGGGCTGTTCGCGCCAGCTCTCGTACGCGCTGGTGAGCTGCTCGCGCATCCACTTCGCGGCGGTCTCCATCGACCTGGTGCGCAGGATGTACTCCCGCGCGGCCAGGCCACGGCGGCGTGCCTCTGCCGGGTCGTCGGCGATCTCCCGCATGGCCCGTGCGGCGGCGTCCAGGTCGGGATCCGCCCACACCGCGGTCTCGTGGTACGGGTAGTTGCCCTTGCCGACCTCGGTCAGCTCGTACGGGATCGGCCAGCCGACGGTGGCGTCGAAGAACTCTGTGGTGCTCGAGTAGTCCGTGGAGATCACCGGCAGCGCGCGGGCCATCGCCTCGGCCACGGTGAGACCGAAGCCCTCGCTGCGGTGCAACGAGATGTAGGCGGTGCTGTTCGCGTACAGGTCGTGCAGCTCCTGCACGGTCAGGTAGCGCTCCAGCAGCTCGATCCGCGGGTCGTCCGCCGCGAGCACGCGCAGCCGTTCCGCGCTGAGCGGGTGCAGCTTGCCGTTGATCGCCTTGATGACCAGCTTGACGTCGTCGCGGCCCTCGAACGCCTGCTGGAACGCGGTGACCGCCCCCCACGGGTTCTTGCGCTGCCCGATGCTGTTGAAGTCGAACGCGAAGAGGAACTGCACGGGACCGGTCGGCGCCGGGCCGGGCTCGCCGGGGTCGCGCACCGGCACCGGGATGGTCTTGACCGGGACCGTGGCGTGCTTGGCGATCGCGTCGCGGCAGAAGTCGCTGACCGTCCACACCTCGTCGACCAGCGCGAAGGCGGAGTGCAGCCACTCGGGGAAGTCCTCGAGCTCCCACGCCCACAGGCCGATGCGGTACCGGTGGTGGCCGACCCCGGGGTGGTTGCCCAGCACGGCCTTCGTCTGGTCCGCGTTCACGGCGAGCAGGCTCACCGGGAACTTCGGCTCGCCCGTGGTGCCCTTGTGGTCGACGTTCGTGCGGTTGGAGAGAAGCCGATCCTCCACAACGGACACGACAGGCACGCCGGACAGCTCGATCGCGTCGTGCACGATCCGGCCCATCTCGCCGAGCCCGAGCTCCGCGGTCAGGTAGCCGAGCATGTTCACGCCGAGCTCGTCGACGGGCTCGCGGACCGGCTCAGGCTCACCCGGCAGGCCCCACGACGGGAGCATGCCCTCGGAGATTCCCGAGGCACGGCACCAGGCCCGGAAGTGGGCCGCGTCCGCGCCGAGCACGTCCGGGAAGGCGAGCTGGAGGTCGGTGCGCGCCTCGTAGACGGCCATCGTCATGCGGCTGAGCCCGGCCGCGGCCTGACCCGGCGTCGAGGGCGACGTCAGCCACTCGCGGAAGGCGTGGCCACCGTCCGCTCCGAACGCGTGCGGCGGAATCTCCGTGTCGTGCTTGGTGATCCGCTCGTGCTCGACCTCTGCCTTGATCCACGCGTCGCGGTACATCCGGCGCATGGTCGGGCTGAGCTTCGAGCCGTCCGCCATCTTGTTGAAGCCGTACGGGATCGCGTCGAGCGTCTCGGCGTATCCGTTGGCCTGCAACGCGGTTCCGTAGTTGTCGCAGAGCGCCTTGAGATCGGCGTTCTCCGACAGCAGGATGCGCGGCCTGCGCTGGCAGTGGTACGTCAGCAGCCAGGGGTGCTCCGGCCGGTAACCGCTGAAGTGGAAGAACCGCAACGGGGTGCCGTCGACGAGGTACGTGTCGCCCTGCTTGGCGACCTTGCGCTCGTGCAGGTTCCAGTACGCGACGTTGAAGCCGGGGTCGCGCAGCACGTGGTTGCGGAACAACGCCGGCACCTGGTCGACCCAGCGCTGGTCCGTGAACAGCTGGCGTTCCGGCGCGACGATCGCGTCGTGGCGCAGGCGTTCGGCCCAGAAGTCGAGGAACGGCTCCGAACCCGGACCCGTCGCGACGAAGCCCAGGTTGAAGATGCCGGTGCCCATGATGACTGCTTCGCTGGGCTCCTTGCCGTCCCGCGGCAACGGCTCCAGGAAGTGCGGTGTGAGCACGATGCCGTGCTCCATCGCGAGCTCGGCGAGCTCCGGCATCGGCGCGAACACCTTGATGTCCGGGTCGATGTACATGACCACGTCGGACGTCTTGCGCAGCTGTCGCAACAGGTACGGCTTCACCGCGGTCGCGAGCTCGGTGACCGAGTAGGCGGTGGCCATCCGCAGGTAGTCGAGCTCGTCGATGCCCGCGGTGGCCGGACCGACCACGCGCACGCCGCCCTCGTCGCCGACGCTGCTCCACGGCGCGTCGATGACGAGGATGACGAACTGGTGACCGGGGTGGTGCTGGAGGTAGGAACGGGCGAGAACTCTGGCGGCGGGCAGGTAGTTCTGCGCCACCACCGTGCAGGCGGTGACCTCAGGCATCAGTGGGCATCGCCTTGAGCTGAGCGTCGATCGCTTCCTTGAAGATGGTCATCGCCTCGGTGACGCTCGCACCCGTCACGTCGACGCGCACGATGTACTTCTTGCTCGCGTAGTGCCCGCGGATGCGGGCCGGGTTGCCGTCCTTCGGCGGAACCTGCGTGACGTTGACCTTGTCCGGCACGTCCGTGGTGACCGCTTCCATGCCGTTGGTGACCTGGACGTTCTTCAGGTCGACCGCGCACTGGGACGCCGTCGTCTCCTCGGTGGCCGAGACGATCATGACCGTGGTGGTCGAGCCCTGGGCGGGAGATGCGTGGAAGAGCTTGGTCCTCGCGCCGCCGGCGGTCTTGTAGACCTCCATCTCGTTCGGCGTGAGGTACGGCGGGGTGAGCTTCTCGATCTGCTCGAAGGTGGTGATGTCCGTCTGCTGCTTCGGATCGCCGGCCATCTTGCCGACCTGCGCGGGGTCCGGTGGCGGGCTGGGCTTCGTGCTGGTGGGGGTCGGCGCTCCGCTGCCCAGGTTGGAGTTGGGATCCGCCACGTTGCGGCCCCACACCCAGTACGCGCCGAAACCGAGACCGAGGACCACGAGCACGACGAGCACGATGCCGATGATCTTGCCCTTGCCGCCTCCGCTCTCGTCGAAGACCTCGGGGCCGTGGCTCCAGCCACCAGGCTGGTTGATCTGGTCGAAATCACCGCCGACCCACGGCGGCGGGGCAACCTGTTGCTGCTGCTGGGGCGGACCCCAGCCACCCTGACCGGCCGGCGGTGCGATGGGCGCGACGAACTGCGTCCGCTCCGCATCCTGCGCACGGTGCTGTTGCTGCTGGTTGGGCGTGACGACCTGGGTGGCGTCCGGATTGGACGGAGCCTGGTTCTGGACGTTCACCACCTGAGTGGCGTCCGACGTCGGCGTCGCAGGCTGCTGGGCCTGCCACTTGAACGGGGGAGCGAAGGGAGCACCTTGTTGCTGTGGCGGCCCCGCCGCCGGGCCACTCCCTGCTGACCCGGAGAGGACCTCGTCCCGGCGCCGACGGTAGTCATCGGCCGAGATCCGACCAGAGGCGAGTTCGTTGTCGAGCTTCTGCAGCTCGTCTTGCCAGGTCACCCCTGGCACCCCCTTCCGCGCGAACATGAGACCCGGACATTGTGCCCGTGGCTTTGGAGACGCTCGTCCCGAACCTCACAAGTCGTGACCTGGTTGTGGCGGGGAGCACCCGCAATAATGCCCCCATGGCGTGGTTCGGTCTCAACAAGCCGTCGCTCGTGACCTCTGAGGACGCGCTGCCTGGGCGAACGGATCCCATCGCGGTGGAGTCGACCCACGCAGTCTTCCCCGATCGCCCGCTGGTTCCGCCGTTCCCCTCCGGCCACCGGACCGCCGTGTTCGGCATGGGTTGCTTCTGGGGCGCCGAGCGCCTCTTCTGGCAGACGCCAGGCGTCTGGACCACTGCCGCGGGCTACGCGGGCGGCCACACCCCGAACCCCACCTATGAAGAGGTGTGCTCGGGCCGAACCGGCCACGCCGAGGTCGTCCAGGTCGTCTTCGACCCTTCGGAGCTGCCGTTCCAGGACCTGCTCCGCGTGTTCTGGGAGGGCCACAACCCGACCGAGGGCATGCGCCAGGGAGCGGACGTCGGCACCCAGTACCGGTCGGTGATCCTCTACACGGAAGAGGGACAGCGGATCACGGCTGAGGCATCGCGAGCCGTCTACCAGCAGGCACTCGACGCGTCTGGACACGGGAAGATCACCACCGAGGTGGCGCCGCTGGAGGCGTTCTACTACGCCGAGGACTACCACCAGCAGTACCTCAGTGACGGAAAGAACAAGTACGGGTACTGCGGGTTGGGGGGCACCGGCGTGTCCTGCCCCACCGGCTTGACCACAGGCCGGTCCTGAACGACGCTCTTCTACCGACTCCGGCAGGTCACGCACTAGTACCCCGTACCGTTACTGCGTCTGGGTGGACCGGTGGCTGCTACCCGGTAGGAACGCGGAAAGGTCATCTTGTGGGGGAAATCACCATCTCGGAGCGGACGGAAGTGCCGCCTCCCGAGAACGAGGCGCCGTCAGCGCCGCCGACGCAGCGCCCGTGGGTCCGCGCGCTCGTCCGGCTGCTCAGATCCGAGGGCGCGCTGGCGTTCTACGTCGGTCTCGGCATCTCGCTGCTCATCAACATCAGGGTGGTGCTGCGGCCGACGACGCTGATCATCGGCCCGCTGGGTGACCCAGTGCTGCAGGCGTGGCAGATGGCCTGGCAGCACCAGTTCCTGACCAACGGCGGCGATCTCTGGACGGGGAACCAGTTCTATCCCGCCGTCGACAACCTCGCCTTCAGCGACTCGTTGCTCGGCTATCTGCCGCTGAGCCTCTTCGGTGGCGGTCAGGGCGCCGCGATCTTCCGGTACAACGTCCTGTTCGTGCTGGTGTTCGCACTGGCGTTCGCCGGGGGCTACCTGCTGGTCCGTCAGTTGGGCAGCAACTGGCAGGGCGCGGCTCTAGCCGGCGTCGTCCTGGCGTGGTCGCCGTGGAAGCTGACCCACGTCGCTCATCTCAACGTGCTGTCCGTCGGCGGCATCGCGTTCGCGCTCTGGGCGGTCACCCGCGGGTTCGGCTACTCGCTCCGCTCACGCGAGGAGCCCAAACCCTGGTGGGCCTTCGCGGGCTGGCTGATCGCCGCGTGGCAAGTGACGCTCGGGTTCGCCGTCGGCATCACGTTCTTCTACGTGATGGTGGGGGTCGGCATCGCAGTCGCGATCGTGGCCTGGCGCCACGGTCGACGCATGGTCATCGCGAACGCCGCGGGCGGCCTGGTGTTCCTGCTGGTCACCTGGGTCATGGTGGTGCCGTACCTCCGGGTGCAGGAGCATTACGGCTTCCGGCGCACCTGGCAGGACATCATCCAGTACTCCCCGCCGGTGAACGGCCTCTGGACCACGACGATTGACAGCCGGCTGTGGACCTGGTCGATCTTCAACGACTACAGCAAGATCGCGGACCTGGGCATCACCGAGAAGCTGCTGTTCCCCGGCCTGTTCGTGGTGCTGTTCGGCGTGATCGGCCTGTTCCTGAGCTCGTTCCGGATCAAGGCGCGGATCATGCTCGCGGTGATGGTCGTGGTCCCGACCGTGCTGTCGATCGGTGTGTCGTTCTTCGGCGGCGTCCTCTACAAGCTCATGTGGGACGTCGTGCCGGGCTGGGACGCCATGCGAACGCCGGGCCGGCTCATCCTCTGGGCGATCCTGCCGCTGACCGTGCTCGCCGCAGGTGCGGTGACCGAGTTCGGCAGGCTCCTGTACAGCCGCACCAGACTCCCGACGAGGGTCGTTGCCCTCCTGCTCGTGGTGCCAGCCATCGCCGCGCTGCTCGAAGGCATTCCGAGATGGCCCTACGCCGACATCCCCGCGGTTCCGGCGGAGGTGCGCAGCGCGATGGCCACGAAGGACCCGCTGCTGATCCTGCCCCTGATCGACAACGACGAGTTCGTGAACCTGCTGTGGTCCATGAACGACTTCCCGAAGATCGCGAACGGCAACTCCGGCAACTTCCCGCCGGAGTACCAGAACATCCGCTCGGCCACAGTGGTGTTCCCTGACGACTACTCGCTCGACGTGCTCAAGTTCTACGGCATCCGCAAGGTGCTGGTGCTCAAGTCGCGGCCTGGTGGCGAGAAGATCGCGGCGCGCTCCGTCGCGGGGATGCCGCTGAAGCGCGAGGAGTCGGGCGACGTCGTGATCTACACGATCACGGGCTGATCCTCGTCGAGATGTCCTGGGCGGCGCAGGCGAATCGGTTGGCGTACTGCCTGACCGACCCGCGGACGCTGAACGGGCTGATCAGCAGAAGATGAGGCCGCAGGGCTTCGTGGTGGTCGTCGTGGTCGGCCGCGGCTGAGTCGTGGTCGTGGTCGGCTTCGGCGGCTGAGGTGTCGTCGTCTTGGCCGGGGTTGTTGTCGTCGTCGTGGTTGTAGTCGTTGTTGTTGTCCCCGAAGAAGAAGACGGCGCGGACGACGACGGGGTGGACGACACTGTCAGTGATGGTGTCTCGGTCTGCGTGGGCATCAAAGACGGGGTGTTGATCAGCGACACACGGGCCGGTTTGTCGTCACCCGGCCCTGTCGGATCGCCCGCTGCGAGCGATCCGACATGCGGCGCGAGCACGTAAAACGCGGCTATGACGGCGCCCAGGAGCGCACCTGTCGCGAGCCGACCTGGCCCGGTCATCGCCGCCAACACCCCGATTGCCTATCCCGTTCACTCGATTGGGTCAAGCAAAACGAGAGTTTTGGTATCGATCAAACCCTGTTGACGGTCACGCCGACTACACCCTGTGACAGCGGGGCGATGGCCTTGAATGCCTTCGGGGTCAGGTCGATGCAGCGGCCGGTGACGAACGGGCCGCGGTCGTTGATCCGCACGGTCACGGTCTTGCCGTTGGAGCGGTTCTTCACCTTCACCTTCGTGCCGAACGGCAGCGTCTTGTGCGCGGCGGTGAGCTTGTTGGGGTCGAAGCGCTCGCCGCTGGCCGTCGTGCCGCCACCGGAGTAGTAGGAGGCCTTGCAGGTCTCGGCCGAGGCGACCGGGGTGAACAGGACTGCGGTGGCGGCGAGGGAGGCCAGCGTGAGGCCGGCGGCCGCGAGGGTCTTTGCCATGGCACCAGCAACTCACCAGGCGGCAAAGAGACGCCTAACGCGCGCCTAACCGGGAAATTGCTCCGCGGCGGAGACGAGCAGCTGCCAGTCGCCCTCGGGCAGCGTGCGCAGCCGGTCCAGCAGAACCGACATCCGCGCCAGTAACGCAGGGTGATCGGTCCAGAACGAATGATCTACTCTCAGTAGAGCGGCCAGCAGGTCGCCGGGGTACAGGGCGAACGACCGCAGCGGGTCCGACTCGACGTGCTCCAGAGCCAGCAGCGCGGTCACGTCCAAGCCCACCTGATGCGTCACCAGCAGGTGCAGCGACGTAGGCGTCAGCTCCCGCACGGGCAGGTCGCGCAACGCGCACAGGTCCCGGTACAGCTGCGTGGACGACTGGTCAGGTCTCAGCCAGTCGTCGTCGCTCAGGTGCGCGAGCGTTCTGTCGCGGTCCACACACACATAGTCCCTGCCGGGACAAGAGCTAGCGGGCGGACTGCGGCAACGGTTCGGCATTCGGCGACTGCCAGCCCACCCGGACGAACACCTCGCCGTCGTGGAGCAACGCCTGCGACGCCAGTCCCCACACGGTCGATGCGAGCAGCACGGAGCTCACTGCCTCGCCGAGTCGCAACCAGTCGTGGCCGATCATCCGCACCAATGCGCCGTTTCGTCGTGCCACGAGCTCCATGTCGCAGCTCTCGGCGTGGGCCGCGTGCAGCAGCCACGTCAGCGCGGAGTCCGGCACCTCGTCGGGCAGGAACGGCCGCGGGTCCGCCCGCCGCAAGGAGATCGCCGCCGCGGAGGCCACCTCGCACGAGAACGGGTCCAGCTCCCAGCGCGGGTGCACGGACGCGACCTGGCCGTCAGCACCCGCGGACCGCAGCACGTGGCAGTCCCAGCCCATCGCCGAGAGAGCGACGCGTACGTGGTGAAGCACCGCACCACACGCGAGGAGCGCCGTCTGGTCCGTGCGGGTCGTCACGAGCTCCAGACACTCGTTGCCCTCACGCCAGCGCCACGGCGGCACGATGTCGAACGACGGTGCCCGCGCGGCGAGCTTCAGGACTTCCTCGACGGTTCCCGCGTCTGGGGTGCGCACGCTGGTCCTCATTCGACCCAGCCTGCCGACGCCCGGTTGCACCGCGCCTGCGTCACGACTGCGTGAGTTCCTTTTGGGCAGCCGCAACCACCGCGGCCACCGTCATCGCCGACCCGCGCGCGAACGCGGCGGCGTATTCCTCCTCGCCCAACGCCTGCGAGCAGAGAGCCACGCACTGGTCGTGCGAGGCCGCGAAGTTCGCCGACCCGAACAGCGGCAACCCGACTGACTGCCACACCCGGTCAGCGCCGCCCAACAACAACGCGGCGTGCGAAGCGGATCCGCACACGACCGAGATCAGCGCCAGCAGCTCCACCGACACCGCGATCCCCAACAGATCGTCGAACTTCTCCTTGATGCGCAACGAAGAAGTGGCCAGCTCACGGGCCTCGGCGACGTCGCCACGTCCCATCGCGACGAACGCCAGGACGTACAAGGCGTACGCGCGCGCCCACAGCTCACCGTTCTCCTCGCACACGGCCCGCGCCTCAGCACAAAGAGAGGCCGCGCGGTCCAACTCACCACCGAAAGCCACCGTGATCGCCAACGCCACCCGCGCCATGATCACGTTGCTGTCCAGGTGCCCCAGCTCGGTGTGCGCGCGGTCCGCTTCGGCCAGCAGCGAGGCGCCCAGCGGCAGGTCGTCGTTGAACACGGCGGCCGCACCCTGCACGTACGTCGCGTAGACGTCGGCGTCCGCGTCGCCCAGCAGCGCGGCCTCGGTCCGGCACGTCTCCAGCAGCGCGGGCACGGCGGCCGTGTTGCCCTGCAGCGTTGCCACGTACCCGTTGACCCACAACGCCTTGCAGCGCGCGCGTGACGGCTCGGTCTCCAGCGACAACGCCCAGTTCAGCCAGTGCCGGCCCTCGGCGAACCGCCCGCAGCCGACCCAGTAGAACCACAGCGTCGCAGCCAGCCGCAGACCCGAGTCGGCCTCGCCCGGCGTCGTCAGCGAGTACTCCAGAGCCGCCCGCAGATTGCCGCTCTCGGTCGTCATCCACCCGACCGTCGCGGCCTGCCGTGGCGTGAACCAGGCCCGTTCGCCCTGCTGAGCCACGCCGGCGTACCAGTCGCGATGCCTCAACCGCAGCCGTGCTTCCTCATCGCTCGCACGCAACCGCGTCTGCCCGTACTGGCGCATGGTCTCCAGCAACCGATAGCGCGCCACGCCCGCGTGTTCCTCGCGCTGCAGCACGGACTTGTCGACCAGCCCGTCGACCGCGTCGAACATGAAGTCCGCGGTCAGCGAGTCGTCCGAGCACACCGCCTCGGCCGCCGCGAGATCGAAACTGCCCGCGAAGACCGCCGCTCGTGCCCACAGCAGCTGCTCGCGCGGCGAACACAGGTCGAAGCTCCAGTCCATGGTCGCCAGCAGGGTCTGGTGCTGCGGCAACGCGGTGCGCCCGCCGTCGGTCAGCACCTTGAACCTGTCGTCGAGCCGTTCCAGCAGCTGCGCCGGCGTCAGCGCACGCACTCGCAGCGCCGCCATCTCGATCGCCAGCGGGATGCCGTCGAGCCGTCGGCACAGGTCCGCCACGGCCTGCTCGTTCGCGCCCGTGATGACGAACGAGCCAGGCACGGCGGCGTTGGCGCGTTGAGCGAACAACGTCGCCGCCGGATAGGGGACGGACAACGGCGCCACGGCCAGCACCTGCTCGCCGTAGACCCGCAGAGCCCTGCGAGAAGTCGCGATGACCCGCAGTTTTGGCGCCACTTTCAGCAGCGTGTCCACGAGCACCGCGCAGTGGTCGACGACGTGCTCGCAGTTGTCCAGCACCAGCAACGCGTCCCGGTCGGCGAGGAACTCCGTCAAGACGCTCAGCTGCCCGCGCCCGGTCTGGTCGACCACGCCCAGCGCCTCGGCCACGGTGTGCGGCACAAGAGCCCGGTCGCGCAACGCCGCCAGCTCCACCAGCCACACCCCGTCCGGCGGCTGTTCGCCCCGCGCCACGTGCACCGCGAGCCTCGTCTTGCCCACCCCGCCGACACCGATCAACGTGACGAGCCGGTGCTGCCGGATCAGGTCGGCGACGTGCTCGGTCTCCGGCCGGTCCACGAAGCTCGACCGGTCGGCCGGCAGGTTGCCGCGAATCACCACCGGAGCACGTTCTGGCAGGTCGAGCCGTGGATCGGCGCTCAGCACGGCCTGTTCGAGATCGCGCAGCCTGCTGCCCGGCTCGATGCCCAGCTCGTCGACCAGCACGCCGCGCGCCCGGTGGAACGCGGCCAGTGCCTCCGCCTGCCGTCCCGACCGGTAGAGCGCGATCATCAGCTGCTCCCACAGCCGTTCGCGGAACGGGTGCTGCTCGACCAGCGAGTTGACCAGCGGCGCCACGGCGGCGTGCTCGCCGAGGGCCAGCGAGGCCTCCATCAGGTCCTCGGTCGCGTCCATCCGCAGCTCGGTGAGCCGCGCGGACTCGTGCCGCGTCCACTCGCCCGGCCGGCAGTCCGCGAGTGGATCACCTGCCCACAACGCCAGCGCCTCGCGGAGCATCCGAGCGGAGTCCACCGGGTCGTCGCTCTTGCGTGCTGCTGCGACGAGTGCCTCGAACCGTGCGACGTCCACGGTGTCCGCGGGCGTGTTCAGCACGTAACCCGGTTCGCGGGTGGCGATCAGCTCGCCGAGCCCGGCGTCGCGGATCTGGCCGCGCAGGCGGGCGAGCAGGCTGTGCAGGGTCTTCGTGGCGGTCGCCGGCACGTCGTCCGACCAGAGCGCGTCCACGAGCGCGCTGCGCGGCACCGTCTCGCCCGGATTGAGGGCGAGCCGTGCGACGAGCGTCCGTTGTCCCGCGCTGCTGAGCTGAACTGATCCGTTCGGACCGGTGAGTTCGAGCGGACCGAGCAGCCGGATGATCACCGTAATTCGTCCTGTCGTCAGCCCCCGACAAAGGCTGGAACCGGGCCAAGATACTGCAATGGAATTCGACCCGAGAATCAACGCCCAGCGGGTGACCGCATACGCCGACCTGCGTGCCGTGCTGGCTGATCCGGTGACGTTCTCCTCCCGGAACATGACAGGTCCGCAGGTCGCGGCCGTGGCGGCGCTGTTGCCGCCGGAGCAGCGGCGATTGCTGGAATTGATGTCCTCGCTCAACGCGGCGGACGGATCCAGGCACGCCCGAATTCGTGCGGCGGCGAATCAGAAATTCACTCCAACGGCCGTGCGCCAAATGGCTGACGTAATTCGGCGGCGCGCTCGGACGCTTCTCGACGAGCTGCCTGAGGAAGCGGATTTCGTGAGCGAGTTCGCCGCGCCGTTCGCGTTGGGCGTCGTCGGTGACGTGCTCGGCGTGCCCGAACGGGACTTTCCGCTGTTCCGCGAGTTCGTGGCGCCGGTGCTGGAGCTGACCAGCGGCGAGGAGGTCAGCGAGCGGGTCCTCGGGTCGTACTTCGCCGGGATGAACGAGTTCTGCGCCTACTTCGGGCGCTCGGACGCGTTCAAGGGCGGTCAGCTGTCCGAGCAGGAACGGCTGTCACTCTGCCTCGCCACCGTTGTTGCGGGCACCGACTCGACCACGAACCTGTTGGCCAGCACGCTGTTGCGGCTCGACGCACGGGAACGACGGCTCGGCGGCGTGGTGGAGGAGGTGGTGCGGCTGGACGCGCCGTTCATCGGCTTCTTCCGGACAGCGACGTGTCCGGTGACGATGGGCGGGGTGAAGATCGCCGAGGGCGAGCACCTGTTCCTCGACTACGCGGCCGGCAACCGCGACCCGAAGGTGTTCTCCGAGGACTTCGACCCCGGCAGGCCGTCCGTGCCCGGCCATCTCGGCTTCGGGCACGGACCGCACTACTGCCTCGGCGCGCAGCTCGCGCGCCTGGAGGGCCGGATCGTCGCCGAGGAGCTGCTCGACCGCTCGTCCGAGGTGGCCGAGCAGCCCGGCGACGTGCGTTACCGCAGGCACCTGATCAGTCACGGGCCCGCGGTGCTGCGGTTCAGGCCAGGGCGGCGTCCAGCGTGATGTCGACGGCCGCGAGCGCCTTGGAGACCGGGCAGTTCGCCTTGGCGCCCTCGGCCGCCGCGACGAAGTCCTCTGCCGAGATGCCGGGCACGTTGGCGCGCACGGTCAGGTGAATCCCGAGGATGCCCTGGCCCGCCTGGAACTTGACCTCGGCCTTGGTGTCGATGGAGGTGGGCGGCGTGCCCGCGCCGGTCAGGCCGTGCGAGAGCGCCATCGAGTAGCAGGAGGAGTGCGCCGCCGCGATGAGCTCCTCGGGGCTGGTCTTGCCACCGGCCTCCTCGGCGCGCGCCTTCCAGTCGATCTCGAAGCTGCCGCTCTTGGACGTGTCGAGGCTGACGTTTCCCTTGCCCTCGACGAGAGAGCCTTCCCAGTGCGCGTTTGCCGTCTGAGTGATGGCCATGATCTCCAGGTCCTTGTCGAACGTGCTCGACCCGTGTGGTTCGAGCGGCTGGTACCACCCTTTCACGGGCGGGCTTCGAGATCACCTTGAGAAGCCTGAGAAACGAAGAAGACCCGGTGTCCGTGGACACCCGGGTCTTCTGTCGAGA
>NZ_JYJG01000131.1 GCF_000955955.1 Lentzea aerocolonigenes
CGCTACCAACTGCGCTACATCCGCACTGCCTTACGGGAAAGAACTATACAACAGGGTCAGACGGCGTCTCGACCGGGGGGTTGCAAACCCGCCAACAGCTGATCTACCTCGTCCAACTGTTCTTTGGGCCAGCGCCACTCCCACAGCGCCCTGACCTTGGGCAGCACGTCGACCGGCAACCAGGCGGCGACTTCCTCGCGGAGGTCCCAGTCGTCGAACACGTGCTCGTAGAAACTGATCAACGCCGCGTTCTCCAGGAACTGCTCCTGCTGGTGGAAGCACCAGTGCGCGAACCCGTACGCGCGCCGCAGCACGTCGTCGTCCTGCTCGCGGTGCGCCTCGGCGGCCAGCTGGGAGAGCTCGGAGAAGAAGACGTGGCAGGACCACTCCTCGGTCATGGCGACAGCACGAAGTTCCGGCACGAGGGCCGAAGCGCGTTCCCGCCAGTCCACCACGGGCGTGACGATAGTCGCTGGATCTTCTTCGGCCGACGGGCCGACGCCCACCTGTGACCGTCTCGTCACCGAATGCGTTGCGCTGATCAGCCCACGACTATCGGATGGTCTTGTATATCGACCTGTTCTCATCCAGGAGCAGTTCTGGCCCCTTGTGGCATGTTGAACCTGTGATGGTCGACGAGAACGAGGTCGACCGGGACCTGCTCGCCAGGGTGCGCGAGGGAGACGACTCGGCCTACGGCGAACTGTTCTCCCGGCACGCGGACGCGATCCGCCGTTTCTCACTCAGGCACGTCCGCGAGGCGGCCGAAGCTGACGACCTCACCGCCGAGGCGTTCTTCCGGATGCTGCAGGCGATCAGGCGCGGAAGTGGTCCTACCGACCACGTGCGCACCTACCTGCTGACGGTCGCGCGGCGCGTTGCGTGGGAGTGGAGCGGTCGCCGGCGTGATGTCCCGGTGGAGGACGAGGAACTGGGCCGCCGCGTGGAGCCCGTGGGCGACAACGCGAACCGCCGCGCCGAGCACAACCTGATCACCAGAGCCTTCTCGAGCCTGCCGGAACGGTGGCGGGTCGTGCTGTGGCGCGTCGAGGTGGAGGGCGAGCGCCCCGCCTCCGTGGCACCGCACTTCGGTCTCTCGCCGAACGCCATGTCGGCGTTGGCCCGCCGCGCGCGGGAAGGCCTGCGTGCGGCGTACCTGCAGGCGCACCTCGCTGCCGACGACGGGCGTTCGTCGTGCGCGGCGATCCGGTCGAAGCTCGGCACCTACACCGCCGGCGGGGTCCAGGGCGTCGAGGAACGCCGGATCCGCGCCCACCTCGACACGTGTTCTTCCTGCTCACAGCTCTACATCGAGCTGAACGAGGTCTGCGCGGCCCTGCGCGCCAACTCGGCGTTCCTGATCGTGCCGTCCACGCTCGGGTTCGCGTTCGCCGGGAAGATGCTGATCAGCAAGGCGAAGATGGCCGTCGTGGCGGCGGGTGTGGCCACGATCGGCCTGTTCGGGACGATGGCCGCGGTGTTCAACGGCGGTCCAGGTGCGGCCGTGTTGCAGCCGGACCAGCACCCGGTGATCGCCATGAGCACGCCGGGTTCCAGCTCGGGCCGCAGCCAGGAGATCGTGGCCGCGCCCGCACCGGAGGCACAGCAGGAGCAGGTGCGGCCGCAGCCGCAGCAGAACGTCGTCAACCCCGGTGGGGCGCCGAAGCAGGAGACCGTGCGCCAGACGACGTCCAACCCGCCCCCGCCCGTCTCGGAGCGCAAGGACCCGCCGACCGAGCGCGCGTTGCCGGTCGTGCAGTCGTCGTCCTCGAACGCGGTGATCACCTCGGTGTCCACCACGGCCGCGCGGGGCATCAGGTCGCTGGACACGCCGCCCTCGTCGTCCGAGCCGGTCTACCCGCCTCCGGACCCGTGCTCGTCCCCGCAGACCACGACCACGACGATCACGCTCTACCCGAAGGCGCCCGCCGAAGACTGACGGTGACGATCAAGGTAGGGCGAGTTCACCCACAAGGCTCTCCCCGCGTTGGGTACGGTTTGACCAGAACCGACCGAGCGTGGGAGACGGGTTTATGACGCGGCTGGTGCGCGGTGCCGATGGGCGGATGTGGACGGTCCACAGCCGCATCGAGTGGCGCAACCCGGAGGTGTCCGACGACTTCGAGCACGACGTCAGCGGTGGCATCCTGCCGGGGATAATGATGGCCGGGATGCTCGTGGTGATGACGGTGGTGCTCATCGCGTGGACGCCGGAGCAGGTCGTCGTGCCCGCGTGGCTGATCCTCGCGCTGATCTTCCTGTTCGCGTTCTTCCCGGTCCGCTGGGCGCTGCGCAGGCCGCACACGCTGGTCGCGGAGAGCAAGGCCACGGCCGACGAACTGCCGCCCGAGCGGTGGATCGGGTCGGTCCGCGGTCCTCTCGCGGTGCGCCAGGAGGCGTCGCGCGTGGCTCGCACGATCGAGATGCACTCGCTGCCGGACGTCGAGGGCCCGCTGCAACCCGTCGACTGATGCGACACTGGACCGGTGCCCGAGCTACCTGAGGTAGAAGCACTGGTCCACCACCTGCGTGAGAACGCGGTGGGCCGAACCGTGCACCGCGTCGACGTGGCGTCACTGCAGGTGCTCAAGACGTTCGACCCGCCGTGGACCGCGCTGCACGGCCAGGAGGTCGTGGCGGCGCACCGGCACGGCAAGCACCTGGACCTGGAAGTCGCGGACGGCCTCCACCTGGTCGTCCACCTCGCTCGGGCCGGCTGGCTGCGCTGGGCCGACACCATGTCCGCGCCGCCGCCCAAGCAGGGCCGTGGTCCGCTGGCGTTGCGCGTGCACCTCGGCCCGCCCGGTCAGGGGCCGGGGTTCGACCTGACGGAAGCCGGCACGAAGAAGGGGCTCGCGGCCTGGATCGTGCGCGACCCTAAGACCATCCCGAGCATCGCGCGGCTGGGCCCGGACGCGCTCGGGATCACCCGCACACAGCTCGAGGACCTGCTGCGCGGACGCACCGAGCGGTTGAAGACGGCGTTGACGGACCAGTCGCTGATCGCGGGCATCGGCAACGCGTACTCCGACGAGATCATGCACATGGCCCGGCTCTCGCCGTATGCGACCACGGGCAAGTTGAACGACGAACAGCTCGATCACCTGCACGAGGCGATGCTCAGCACGCTGACCGATGCCGTCGCACGGTCTGTTGGACAGGACGCGGCTCGGCTCAAGGGTGAGAAGCGGTCGGGGTTGCGGGTGCACGCGCGCACCGGGCTGCCCTGTCCCGTGTGCGGTGACACGGTTCGTGAGGTGTCGTTCGCGGACAAGGCGTTCCAGTACTGCCCGACGTGTCAGACCGGTGGCAAGCCGCTGGCCGACCGCCGGTTGTCGCGCCTGCTCAAGTGACGATCAGGACCTCCAGGGCGCGAGGGCCGTGGACGCCCTCCACCCGGTTGAGCTCGATGTCGCTCGTCGCCGACGGTCCGCTGATGAACGTCAACGGCCTCGTGGGCTCCAGTCGTTGCAACGCTTCCGGCACCGACGCCGCGATCTGGTCCGCGCGCACCACGCACAGGTGGTAGTCGGGGAGCAGGGTGAGCGCCCTGCGACCCTGTGCCTCACCACCGTCGAGGACGATCGTGCCGGTGTCCGCGATCGCGACCGCGCAGCCGGTCAGCACGCCGTCCGCCTGGTCCAGCTCCTCGATCGTCAACGGCTCGTGCAACCACGTGACGCCGTCGATCAGCCACTCCGGCGGAACGTCCTGTGGAGCAACGATTCGCTTGCCCTGGAGACGTTGCAGCGCTTCGGGCACGTCGTTGACGGCGTGCACGATCGCGCGGTAGTCGGCGACCCGTTCGGCGAACAGCTCGACGCCACCTTCGCCCGTCCGGTTGTAGCCGCGGACTGTCTCCGGCGTTGCAGGCAGCTTCGCGTTGCGGATGCGCTGGAGGATCTCTTCTTTCGCGCTAGCCACGGTTCTTCCTCCACCACGTGCGGAACGACTCGGCCGGCGGGGCGGGCACGTCGCGTGAGGACGTCCACTTCGACCCCGGCCAGGGCAGGGACGTGATCTTGCCGTCCTTGGCCAGGAAACGGGCCAGAGAACCGGCTTTCTGCGCTTTCTCGTACCGCGAGGCCGACGCGAACATCCACGCGGCGGCGGCCATCGCCACCGACTCCGCCGTGCGCCCCTTGGCTTCCACGACCTCGGCGCGCAGGTGCGTGAGGACCGACGGGATGTCGATGCGCACCGGGCAGACCTCGAAGCACGCGCCGCAAAGTGAAGAGGCGTAAGGAAGTGATGCTGCCAGCGGGTCGTGCATGTCGCCGACCAGTTGCGGCGTCAGGATCGCGCCGATCGGGCCGGGGTAGACCGAGCCGTACGACTGGCCGCCGGTGCGTTCGTAGACCGGGCAGACGTTGAGGCACGCCGAGCACCGGATGCACCGGAGTGCTTGGCGCCCAACGGAATCCTCCAGCGTCGCGGTGCGGCCGTTGTCGATCAGCACGAGGTGGAACTTCTGCGGGCCGTCGCCAGGGGTCACGCCGGTCCACACGCTCGTGTACGGGTTCATCCGTTCCGCGGTGGACGAGCGGGGCAGCAGCTGCAGGAAGACCTCGAGGTCCTGCCACGTCGGCACGAGCTTCTCGATGCCCATGACGGTGATCAGGGTGTCCGGCAGCGTCAGGCACATCCGGCCGTTGCCCTCGGACTCCAGCACGACGATCGACCCGGTGTCGGCGACGGCGAAGTTCGCGCCGGAGATGGCGACCTTGGTGGTGAGGAACTTCTCGCGCAGGTAGACGCGCGCCGCCTCGGCGAGGTCCGCCGGTTCGTCGCTGACCTCAACCCCCATGCGGCGCTGGAAGATCTCGCGGATCTCCGAGCGGTTGCGGTGGATCGCGGGCACCAGGATGTGCGACGGACGGTCGTCGCCGAGCTGCACGATCAGTTCGGCGAGGTCGGTCTCGATCGCGTGCACGCCACCGGCTTCGAGGGCTTCGTTGAGCCCGATCTCGGCGGTGGCCATGGACTTGACCTTGACGACCTCCTGCGCGTTCTCGGCCCGGCACAGGTCGAGCACGATCCGGTTTGCCTCTTCGGCGTCGCGTGCCCAGTGGACGACGCCGCCGCGTGCTGTGACCGACTCCTCGAGCTGGAGCAGGAGCGTGTCGAGGCGCGCCAGGACGTCGTCCTTGATCTGCTCGCCGGCGACCCTGAGCATTTCCCAGTCGGTCATCTCGGCGACGGCTGCCGCCCTGCGCCCGCGGATGGTCCCGGTCGCCTTGCGCAGGTTCTGCCGCAGCTGGGTGTCGTTCAAAGCCGCTTTCGCCGCTTTGGGGAACGTCGGGCTGCCCAGCCAGGTCACGGGGTTGCGCGCCACGGGTCCTCCTCGGTCGAAGCCAGGATCTCGGCCAGGTGCACCGGCCGGACGCCCGCGCGCAACCGCGACAGGCCACCACCGATGTGCATGAGGCAGGAGTTGTCACCGGCGGACAGCACTTCCGCGCCGGTGTCGAGCACGCACCGCATCTTGTCCGCGAGCATCGCCGTGGACGTCTCGGCGTTCTTCACCGCGAACGTGCCGCCGAAGCCGCAGCACTGCGTCGAGTCCGGCAGTTCCACCAGATCGAGTCCCTTGACCGCCCTGAGCAGCGCCATCGGCTTGTCCCCGACGCCCAACATGCGCAGCGAGTGACAGGTGGGGTGGTAGGTGACCCGGTGGGGGAACCACGCGCCCACGTCCGTCACGCCCAGCACATCCACGAGGAACTCGGCGAGCTCGAACGTGCGCGGCGGAGACTCACCCAGCGTGGGATGGATCTCCCGGACCATGCCCGCGCATGACCCGGATGGCGCAACCACGTAGTCGTAGCCGCTGAAGACCTCGGTGTACTTACGCGCCAACGGCTTGGAATGCTCCCGATAGCCGGTGTTGAAGTGCATCTGCCCGCAGCACGTCTGGTCGAGCGGGAACTCCACCGAACAGCCGAGCCGTTCCAGCAGACGAACCACAGCACGTGCCGTCGACGGGAAGAACGTGTCGGTCAGGCAGGTCGCGAACAGGGCCACTCTCACGCGCACACCCTCTCCCCAAATTCATCGGATGTCTACCCGGATCGGTGGACCGTACGGGGGTACGCCGGGCGCGCCTCTTGCTATAGGGGTGCCCCACAGCACAGCATGTGCAGCGTGGGCGACCTGTTGACCGAGCGCGCTGTGCTCGGCGTCATCGCGACCCTGGCCGTTCTGGGCCTCTTCGTGATGCTGTGCCGCGCTCGACGAGTCAGCACCTCCGTCGAGGATGCTGTGATGGACATGCTCGACCGCATGTCCAGGGCGTCGAGCGACCTCCGCGCGGGCTTGACGGAGGAGGCGGCGAACAAGGCCACACCCCACCTGCGCGAGATGCTGCGGTGCGTCGCGGTCGCCATCACCGACGAAGAGGGCACCGTCCTGTCGTGGGACGGCGGCGCGAACGACCACTACGAGTACCTCCGCGACACGGTCGCCCGTGCCATCAACAACTGCCACAAGGAACACGTCGACCACCGCAAGCTCGGCTGCGAGCTGCAAGGTCCGTGCTCCCTGCACAGCGTTGTCGTGGTCCCGCTCGTTGTCGAGGGCGACGTGGCCGGCACTCTGATCGTGGTGTCGGGTGTTGCCTCAAAGCGCCAGATCCGGATGGCCGAGGAGACGGCCCGCTTCGTGTCGACCCAGCTGGAGCTGGAGGTCGTCCAGAAGCAACGGCAGGCGCTGGCCCAGGCCGAGGTGAAGGCGCTGCGCGCCCAGATCTCGCCGCACTTCGTCTACAACGCCCTGAACACCATCTCGTCGTTGATCCGCACGGACCCCGCGCACGCCCGCGAGCTGCTGCAGGAGTTCGCCGAGTTCACGCGCTACTCGTTCCGCACCGACGGCTTGTTCACGACCCTTGCCGATGAGTTGACCAACATTCACAGGTACCTGACCATCGAACAGGCCCGGTACGGATCCCGGTTGAACGTCCGGTTGCGCATCGCTCCCGAGGTGCTGCAGGTCGTGCTGCCGTTCTTGGTGTTGCAGCCGCTGGTCGAGAACGCGGTGCGCCACGGTCTGGCCAAGAAGCCCGGTGGCGGCATGCTCACGATCACCGCCGAGGACAACGGCAACGAGGCGCTGATCAGCGTCGAGGACGACGGCGTCGGCATGGACCCGGACCGCCTGGACGACATCAAGGATGCCCACCAGACCGGCGCGCACGTGGGCATCGGCAACATCAACGACCGCATGCGCACGGTGTTCGGCGCCGAGTACGCCCTGGTCGTGGAGACGGCGCCCAACGCGGGCACCAAGGTCATCCTGAAGGTGCCGAAGTTCGCGCGGAACGTGCTGCCGAACCTGAACATCGGCTCGCAGATGACGGACGAGCCGATGACGAACGAGCAGCCGGTCGTCCGCGCCTGAGACATCCCCGGAACGGGTCGGAAAGTTGCACGCTCAATCATGCTCAACCCAGGCGCGGATCGTGCCGATTGTGGTGTTGACCAATGAACAGCCGGCACTCCCGATGGTCGAGGCCGGCCGCGAGTTAAGGGCAACATCAATTGCAGGAACAACAAGCACCCGAGCGCGTCCGCGTCTGCATCAAGTGCACTGCAAAGGGCTTCAACAGCTGCAAGTGCTGATCAGCACCGCAGGTCAGCGTGCGGCAACGGCCAAAGTCGTGATCAGCACGACGGCGCACACGCTCCAGCTCACCCACATCCAGTAGATGTGCATCGGCGTAGGCCCGGCAGCGTTCTGCCGGCCCCGGTCGTCCCACCACTCGACATAGCGTTCGAGCCAGCGGATCGGGTTGAACGTCACACGCCGAACCTAGCAGTATCCCCACAGCAGTACGTGTTCCAAGTCACGCGGGAGCAACCGACAGCGCAGTTGGGCTCCCGCGTGCCCACGAAACGCACGTACTGTCGAGTACATGAGCGTCACGGACAAGATCGCGGCCCGCCTTCCGAGGGTCATGGACCGGGGTGAGCGGCCGCCGGTCGTCGCCGCGGTGCGGTTGCACGGGGTCATCACCCCGCAGTCCTCGCCGGTCGCGCGCAACACGATCAGCCTCCAGAACGTCGAGAGCGCCATCAACCGCGCGTTCGACAACGAGCGCCTGATCGCCGTGGCACTGCTCATCAACTCGCCGGGCGGCGCGCCCACGCAGTCCGCCCTCATCGCCGAGCGCATCCGCGAGCTCGCCACCAAGAAGCACGTGCCGGTGCTCGCGTTCTGCGAGGACGTCGCGGCGAGTGGCGGCTACTGGCTGGCGTGCGCGGCGGACGAGATCTACGCGCACGGCACGAGCCTCGTGGGTTCCATCGGCGTGGTCAGCGCGGGCTTCGGGCTCAACGGCCTGCTGGACAAGGCCGGGGTGGAGCGACGGGTCTACACCGCGGGTGAGAACAAGGTGAGGCTCGACCCGTTCCAGGCCGAGAAGCAGGAAGACGTCGAGTGGCTCAAGGGGCTGCACGCCGATCTGCACGAGCAGTTCAAGGCGTGGGTCGCGGAACGCCGCGGCGCCAAGCTGAAGACCGAGGAGGATCTCTTCAGCGGCGAGATCTGGACCGGTACCAAGGCGCAGCAGCTCGGTCTGGTCGACGGCATCGGGACGATCCGGAGCGTCATCGCCAAGCGCTTCCCGGACGCCGAGCTGACCGTCGTCGAGTCGAAGAAGCCGTTGCTGGCCAAGCTCGGGCTCGCGGCCGCGTCCACCCGATCGGGCGATCTCGTGACGCAGGTGCTGGCGAGCATCGAAGAACGTGCTCGCTGGTCCCGATTCGGGCTGTGAGCATCAGTTCGGTTTCGCAGGGCGTGTCGAGGCCTACCCCGGCGTAGACATGACCGCACATTGATGGGCAAGATGCCCGACACAGTGAGTACCCATGACAACGCCGGTCTCCTCGTCCTCGCAGTCGATGACGAGGCTCCTGGCCTGAGCGAGATCAAGTTCCTGCTCGAGAGCAGTCCTCACATCCGGCGCGTCCTCACGGCCTTCGACGCCGCCGAGGCTCTGCGCATCCTGAGGGGTGACTACGAGCAGGAGGTCATGGCGAGGACCAAGGCCGGCCTGCCGCCGGTCGACGCGGTGTTCGCGGACATCAACATGCCCGGGTTGTCCGGCATGGATCTCGCACGGGTGCTCAGTGCTTTCCGCTACCCACCCGCCCTCGTCTTCGTGACGGGCGTGGAGGAACGGGACGCGCTCGTCACGGCGTTCGACGTCGGCGCGCTCGACTTCATCAACAAGCCGATCAACGAAGAGCGCGTGCTGAAGGCGATCTCCCGGGTCGCCGACCGGGTGGGCCGCACCCCCGCACCACAGGCCTCGACGACGGCGAGCGCGCAGGCCCTGCCCGCGGAGCCGACCGACGACGAGGTCATCCCCGTCGAGCTGGGCGGCACGATCAAGCTCGTGCCGCGCGCGTCCGTGCGGTACGTCGAGGCGCAGGGCGACTACGCCCGCCTGCACACCCAGGATGGCAGCCACCTGGTGCGCATCCCTCTGGCGCAACTCGAAGAACGCTGGGCCAACGCGGGGTTCGTGCGCATCCACCGGTCGTACCTGGTCGCGCTGCCGTTGGTGAGCGAACTGCGCATGACGGCGAACGGCTACGCGGTGGTCATCGGTTCCGGTGAGACCGCCAAGGAGCTCCCGGTCAGCCGCCGGCACACCAAGGAGCTCAAGGAACGCATCGTGCGACCGCCGAAGAGCGGCTGGTGAGCAGGCACGACGCGGGAAAGCCCGAGCAGGCCGCCCGCGAGGCCTGGCTTGGCGAGCAAGGCGGCCGTCCACGCCGCCGCCGCGTCGTCCTGAACGACTCGGCGAAGACCAGGGGCAAGTCGCTGCGCACGATCATCGAGCTGGAGGAGCAGACCAGCGTCGGTGAGAAGCTCGTGCGCGACCTGATCAAGCAGCAGCTGCGCTCCGCGTTCGGGCTCGCGTTCGCGGTCCTGATCGGGATGTGCCTGCTGCCCATCACCTTCTACCTGTTCCCGCAGATCGGCGACCTCAAGATCCTCGGCATCGGCATCCCGTGGCTCGTGCTCGGCCTGGCGCCCTTCCCGATCCTCTACGGGGTCGGCTGGGTGTTCCGCAGGCAGGCCGAACGGCACGAGCGCGACTTCGTGAACATGGTCGACCGCTGACGTGAACGCCACCATCTGGAGCCTCAGCGCCATCGTCGCGGTCGCGGCCGTCACGTTCCTGCTCGGCTACGTCGGGTCCCGCAAGGCCAACACCACCCCGGACTTCCTGGTGGCGCGCCGGGCGATCCCGGCCACCCGCAACGCCGCCGCGATCTCCGGCGAGTACCTGTCCGCGGCGTCGTTCCTCGGCGTGGCCGGGCTCGTGCTCAAGGACGGCATCGACGCGCTCTGGTATCCGATCGGCTTCACCGCCGGATACCTCGCGCTGCTGCTGTTCGTCGCCGCGCCGCTGCGACGCTCCGGCGCCTACACGCTGCCCGACTTCGCCGAGGCCAGGCTGGGCTCGGCGAACGTGCGGCACTTCAGCACGTTCTTCGTGGTCTGCATCGGTGTCCTCTACCTGGTGCCACAGCTGCAGTCCGCGGGCCTCACGCTGACGACGATCACCGGTCTGCCCGCGTGGTTCGGCGGCTTGATCGTCACGGTCATCGTGGTGATCAACGTGCTCGGCGGCGGCATGCGCGCGATCACGCTCGTGCAGGCGTTCCAGTACTGGGGCAAGCTCTTCGCGATCGCCGCGCCGACGTTCGTGCTGTTCGTGGTGTTCCTGGCCTCGCCGGACCGCGGCACGCAGCCGATCAGCGACGAGGGCGTGGTCAGGTTCCCGCAGGCCGAGAAGATCACCGTGGCCGAGCAGGTGATCAAGGTCAGGGTCGACGAGCCGCTCACGTTGAAGGTGCGCGGCGAGATCGACGGCAGGGAAGCCGACGGCAAGGTGTTCTGGGGCCGCGGGGTCTACGAGCTCAGCCCCGGCACGGTCATGGAGTTCGCCGCGGGCAGCCCGGTTCCGGTGGTCGAGGGCTCGCCGACCACCAACCACGACTGGACGCGGCCGCAGACCGGCGGCATCTCCGACCTGCTCAGGACGTACTCGCTGATCTTCGCGACGTTCCTCGGCACGATGGGCCTGCCGCACGTCCTGGTCCGCTTCTACACCAACCCGGACGGCAAGGCGGCCCGTCGCACGGCACTGCACGTGCTCTACCTGCTCGGCCTCTTCTACATCTTCCCGACGGTGCTGGGCGTGCTGTCCCGGCTCTACCTGCCGCAGCTGCTGGTGAACGGGAAGACGGACGCGGCGGTGCTGATGCTGCCGAGCACGATGGTGCCGAACCTGGGCGGCCAGATCCTCGGAGCGATCGTCGCGGCGGGTGCGTTCGCGGCGTTTCTCTCGACCAGTTCCGGGCTCGTCGTCTCCGTCGCGGGAGTGGTCTCGACGGACATCATGCCGGGCAAGGTTCGTGACTTCCGGTGGGCAACCGTGTTCACCGGACTCGTCGCAATTGGTCTTGCTCTGCTGCTTCCGCGCTCCGATGCGTCACTGACCGTGGCCATGTCCTTCGCGCTCGCCGCATCGACCTTCTGCCCGCTGCTGGTCCTCGGCATCTGGTGGAGGGGACTCACCTGGGTGGGCGCAGTGTGCGGTCTCGTCGTCGGCGGGGGCATGGTGATCACGGCGCAGGTGATCAGCGTCGTCAGCTCCTACACCGGTCGCTGGGCGCCCACCGTGTTCACCCAACCAGCGCTGATCACGGTGCCGATCGCGTTCATGACCATGATCGTGGTCAGCAAGGCGACCCGCAGACGGGCCCCGGCGGACGTCAACCAGATCTTGCTGAGGCTGCACGCGCCTGACCCGCTGGGGTTCATCCGGGACCGCGACATCGCCCGCTTCGGGACCGCGGAGGAGAAGGCACGGCAGGCCGACGACAAGCGCAGGGGAGCTAGTCGAACGCGCTGAGTAACCAGCGTTTCAAATGGGTGAAAATTGGTCACTCGAATCGGTGAACGGTGAATCTGGTCACGCAGCGTGCTGTTCGTCGACGCATACTGACCGTTCGTCGCTTCACCCGACTGCCTGGCGCAACGGCCCGAACGGGGTCTTACCTGAGTGACTCAAGTCTCCATACGGTTCTCGACCAAGAACAGGACCGCACCTGGAGGCATTACGTGCACGTCACGTTGCTGACACCTACGACGAGTACGGCGAGGAGGGGACTGTGAGCACCGTTGAGCACACCCCGAGCGAGTCGGCCCCCGATGCGCAGAAGTGGGTCGACGTACAGGCAAGTGATGACTTCGCCCAGCTGAAGCACCGGCTGCGCAAGTTCGTGTTCCCGGTCTCCGGGCTGTTCCTCGCGTGGTACCTGCTGTACGTGCTCCTCGCGGACTACGCCCACGGGTTCATGTCGACCAAGGTGTTCGGCAACATCAACGTCGGGCTCCTCTTCGGCCTGCTGCAGTTCGTGTCGACGTTCGTGATCACGACGCTGTACGTGCGGCACGCCAACAAGAACCTCGACCCGTTGGCGGAGAAGCTCCGCGGTGAGATCGAGGGAGACGGCAAGTGAACGAGTCCAGCCCGATCCTCAACATCAGCATCTTCGGTGTCTTCGTCCTGATCACGCTGTTCGTGGTCATCCGGGCGAGCCGCAACACCAAGACGGCTGCCGACTACCTCGCCGCCGGACGTGCCTTCACCGGCCCGCAGAACGGCATCGCGATCGCGGGCGACTACCTGTCCGCCGCGTCGTTCCTCGGCATCGCGGGCGCCATCGCCCTCAACGGTTACGACGGCTTCCTGTACTCGATCGGCTTCCTGGTGGCGTGGCTCGTCGCGCTGCTGCTGGTCGCCGAGCTGCTGCGCAACACCGGCAAGTACACGATGGGCGACGTGCTGAGCTTCCGGATGCGCCAGCGTCCGGTCCGCGCCGCCGCCGCCACGTCGACGATGGCCGTCTCGTTCTTCTACCTGCTGGCCCAGATGGCCGGTGCCGGTGGCCTCGTGGCCCTGCTGCTCGGCATCACGGGCACGGGTGGCCAGGCGATCGTCATCGCCGTGGTCGGCGCCCTGATGATCGCCTACGTGCTCATCGGCGGCATGAAGGGCACGACCTGGGTCCAGATCATCAAGGCGTGCCTGCTGATCGCGGGCGCCGCGATCATGACCTTCTGGGTGCTCGGCAAGTACGGCTTCAACCTGTCGTCGCTGCTCGGTGCCGCGGTCGACAAGGCCCCGAAGGTCGGCGAGAAGCTCCTCGGTCCCGGCCTCGCGTACGGCAAGAACGGCACCACGCAGCTGGACTTCCTGTCGCTGGCCCTCGCGCTGGTCCTCGGCACGGCGGGTCTGCCGCACATCCTGATGCGCTTCTACACCGTGCCGACGGCGAAGGAAGCCCGTCGCTCGGTCGTGTGGGCGATCTGGCTGATCGGCATCTTCTACCTGTTCACGCTGGTCCTGGGCTACGGCGCCGGTGCGCTCGTCGGTCCGGACGCGATCAACAAGGCCCCCGGCAAGGCCAACTCCGCGGCTCCGCTGCTCGCGCTGGAGCTCGGTGGCCCGATCCTGCTCGGCCTGATCGCGGCGGTCGCCTTCGCGACCATCCTCGCGGTCGTCGCCGGACTGACGATCACGGCGTCGGCGTCGTTCGCCCACGACATCTACGCCAACATCATCAAGAAGGGCCAGGCGGAGGACAAGGACTCCGAGGTCAAGGTCGCCCGCCTCACCGCGATCGTGATCGGCCTCGTGTCCATCGGCGGCGGCATCATCGCCAACGGCCAGAACATCGCGTTCCTCGTGGCGCTGGCGTTCGCGGTCGCGGCCTCGGCCAACCTGCCGACGATCCTCTACTCGCTGTTCTGGAAGAGGTTCAACACCTCGGGCGCGCTGTGGAGCATCTACGGCGGTCTGATCGTGACGATCACCCTGATCATCCTGTCGCCCGCCGTCTCCGGCACGCCGACCTCGATGTTCAAGAACGCCGACTTCGACCTGTTCCCGCTGTCGAACCCCGGCATCGTCTCGATCCCCGTCGCGTTCCTGCTCGGCTACATCGGCACGATCCTGTCGAAGGACAAGGCCGACCCCGTCAAGCAGGCCGAGATGGAGGTCCGCTCCCTCACGGGTGCGGGCGCCGAGAAGGCCATCGCGCACTAGTTCTGCTCTACGACAACGGGCCGTCCCCTCGGGGCGGCCCGTTTTTCGTGCGTGCAACCCTGCTGGCGCCGGCCGCGTATTCAACGCGAAGCAGCGAAAGCATGGGGGACCGGAGTGCGACGGGACGAGGAGTTCTCGGAGTTCTTCACGAGCAGGTTCGACTGGGCCCGGCGCACCGCGTACGCGTTGTGCGGCGACTGGTCGGAGGCGGAAGAGCTCGCGCAGAACGCGTTCGTGAAGGCGTACGCGAAGTGGCCGAGCATCAGGCGCGAAACAGCGGAGGCCTACGTCCGCACCATCGTGACGCGCCTGTTCCTCGACAGCAGGCGTCGTCGTCGCGAGGACCCGGTCGCCGAACTGCCCGAACGCGGGGTCGCCGGCGGCTACGACGATCCCGACGCGCACCTGAACGCGGCGCTGCTCCGGGTGCCGCCGAAGCAGCGGGCCGCGCTCGTCCTGCGGTTCGTGCACGACCTGTCGATCGAGCAGACGGCCGCTGAGCTGGGTTGTTCGACCGGCAACGTGAAGAGTCAGACAGCCAGAGGTTTGGCGACGCTCCGCGAGGCGTACGGCGAGCCGATTCCCTCGGAGTGTGCTTGATGAACATCGAAGAGAAGCTGCGCGGAGCTCTCGACACACCTGCTCCGCCTCCCACGACGACGTTGGACCACGTGCTCCGGCGCGGCCGCCGCAGGGTGTTCGCCCAGCGCGCGGGTGCCGTGCTGGGGGTGTTCGCGGTGGTCGCCGGCATCGGTGTCGGTGCCACGACGCTGAACCTCGCGGCGCCGCAAAGCCCAGCCGGGGGTGGCGACCCGGACCTCGGCCCCGCGGTCGTCGTGCACAACCTCGACTGGCCACGCGTGAACCTGCCGCGGCGAACCCTGCTGGACCCGAAGAGCCCCGAGATCGCGTGCGGCGGCTGGAGAGCGCCGACAGTGGGGAAGGAGCGCCTGTCCAACGACAAGATGCGGGCCTGGCGCAGCCGGATCGCGGACCTGGTCCCGAGCGCGCTGGTGGACTCCAGCCTGGTCGAGGACGTCGCCGACGTGTTCAAGGTCGAGATCAGGGACAGCGTCGGCGCAGGCACGGTCCGGCTCGCTGTGGGCTCGTTCACCGGCAGCCCCGTCGCCGCGGCGGACGACGCGGTGTGGGCGGCCGGCACCTGCGACCCGCCACTGCGGTCCGTCGATTCGGACGGCACCGTCTACCAGCTCAACGACGCGCGCACGAACGTGCCGGAACAGTCGACCATCCAGGTCCTCTACGTCTTCCGGCCGGACGGCAAGGTCTTCCGCGTCGAGCAGCTCAACGCCGGTGTGAACAGCGCCGGCCGCGTCACGAGACCGACTCTGCCGTTGACCGAGGCGGAGTTCGCGAGTCTCGGGCCCGCCATCGCGGGGGTGGCCTGAGGGTGTGCCGTGCCGGAGGCTCACGTCCGTGCAACCTCCGGCATGGCAACATCTAGGGCGTGACTGTTCCAAGCGTGGAGATCGCTGACGTTCCCGCCGTGCTGCCGGAAGACGCCGTCCTGCTGGACGTGCGCGAGCAGGACGAGTGGGACGCGGGCCATGCGCCCGGCGCGCTGCACATCCCCATGAGCGAGATCGGCGCGCGCCTCGACGAGGTGCCGAACGACGTGCAGCTCTACGTCGTGTGCCGCGCCGGTGGCCGTTCCGCCCGCGTGACCCAGTACCTCAACGAGAACGGCTGGGAGGCCGTCAACGTCGAGGGCGGCATGCAGCACTGGGACGCGCACGGTCGCCCGCTCGAGGGCGGCGTCGACGGCATGGAACCCGAGGTCATCTGATCGTGCAGCCGTTGCAGCCGATGCGCGTGGACTGGGTGGCCACTCCGCCACCCGGTGCGTACCCGCAGCCCTCGCGGCGGTCGCAGCGGCTGTCCTACGGCGGCCCGCCGAACTACCCGGTCCCGCCGCGCTGGGGTTTCCCGCTGCTGGCGTGGCGCTGGCCGACGGCGGTGCCCGGCACGGTCGAGCAGGCCGACTCGGTCGACGGCGTGCGGCGCCTCGGCAAGACCGCGCAGAACTCGCTCTGGCTGCTCGGCGCGGTCGCGGTCTGGGCCGCGTTGTCCGAGGTCTGGCGGTACGTCTTGGTCGCGCTGAGCCGCTACGGCGCGCTCTCCGCGGGCGTCGTCAGCGCGTCGGACGCGCTGGTGGTGACGTCCTCGGTGATCATGATCGTCGGCTGTCTGCTGTCGCTGGTCCTCACGCTGATGTGGGTGCGGCGCGCGCGCAACGTGGCCGCTTCTCTCGTGGGCTACGGCCCGTCCCGTTCGGACGAACAGGCCCTGGTCGGGCTGGTCGTGCCCGGCATGAACCTCGTCGTGCCCGGTTCGGTGCTCGCCGAGCTCGAACACGCCGTGGCGCGCAGGCCGGCCGGCGAACGTCCCCAGCCGTCGAAGCTGCTGCGTTGGTGGTGGGGCTTCTGGGCAGGGTCCGGGCTGATGTTCGTGATCACGGTCCTGTGGTCGTTCCGGGAGAGCACGCAGGCGCTGGCCGACGGAGTGCTGCTGCACGCGTTGAGCGACCTGGTGATGGCGGGTGTGGCGGTGACGACGGCGCTGGTCGTCCGGCGGATCACCACGCTGCTGCTGCCGGTCGACGCCGCGTCCGTGCGGTTGATGCGCGTCCTCGAGGTGAAGGACGCTCCCGAGCCCCCGCTGCGGTCATTCCGCGCGTCCGGCTCGCCCCGTTGATCTGTTCAGGCGACGTTCGTCCTCAAGGACCTTCCGGGCGCTGCTGGTGAGTGCCAGGTTGGGTGGATGCGGACACTCATCGGGGCTCTGGTGATCGCAATGGCCACACCAGGCGCGGCTCAGGCGCACCACCGGGAATTCGACCTGCAGGCCCACCGCGGCGGCATCGGCCTCACGGTCGAGAGCACGCTCAAGGCGTTCGGCAAGGCACTCGAACTCGGCGTCACCACGCTGGAGCTCGACCTGCAGATCACCAGGGACGGCCGTGAGGTCATCACCCACGACCGCAGGACGAACCCGGACAAGTGCCTCGACACGAAGCCCGCGTTCCCCGGTGACCCCGACTTCCCCTACGCCGGCAAGTACGTGAAGGACCTGACGTTCGCGCAGGTCCGCACCCTCGACTGCGGCAGCACGCGGTGGTCGCAGTACCCGGACCAGGAACTCTCGCCGGGCGCGAGGATGCCCACCCTGGCCGAGCTGTTCGACCTGGCGCGCAAGCACCGCGCGTGGGGCATCCGCTTCAACATCGAGACCAAGGTCGAAGCCGCCGCACCGCACGAGACCGCGCCGCGCGAGCAGTTCGTGCAGCGCGCCGTCCGGGAGATCCGGCGAAGCGGCTTCCTGAACAACGTGACCATCCAGTCGTTCGACTGGGGCACGCTGATGCGGATGCGCGAGGTCGAGCCGCGCCTGCCGCTGGTCGCCCTCACGCAGCCGGAGTTCCTGCGGCCCGGTTCGCCGTGGACCGGCGGCCTGAACCTGGACGACTTCGGCGGCAGCGTCGCGAAGGCGGTCCGCAGCTTCGGCGCGAAGGCCTTGTCGCCCGTGCACACGATGGTCACGAAGGAACTGGTCGCCGAAGCCCACCGGGAAGGCCTCGTCGTCATCCCGTGGACCGTGGACGACGTGCCTCGCATGCACGAGATCATCGACACCGGGGCCGACGGCCTGATCACCGACTACCCGGACCGGCTGCGGAACGTCCTGAAGGAGCGCGGTTTCAAGCTTCCCAGGCGCTACCCGCGTTAGCCCGCGGCGAGCACCAGCGAGTGCAGCCCGCGGATCACGAACTCCGCGCGCCGGTCGGGTTCCTCGGCCAGCACCGCGCCGGGCAGCTTGCGGTGCAACGACGACAGCGCCGCCTCCACCTCGATGCGGGCCAGCGGTGCGCCCAGGCAGTAGTGGATGCCCATGCCGAACCCGAGGTGCTGGTTCTTCTCGCGGCCGACGTCGAGGGCATCGGGTTCCTCGAAGACCAACGGGTCGCGGGCGGCGGCACCGAGCAGCGCGGCGATCTTCTGGCCCGGCTCGATGACGTGGCCGGCGATCTCCACGCGTTCGGTGGCGGTGCGTTCGAAGAGCTGCAGCGGCGAGTCGTACCGGATGAGCTCCTCGACGGCGGTGGGCATGATCGCGGGCGACGAGAGGCGTTCCCACTGCGAGCGGTGGCGCATCAGGGCGAAGACGCCGTTGCCGATGACGTTGACCGTGGCCTCGTGGCCGGCCATCAGCAGCAGCACCGCGGTGGCGACCAGCTCGTCCTCGGTGAGCCGGGCGCCGTCGGTGTCGGTCACGGCGACCAGGTCGGACACCAGGTCCGAGCCGGGCGTGACGCGGCGCAGCGCGATCAGCTCGCGCAGGTAGGCGACGAACTCGGCGGCGGCGCGTTCGGCGGCCTCCTGCTGCTCGGCGGGCAGGCCGTACTCGTACATCTTCACGATGGCGTTGGACCACGGCTGCAGCAGGTAGCGGTCCTGCTGGGGCACGCCGAGCAGTTCGGCGATCACCTCGACCGGCAGCGGCGCGGCGACGTGGGCGAGCAGGTCGGCCTGGCCCTGGTCGCTGATCTTCGCGACCAGTTCGTCGACCAGGCGGTCGGCGAGGTCCGCGACCCACGGGCGGAGGCGCTCGACGTGGCCGCGGCCGAACGCGGCGGCGACCAGGCGGCGCAGGCGGGTGTGCGTGGGCGGCTCGTTCTCCAGCAGCGAGTTGCGGTGCAGCAGGTTGAACGCCATGAACTGCTCGACCGGCTTCACGTCCGACCAGATCCGGCCGAGCGAGCGGTGCCGCAGGACTGCCGAACAGGCGGCGTGCGAGACGGCGACGGCGACGCCCATCTGCTCGTGGTGATGCACCTCACCGGCTTCGCGCAGGGCGGCGAAGGCCGGGTACGGGTCGGAGATGAACGCGGGATCGCGCTGGTCGAACGTCACAAGGCGGGACGGTAAGTGGCGTATCGCGTTTCGTCCACGTCCATTTGATTGATGACTCAAATTGTTGCGCGGGAACTATCGTTCGTACTTGTGCAGCTACCTTCCGTTGTCGCCCACCGCGGTGCCTCCACCGACCGCCCTGAGCACACCCTCGGCGCGTACGAGCTCGCACTCCAAGAGGGAGCGGACGGGCTCGAGTGCGACATCAGGCTGTCGAAGGACGGCGAGATCGTGTGTGTGCACGACCGCACGCTCGCCCGCACGTCCAACGGCCGCGGCACCGTCAGTGCGCTCTCGCTCAGCGAACTGCGGCAGTTCGACTACGGCAGCTGGCACGCACACGGTCAGCCGGCCGGACTGCTCGTGCTCGACGAGCTGCTGGACCTGGTCAAGGGCACGAACGTGCAGCTCTTCATCGAGACCAAGCACCCGGTCCGGTACCGCAACGAGGTCGAACGCAAGCTCGTCGAGGCGCTGAAGAAGCACAAGCTCGACTCCCAGATCATCATGATGTCGTTCTCGCCGACCGCGGTGAAGGCGTTCCGCGACCAGGCGCCGGACATCCGCACGGTGCTGCTGCTCGACCGCCTCGGCCGGTACCGCAGCGGCGCGCTGCCGTCGTTCGCGGACTACACCGGACCCGGTGTGCACGTGCTCAGGAACGACCCCGGTTACGTCGATCGGGCGAGGCGCGCGGGGCACGACACGTACGTGTGGACGGTCGACAGCGCGGAGGACGTCGCGTTGTGCCGTGACCTGGGGGTCCGCTACCTCGCGACGAACGCCCCGGCGAACACCCGCCGCCTGCTGACGGCTAACTTGGCGACCTGACCAAGCCTGAACTTTGAGGAGGGGCCGAGGTGGCCAAGCGGACCGCGGTCAAGGACGCACCGAAGGACGGGATCAACCCGAAGCAGCCCTGCCCGTGCGGGTCCGGCAAGCGCTACAAGGCCTGCCACGGCGCACCCGGCGGCGCGACCGACGTGATCGTGTCCCGGCCGTTCGAGGGCCTGGCCGCCGAGTGCGAGCTGATCGCGCTGCGTGAGTTCGTGCCGTCGGCGATCGCGAAGCTGCCGGTCAAGGACGGTCGCGAGGTCACGCTGGCCACGGTGCTGCCGATGGCCGCCGCCGGGCTGATCCGCGGCGACGACGTGCCGTTCGTGGGCCTGCAGGTGCAGACGCGGTCCGGCGACATCAGCCGCGACCTCGCGCGGGCGCTGCAGTGGGCGCAGCAGGCGAAGACCGGCGATGTGCTCCCGGTCGTCGGTCCCGAGGACGGCACGAACCCCGGCCGCCTGCAGGACCTGCTCGACCCCGAGGCCGAGATCGTCCCCGTGCTGCACACCGACTTCGTGTGGTGGATGCCGGAGGGCACCGAGCCGACGGGTGACGTCGCGCTGTCGCTGGAGCGCGCGAACGCCGCGATCCTGCCGACCGAGCGCCTCGACGCGCCCGGCGTGAAGGCCGCCTACTGGGTCGACGCGGGCGACAAGGCGCACCTGCGCTGGGTCCGTCCGGAGCCGGAGGAGAAGCTGGTGCCCGCGATGGCGCGCCTGGCCGCCCGCGGTGAGCTGGACCTGGGCGAGGGCTCGCGGTACGCCGGTTCGTTCCGCGCGCATGGCCTGCTCGTGCCCGTGTGGGACCTCGACCGCGAGATGCACGCCCGCGAGTGGGCCGAGCCGGCCGAGGCGCTGGGCAAGCGACTGCTGGAGGCGCTGGCGTCCGACGAGCCGCTGACCGACGCCGAGCGCCGTGCTCGCGATGGTCTCCGGGGCCGTCAGATCACCCTGCGCTAGAGGTGGCCGGAACGCTGTCCACAGCGTTGTCCACAAGGTTGTACACAGGGAGCTGTGGATAAGTGCTGACCCACATCATCTCGAAGGCCGGCTGGGCCGCTGCCCAGTCGGCCGGTTCGATCGCGCCCGACGGCGAGGAGTTCGTGCACTGCTCGGACCGCGGCGTCGTGCACGTGACGGCGGGCAAGTTCTTCCGCGGGCAGAGCGGGCTGCTGTTGCTCGTGATCGACCCTCAGGTACTCGACGTGCCGGTGCGGTGGGAGGCGGTGGCGGACTCGCCGCTGTGGTTCCCGCACGTCTACGGGCAAATCCCGGTCGCGGCGGTGGTTGAGGTGCACGAGTTCCCGTGCGAGCCTGACGGTTCGTTCGTTCTGCCAGAGGCCGTTGCTGTTCTGTGATTGAGTGAGGCAACCGTCCCGCTCACTCGTGCGTGGACTTCCTGAAGCCAGTTGTCGCTTCGGGGAGGGAGCGTGCCGTGACGGCGGTGCTGCAGCTGGAGTTGGCCGCCGAACGCGGCGGAGGAAGAGCGGAAGCCGTGGGGGATTTCGCGGAGTTCGTGCGCATGTCGATGCCCGGACTTCTGCGTTATGGCCATGCACTGACCGGAAACCCGCACGACGCGGCCGACCTCGTGCAGTCGGTGCTGGAGAAGGTCGGCTCGCGCTGGGTGGCGGTGCAGCGAAAGGGTGACGACCCGCTCGCGTACGTCCGCAGGGCGATGGCCAACACGCACATCAGCATCTGGCGCCGTCGCCGTCGCGAGAACCTCGTGGCCGACCTGCCCGACAGCGGTGTCGTGGCTCCCGAGCTGAGCAGGCTCGAAAACGAACCGCTCTGGCAAGCACTGCGCGAACTGCCGCCACGGCAGCGCGCGGTGATCGTGCTGCGCTACTACGAGAACCTCTCCGAGGCCGAGATCGCGAACGCGCTCGGCATCTCGTGCGGCACCGTGAAGAGCCAGAGCAGCAAGGCGATGGCGAGTCTCCGGACACGCCTGGGAAGGGACTGACCGGTGGACGACGACCTCGACGACGAGCTGCGCAGGCTCTTCAGCGACGATCGGCTGGACGTCCACGCGACTCCGGACGCCACCGACGCGGTGCTTCGCGGCGCGGACCGCAGGCGACGACGGCGCTCAGCCGTGTCCACCGCGTTCGCCGTGGTGACCCTGGTCGGTGCCGGAGTCGGGCTGACCCAGCTGCGCTCGTCGGGCGACCACACGGCGGACGAACTGCTGCCGACCTCGGTGGCGTCGACCTCCTCGACCCCGCCGTCGACCAGCACCGTCTACTCGACCTCCGTCGTGACGGTCCCGGCTCCGCCGTCGAACCCCAGCTCGGGCAACCCCGGCACCGGCAACCCCAATCCGGGTACCTCGACCAAGCCGCGCACGACCACCCCGCTGCCGCCACCGCCTCCGTCGGAACAACCGAGCAAGGTGGACGGGCTCGCGCTGGGGATGACCGAGGCGGACGCGTTGAAGACCGGATCGCTGGTCGAACCGGGCAGCGCGGCCGACCCGCAGGGCAAGTGCACCGCGTACGCCACGAAGAGCGTGCCGGACCCCAACGCCGCGATCATCTCGCCCGCCAGGGGAATCGTGTGGCTCACCCTGCCGAGCTACGCCAAGACGAGCAAGGGTGTCACCGTCGGCACGAGCGTGGCCGACGTGAAGGCCGCCTACCCGACCGCCACGCAGAGCGGTTCCGGACTGCGCGTGGAAATGGCCGCGACACCCAAATGGTCGTACATCTTCGAAACCGACGGCGCCGCGGTCACGGCCGTTCGAATGCGTCTGAACTCCAGCGACTGTCCCGGTTACTGATCATTTGATCTTGCTGAGGTCCCGCCGCTCTTGGGGGTGCGGCGGGACCTCAGTGCCTCTTCATGCAGCTCGTCGGCGTCTACAGGACGCTTAGAGGTTTTTTGAAGGTCGGTCAGGCAGGCTTCGGTCCGTTTGTTCCCCTGCACTGCGGGGGTATTTGTCGTGCCCGGAATTCAGTTGTTCTCCGTGACTTTTCTGTGACGTTCGAGTTTGCAACCCCCGGATGGTGTCGACGTCTTTATGGGTGTCTCGAAAATGAGAACAATCCTGGGGGTACAGAAATGAACAGCTCGATCAAAATCGCACTCGTCGCCGCAGTCGCCGTCGGCGCAATGACCGCGTGCACGTCCACGCCGGCGCCGAAGAACAACGCCGCGCCGGCGACGTCGTCGTCGTCCGCTCCGACCTCGGAGACGTCCTCGCCGCCACCTCCTGTGGCCGTGACCTCGGTCGTGACGCAGACGGTGACCAACCAGCCGCAGCCGCAGGCCGTGGTCAAGGTCGACAACCGCATCGGCTACGGCGCGCTCAAGCTGGGCATGACGCTCGACGAGGTCAAGGC
>NZ_JYJG01000132.1 GCF_000955955.1 Lentzea aerocolonigenes
CTGGGCATGACGCTCGACGAGGTCAAGGCCACCGGAATGGCCCCCGCGGACTTCGGTTCGGAGGAACGCGAAGGGTGCTGGGTGAGCAAGGACGTCGTGGTCTCGCAGAAGCTCGGGCTGGTTCTGATCAAGCTTCCCGCCGATGCGAAGACGTCCAAGGGCATCGGTGTCGGCTCGACCATCGCCGACGTGAAGAGGGCCTACTCCGGCGCCAAGGAGTACCGCGACGGCTTCGAGGCGCGGCTGGGTGACCACGCCGGCTACGGGTTCATCAGCTACAGCAAGGCCAAGAGCATGTACTTCGCGGACACCGACGAGGTCATCGCCATCAAGATCATCGCGGACGGAGCCGACTGCGCGATGGTGGATCTCCGCTGAGGCCGTCGTACCCGCTCCGCTGGGGGGTGGGGCGGGTGCGACACCACTTCCAGGCGGCCTGCAGGGGCTTGCAGGCCACTTGGAGGTTTCTTGCAGGTCTGCCAGCCAGAGTTGGCAGCGTCGAACACGAACGAACCAAGTCCTGGGGGACCCACCGTGAACCGCTCGCTCATCCTCGTCAGCGCCGCCGCGGCTCTCGCTCTGTCCGCGTGCTCGACCACCGCGAACAGCAGCTCCGCACCGACGCCCACGTCCTCACCCACGGTCTCGTCGCCCACCGCGCCGGTGGTCACCGAGGTCGCGACGCAGCCCGTGGCCGACCCACCGCCGCAGGCCGTCACGAAGACCGACAGCCGCATCGGCTACGGCTCGCTCAAGCTGGG
>NZ_JYJG01000133.1 GCF_000955955.1 Lentzea aerocolonigenes
CGCTCAAGCTGGGCATGACGCTCGAGGAGGCCCGCGCCGCCGGCCTGACCACCCTGACTTGGGAGAACGCTGCCGAAGCCGAGTGCGTGGCCGACGACAGGATCGCGGTCTCCAAGAAGTACGGCATCGAGCGCATCACCCTGCCCTCGCAGGCCAAGACGTCCAAGGGCATCGGCGTCGGCTCGACCTTCGGCGACGTGCGGAAGGCCTACCCTGCCGCCTCCGAGTACCGCGCCGGCTGGTCGGTGTCCATCGACGCCAACGCCCACTACGCCTTCCTCGGTGAACTGACCAACGAGCGGTTCGGTGAGGCGGACAAGGTCACCAAGATCAAGATCGGCGCGAACGACGTCTACTGCTCGATGGCTTTCCTCTGACCCCGTTGGTACCCGCCCCACTGGGGGTGCGGCGGGTACCAACGCATTGGTTCAACGACGAACAACAAGTCCTGGGGGGACCTGAAATGAACCGCTCGCTCATCCTCGTCACCGCTGCCGCCGCTCTCGCTCTGGCGGCCTGCACGTCCACTCCGCAGTCGCCGAAGGAGGACTCGCCACCGGCGGCCTCCAACTCCGCACAGCCAACTTCCAACCCGGCGCCGCCTGTGGTGACCGAGGTCGTGACCCAGACCGTCACGAACCCGCCCGCGGCGCCGGAGAAGCCAGTGATCGGCTCGTTCGGCTACGGCAAGCTCAAGCTGGGCATGTCGCTGCAGCAGGCGCGCGACACCGGACTGATCAGCAGGGACGAGGACGACGACCCGAATGCCGAGTGCTCGACCCACGAAATCCTCGGCACCGGAGAACGCACGTGGATTTCCAAGACTCAAGGTGTCGTGACCATCAGTTTCACACCGGCCATGTCGTCCGACGGCGTTGGCAAGGGCGCGACCGAGGCCAAGCTCAAGGCCGAGTACACCAACCTCGAGCCGATCGGGCCGAACTACAGCTACGTCGCCAAGGCCGACAACAACCCGAACGCGACGTTCGTCTTCGGGGTGGTGGACGGCAAGCTCCGGCAGGCGCTCCTCGACCTCAACGGTCAGCGTTGCCACAACTAGACGGTTGATTCCAAGGGTCCGCAGCCACGGACCTGCGGGAGTTCC
>NZ_JYJG01000134.1 GCF_000955955.1 Lentzea aerocolonigenes
CGCCTGTTGCTCAGGGCGGCTGCGCGTTGCGTAGGTGGTGCGGTCCGGTGGGTCCCGTCACGAGTCGCACCGGAGCGAGCCACACCCGAGGGGTCAGCGGCAGTTCGAGGCTGGCTGGCTCTCGTCGTTCTGCACCAGGCACTGGAACACCAGGCCCAGTAGCACCGGCAAACCCACCACCGTGGTGACCAGCGCGGGGATCTCCACTGCGCCCACCACGACGCCGAACGCCAGGACTGCTGCCAGGTACGGCCAGCGCAGCCAGATTCGCTGCCACGGGCGCTTCCACCGCACGCCGCTCGACACGGCGGCCGCCACCGCCACGCCCGCGCCGGACACGACCGGTGACAGCGGCACCGTGGTCCAGGACGCGGTGATCAGGCCCGCCGACCCCATCAGGCCGAACACGGCGAAAGAGAAGAGGAACGGCACGGCCAGCCACAGGCGCTGGCTCACGGGCCGCTCGGCAGTGCAGAACACGGCACACAGTGTGATGGACGCTCACCAACAACACGGAGCCGTATGTGGCCGAACGGCTGCACCTTGCGCCGAACGGCGTATCAGGGACGTTAAGTGGTTGTGACTTCTGCCACCTGTGAGGTGCTGTGGAGGGCTCGGGAACAACCGCGTTTTTGCTGGTGTTGAAGCGTCTGGCAAACTAAATGGTCGAGTCCGGCTCCGGTTCACCCGTTCACCAACTGGGACCCGGCGGCCATCCTTGAAAGGGACAAGATCTTGAAGACTGGAATCCACCCGGAGTACACCGTCACCGAGGTGACGTGCAGCTGCGGCAACGCCTTCACCACGCGCAGCACCACCTCGGCGACCGAGGTTCGCGTCGAGATGTGCTCGAACTGCCACCCGTTCTACACGGGCAAGCAGCGCATCCTGGACACCGGCGGTCGCGTCGCGCGCTTCGAGGCGCGTTACGGCAAGCGCAACAAGTAGCTGCTTCAACGGCGCCTGACCTCGGCAAATTTGCCGGGGCAGGCGCCGTTTGCCGTCTTGCAGGCCACTACGAGGGAGTCCTGAAGTGTCGCAGTCGCTGGACAGTCTGCTCGCCGAGTACGACGAGCTCGAGAAGAAGCTCGCCGACCCCGCCGTGCACGCTGACCAGGCGGGCGCGCGCAAGCTCGGCAAGCGGTACGCCCAGCTCGGGCCCATCGTGAAGACGGCCAGGGAGATCGAGCAGGCGAAGAGTGACCTCGAGGCCGCCAAGGAGCTCGCGGCCGAGGACAAGGGCTTCCAGGAAGAGGTCGAGCAGCTCGAGGAGCAGCTCCCGAAGCTGGAGGAGAAGCTCACCGAGCTGTTGTTGCCGCGTGACCCGCACGACGGGGACGACGTGCTGCTCGAGATCAAGTCCGGCGAGGGCGGCGAGGAGTCCGCGCTGTTCGCCGGCGATCTGCTGCGCATGTACACGCGGTATGCGGAGCGGCACGGGTGGAAGGTCGAGATGCTCGACGGGACGGACTCGGACCTGGGTGGGTTCAAGGACGTCACGGTGTCCATCAAGACCAAGTCCGCCACGCCGGACGGGGTGTGGAGCCGGCTGAAGTGGGAGGGCGGCGTGCACCGGGTGCAGCGCGTGCCCGTCACGGAGTCCCAGGGGCGCATTCACACGTCCGCGGCCGGTGTTCTGGTCTTCCCGGAGACCGAGGAGACCGCCGAGGTCGAGATCGACGAGAAGGACCTGCGCATCGACGTCTACCGGTCGAGCGGCAAGGGCGGGCAGTCGGTCAACACCACCGACTCCGCGGTGCGCATCACGCACCTGCCCACCGGGATCGTCACGTCCTGCCAGAACGAGCGCAGCCAGTTGCAGAACAAGGCCCGCGCCATGCAGGTCCTCCAGAGCCGTCTGGTGGCTCTCGCCGAGGAGCAGAAGGCGCAGGAGCAGAGCGACGCGCGTCGCACCCAGATCCGGACCGTTGACCGGAGTGAACGGGTGAGGACCTACAACTTCCCCGAATCGCGAATTTCTGATCACCGGGTTGGGTACAAAGCGCATAACCTGGACCAGGTGCTCGACGGTGACCTGGACGCGGTGGTGGACGCGCTGGCCGCCGCCGACCGGGCAGAACGGCTCGCAGGCGGGTAAACCGACGTGAGAGGGGCGCGTTGTGGCCGAGATCCTGGTGAATCCACAGATAGCGCCTCTCGACCAACCGGTCGACATCGTCGTCGTGGGGCTGAAGCCCGGCAACGAGATCACCGTTCAACTGTCCACAGGCGACCGTGCGTCCCATGCCGTCTTCACGGCCGATGACCGCGGTGTCGTCGACCTGACCAGGCACGCGCCGGTGGACGGCAGCTATCGCGGCGTTGACCCGATGGGGTTGTTCTGGTCGATGGAGCGCACCGGGGGCAAGCCGAGCCCAATGTGCCTGTCGGTGGAGGGCGTGGGTGACCGCCTCCTCGAACGGTTGACCGTGCCCGAGGGCGTCGAGCGCGTCGAGGTGCGGGAGAACGGGCTCGTGGGCACGCTGTTCGCCCCTGAGGACGACGGCGCCGAGCTGCCGGGCGTGATCGTGCTCGGCGGGTCAGAGGGCGGGCTGCACGAGTCGGACGCGGCGTTGCTGGCCGCGCACGGGTTCGTGGCGTTCGCGCTCGGCTACTTCGGCATGAAGGACCTGCCTGAGCACCTCGTGGACATCCCGCTCGAGTACTTCGGCACGGCGATCGAGTACCTCTCCGAACGCTGCGGCGAGATCGGCGTCATCGGTGGCTCGCGCGGTGGTGAGCTGGCGTTGCTGGTTGCTGCGACGTTCCCGCAGATCAGGGCCGTGGTGAGCGTGGTGGGCAGCGGTGTGGTGACGCAGGGGATCGGGCCCGGTGCGAACCTGCTGCAGATCCTCCAGCACGACGCGGCGTCGTGGACCTTGAAGGGCGAGCCGCTGCCGTACCTGCCGTACTACGTGGGCGGCGAGCTGCGGTCGAAGATCGTCAACGGTGAACCGGTGCCGTTGCGGCTCGCTTTCGACACGTCGGACGGCATTCCCGAGGACACCGAGATCCGCGTCGAGAACATCGTCGGGGGTGTGTTGCTCATCTCGTCCGGGCACGACGACGGGTGGCCGTCGACCGAGCTGAGCGACGTCGCGATGCGGCGGCTGAAGGATCACGAGCACCCGTTCCCGTTCGAGCACGTCGTGTATCCCGAGGCAGGACACCTGATCGCGGCCCCGCCGTACCGTCCGGCTACCGAGGTGACCTATCCGGGGCCTGGTGTCACCTTCTCGGGTGGTGGTGTTCCGCAGGCCACAGCGCACGCTCAGGCGAACGCTTGGAAACGGACGGTTGAGTTCTTGCAGGAGCAGCTCGGGACCTAGGGTGTGCTTATGAGCGCACACTTTGATGTCGTGGTCGTGGGTGCGGGTCCCGGCGGGTACGTCGCCGCGATCCGTGCGGCTCAGCTCGGGCTGAAGACCGCCATCGTCGAGGAGAAGTACTGGGGCGGCGTCTGCCTGAACGTCGGCTGCATCCCGTCGAAGGCGCTGCTGCGCAACGCTGAGCTCGCGCACATCTTCACGCACGAGCAGAAGACGTTCGGCATCAACGTCGAGGGCACCGTCAGCTTCGACTACGGCGCCGCGTGGCAGCGCAGCCGCAAGGTCGCGGACGGCCGCGTCAAGGGCGTGCACTTCCTCATGAAGAAGAACGGCATCACCGAGTACAACGGGTGGGCCGACTTCACCGACGACCACACGCTGACCGTCGGGGACGAGACGATCACCTTCGGCCACGCGATCATCGCCGTGGGCGCCACGACCCGGATGCTGCCGAACACGCAGAAGTCCGACCGCGTCGTGACCTACGAAGAGCAGATCATGACCGAGCAGCTGCCCGAGTCGATCATCATCGCCGGTGCGGGCGCGATCGGCGTCGAGTTCGCCTACGTCATGCACAACTACGGCGTGAAGGTCACCATCGTCGAGTTCCTCGACCGGATGGTGCCGCTCGAGGACGAAGAGGTGTCCGCCGAGCTGCTCAAGCGCTACAAGAAGCTGGGCGTCGACGTGCGCGTCGGCACCCGCGTCGAGTCGATCGACGAGTCGGGTCCGAGGGTCCGCGTGACGGTGTCGAAGAACGGCGCTCAGGAAGTGCTGGAAGCCGACAAGGTCATGCAGGCCATCGGTTTCGTGCCGCGCGTCGAGGGCTACGGCCTGGAGAACACCGGCGTGAAGCTGACCGACCGCGGCGCGATCGACATCGACGGCCGCGGCCGCACGTCCGTGCCGCACATCTTCGCCATCGGTGACGTCACCGCGAAGCTGATGCTCGCGCACACCGCCGAGTCGATGGGCGTCATCGCCGCCGAGACCATCGCGGGTGCCGAGACGATGGAGCTCGACTACGTGATGATCCCGCGGGCGACGTTCTGCCAGCCGCAGATCGCGTCGTTCGGCTACACCGAGGCGCAGGCCCGCGAGAAGGGCTACGACGTCCAGGTCGCGAAGTTCCCGTTCACCGCGAACGGCAAGGCGCACGGCCTGGCCGACCCCGGCGGCTTCGTGAAGCTGATCAGCGACGGCAAGCACGGCGAGCTGCTCGGTGGCCACATCATCGGCCCCGAGGCCACCGAACTCCTGCCAGAGCTGACTTTGGCGCAGCAGTGGGACCTCACCGTCCACGAGGTCGCCCGCAACGTCCACGCGCACCCGACCCTGTCCGAGGCCGTGAAGGAAGCGGTGCACGGCCTGGCCGGGCACATGATCAACTTCTGAGATAACTTTGCGCTGATGATGAACCGGCAGCCGCTCCGTCTCGCGATCTCCGAGGCGGCCAAGATCCTCTCCGACGCGGGGGTGGACAGTCCGCGCGTCGACGCGGAGTACCTGGCCGCGCACGTGCTCGGGGTCGAACGCGGCCGGCTGCCGCTCATCCCGCTGGTCGATCCGCCGGTGATCGACCAGCTGCACAAGCTCGTCCTGGTGCGGGCCTCGCGCATTCCGCTGCAGCACATCCTCGGCTGGGCTCCGATGGGTTCGATCTCCGTCGAGGTCGGGCCGGGGGTGTTCGTGCCGCGCCCGGAGACCGAACTGCTGATGGAGTGGGGCCTGAAGGCGCTCGTCGGCGTTTCCTCACCCGTGGTCGTCGACCTCTGCACCGGCTCGGGCGCTCTGGCGTTGTCGATCGCCGCCGCCCGCCCGGACGCCGTCGTGCACGCGGTGGAGATCGACCCGCAAGCGCTCGCCTGGACGCGCCGCAACTCCGATCTTCGTGTCGCTGCCGGTGACACGCCGATTCTGCTGCACTCCGGCGACGCCACGGATCCTTCGCTGCTGTCCGATTTGGACGGTCTGGTGGACCTCGTGGTGTGCAATCCGCCTTACGTGCCAGAGGGTGTCGAGGTGCAGCCCGAGGTCGGCGTGCACGATCCGCACCACGCGGTGTTCTCCGGCGCGGATGGCCTGGACGTGATCCGGCACGTCGTCTCCGCTGCCGCCCGGTGGCTGCGGCCCGGCGGCTTCGTCGGGATCGAGCACGACGACACGCAGGGCGAGTCCGTGCCGGCGCTGCTCTCGGCGCGCCGGGTTCTGACGGACGTGGCTGACCATCTTGATCTGGCCGGACGCCCCCGTTTCGCGACCGCCCGCCGCGTCTCCTAGAACAGCACGTCGAAGGCTTTCTCCAGCTCTCTCATCTGCTCGCCGAGCCCGCGGTCGGCCAGCCGTTCCATCAGGACGGCCGTGATGTCCTTGCTGGGCTTGGGTTTGCGCGCCTCGACCCGCAGATCGTCGATGGTCTCGATGGTCGACGTCGGAGCCTTGGCGTCGTTCAGATCCTCGCGCAGCTCGTCGAGGAGCCGCAGGACCTCGCTGACGTCTCTGATGTGTCCGATGTGGACGAAATCCCGGTCACTCATGTGCTTCCCCCGCACTCCTCGCACGGCGTGCTGTCGTTGCTGCTCCCGGACAACCCGCCGGTGAGCCTGCAGGGCATCGAGAACGGCGCGGTCAGGCCCACCGCTCTGCCGGGCGCGCGCGGTCCGCGCGGCGAGACCGGCACGAGTACGAGCGGCTATCCACTCCCGGCGATCGGCGCCGGACGACCCCGGAATGGGTCCAGCGCCCTCCATGGGAGATGACATTGTCCTGTCCACTTTCTGTCATTGAATCGCACACCTGGCATCTGTGCTGGTCAGAGGCTTGGTGAGCGTGCTTTCGGTGCTCTTTCTGCTGTTTGCTGGCACAATAGTCGGTCCAGCTCGGAATTGACCAGACGCGGCCGAATTGCGAATTGTCAATGCGCCGAATGAGGGCTGTCGGGGTGCGCAGTGGTGGGCATGAGTTGCCAAATCCTGGCCAATAACCTGACGTTTGGTCACGTTGGGGCCAAACGGTCGTATCTTCTGACGTTGGGGAGGGCACGCGGTCACGCGCTCGAGGATCCGCCGCCTCGCGCGTGACCGCGTGTGCGCCACTCAGTTGCCAGTCGGCGACGGTTCGCGCACAGGACGCCTCGCCACGAACAGTATGAAGGCGGCGTTCAGGAGCACGGCTAGCGGCAGCAGCAGGCCGTACATCAGCGTGGTCTTGTCAGGTTCGAGGGAGTCGACCGTCTGGACGAACGACTCGACAGGCCCGGCACCCGCGTAGTTGTCGGGGTTCCACCCGTCCTGGTTGAACCCGGTCCAGCTCATCGGGGGCCTCCGAACCGGCCGCGGTTGTCATCCTCGTGGGATTCGTACGTCTGGGCCGTGGCTGTGGTGTCCTCGGAAGCGTTGCCCACGGCGGTCGCCAGTTCCTTGATCGCCGCGGTGGCGTCGTGGGCGAACTGCTGGGCACCAATGGCGAAGAAGGACAGCAGCTGGCCGAACGTGTCGCCGCCGAGGTCGACTGCGGCGGACTTGTCAGCTGCCGCGTCCAGGGCGTCCTGCCTGGCGCGCTGGCCCTTGGCGAACTTGTGGAGCTCGCTCGCGTCGACGCGGAAGCCGGGGCCGGTCATCGCAGCACGCTCCCGAAGCCGTCGTCGTCATCCGGCCTTTGGGTGCTTGGCGGCGCGGGCTTCTGCGCAGGGCCGTTCCACTCCACAATGGACGCCACCTGCTCGGCGGACTGGATCTGGGCCGTTGGGGGCGACGCGGACAGTCACCGCCTCGTTGGGAGAGGTGGCCGTGCTGCTCGCTTGCTGGATCTGCTCCTGCAGCTGCTGGGAGCGTTGCTGCAGCTGCTGCGCTTTGGACTCGAGGTCCGCGATCATCTGTTCCGGGTTCATCGTTCGCTCGTCATCGCCAGCACCTGGCCGAGGTGGCGGGCCAGCCCCATGTTGTCCGCCGGGCTGATGGTGAACCAGCCGCTGCGGGTCTCGACGTTGGAGTAGCGGCCCTGGTTCGTGTCGATCCAGGTGACCGGCGGGAAGTCGCGCTTCGTCCGTCCCTGTCCTATTTGGACGATGAAGTGGCCGTTGCCGATCGCCGGGCCGGTCAGCATTTGCTTCGCGATGCGCACATCGTCGTTGTCGGTGCTGCGGACGGCCTGCCGGAATCCTTCTTGTCGCTGCGGGGCTTCGAAGGCCTGGGCCGGCACGGTGACGAGCTTGCCGGGTCCTGGCCTACCCGGTGGCATCGCGTTGGCGAGGCTTGCCGCGATCTCGTTGGGCTGCACCAGGTTCAGCGTGAAGGTGGTGTCCTCCTGGGTGAACAGCACCGCGTAACCGCCCCGCGCCACCACGCTGGCGCGGACGACCTTCTGCTGGTTCAGGTCCGGCATGCACAGGGCGATGACGCGAAGTTCGGGGCGCGCCAACAGGTTCAGCGCGTCCTCGAGATCAGGCTCCGGCCTGCCCCGCCGTGCCAGATTGCGACGTTCGAGGTCGGCGTGCACGGCGGCCTTGATGCGGGCGCGCTCGTCGAGCGTCTCGCCGTGCTGGCTGACGTCGAAGGGGTAGGGGACGCTCCCCGCCCGCAGGTCCTCCCAGAGAACCTCGAACGCGGGCAAGGAGAGCTGGGCGATCTGCCTCATCCGCCGATCACCGGTGGCGCGACCATGCGATCGTCGTCGAAGAACTCATCGGTGGGGATGAGGTAGTTCGACTTGTGCTCCTTGTCCTCCTCGCCACCCTTGCCGCCACCGGCACCGCCCATGCCACCGGCACCGGCCGCCCCAGCTTTGCCGGCCGCACCCGTGGCCGAGCCTGCCGCACCTGATCCGCCGGCGCCCATGACGCCCGCACCACCACCGGGGTTGGACGGTCCGAAGCTTCCCCCGCCACGACCGGCCGCGCCGCCCATGCCGCCAGGGCCCATGCCGCGACCACCGGCGCCGCCACCACCGCCACCACCACCGGGTCCACGTCCCGTGCCAGGACCGCCCAGGCCGGGCCGGCCGGGCTGACCACCGCCGGGCGGACGCATGCCGGGAGGCAACATGCCGGGCGGGGTGAACGGAGGCCGGTTCGTGCCGCCACCGGGCGGGTTGTTCTGGTTGCCGCCCGGCGGAATCGTCGGCTGGTTCGTCGGCGGCGCGACCCAGGACGGGTTCGTGGTGCCGTTGTTCCCACCGGGAGGCGTCATCGCGGGCACGTTCGGCATGCCGGTGTTGCTGAACCGCTGGTTGCTGTTGACGTTGCTCAGACTGTGCGAGCTGTTGGTGCTGCTCGTTTGCGTGACGCCTTGGTCGTTCGTGACCTGCGGGGTGGATTCCATGGTGGGCATGGACATCGCGGCCGACATCATCGTGTTGTCGCGCGTCTGCATGACCTGAACAGCCTCGGCCTTGGCCTCTTGCTGCTCGTTGTGCTTCATGAACATCTCGACGGGCGAGGCGACCATCGCCGGGGGGAAGATGACGGAGGCGCCCGCCCATTTCTTGGCGATGTCGAGGGGGTTGAAGTCGACCGGCTCGGGCATGCTCTTGTTCGCCTGAACCGCCGCGTCCCGCTGACTGGCGATGGCGTTCGAGGTGCGCGTGAATCCTTCGCCCGTGGTGTCGGCGAACGTCCCCACCTTGCCGAGCGCTCCCCGGACCGCCTCGGCCGCCTTGCCCGTCCACCCTGTCTGCGACCCGTTGACCAGGATGTTGAAGTCGGTGGCCAGTTCCTTGAACTTGCTGCCGAGCGCGCCCCAGCCGTCGATCACCAGGTTCGCGTCGGTCGGGCTGTACTTCTCGGTTACCAGCTTCTTCATTTCTTCATGCGGCTGGCCGGGGTAGTTCGCGTTCGGGTGTGGAACGGTGGGTTTGACGGGTGCCATGAGAATCCCCCTCGGGCGGCGTTAGGGCAGTTTCGGTGCGATCAGATCGGCGGCTTTCGAGGCGCGCTGACAGGCGGCTGCGGTGTCCTCGGAGCTGAGGTCCAGTGTTGCGATCACCAGAACAGACGACGACTCGGTCACCGAGATGCCGATGGTGCAAGCGTTCTTGGCACCGTCCTGCGCCTCGACCTTCTTCGCCTTGAACTTGCCGACCTGAGTTTCCGTGATCTTGTCGCCGTCGAGGTTCAGATCGTTGACACCTGCCTTCGAGCGGATGCCTGCGCTGACACCTCCGTTGCCGCTGATGTTCCACGCGCAAGCGTCGGCAGTGCCGACCTGTTTGGCTTTGCCCGGATACGTGAGGCCGAGGCTCTTGACGTCGGCTTCGGTGAGCAGATCACAGGGTTTGATCGCTTCGAGACCTGAAGCCGAGCCGGAGTCGGTGGTAGGAGTCGCGCCACCGCTGGTAGGCGTCGGTGTGGGGTTGCCCGCGGTGCCGGTGCACCCGGCGGTCAGAGCGGCCAGACCGATCGTGGTGGCGATGAGAATGCGCTTCATTACTTCCCGTCGAGTTTCTTCAGTGAGTCGGCGTGCGCCTGGTCCGTGTTGTGGTAGGTGGCCCGGCTCTTCTCGATCTGTGTCTTCAGGTCGTCGATCGCCTTGCTGAGATCTTTGAGCGTTTGCTGACCGGCTCGGCCGAAAGTTCTGTTTTCCTTGCTGATCTGCTCGGCGTATCCACCGCCCAGCTTGGTGTCCGCGCTGAGGTGCAAGGCGCTGTCCTGGACCTCGTTGAGCGCGTCCTTCATCTCGGTCAGCTTCTTGATCATGGTGTCGACCAGGTGTGGGTCGACGGACAACTGCTGAGTCTCCACTGCGACGGCTACAGCTTTGCTGGCCTCGGCAACGGCCTGGAAGCCGCCGGTGAAGATGTCGGTCCAGGAGCCGCCCGATAGGGCTCCGACCTTGCCGCTTGCCGCTACTTCTTCGGACACAGAAGCTCGACCCTCCCCGATTGCGCTCTGTGGTCGGCTCATGACCTTACAGTTGTGCGCCCGTTCGGGGGATGCGTTGAACTACTTAACCCTGTTTGGGCTAAAACTTCACTCTGGTCAGGAAGGTTCTGAACGCGCTGAGTGAGAATAAAAGTGCAGGTCCGGACGTGTGCTTGGAGTCACGGACGCCCGCGTGGGAGGTGGTCAACGCCACCTCGACGCAGTTCTCCTGGCTGCCGCTGTAGCTGCTCTTACGCCAGTTCACCCTGCTCCCATCGACCCGCCAGCTCGGTGATCACCTCTGCCGATTCTCCCTCGGGCAAGGCGCGCCGGACCAGGAGCCGAATGGCTTTCTCGTACGACTCGATCTCCTCGGGCTCTTCCAGGAAGAGGCTGGAAGTGAGGTTTTCCAGGTAGACCACCTTGTGGCCACTCTCTCGCTTGAGCAGCAGAAACGCGCCGTTCACGCCTGCATGGGCGCCGGAGTTGGCGATCACGCGAAGCGAGATGTTCGCGAGTTGGGCAGCCTCGACGAGGTGGAGAAGCTGGCGGTGCATCGTCACTGGGCTACCGATCCGCCGCCTCAGTACCTGCTCGTCGATGAGCGCGAGCATCCGCGTTGGCTCAGGTCGGAGCAGGATCGAGTGGCGCTGTGACCGGACCGCTAGGCGATGAGGTATCTCGTCGGCTGGGATCAACTCGCATTCGTGCAGGAGAGCTTCGGTGTAGACGGGGAGTTGGAGCAGGCCGGGAACGTTCGTGCACTCGTAGTTGACGATGAGGTCGGCCTTGCGCTCCAGGTTGAGCAGAGTGCGGACGCGTTCGTCGAACGTGGGTTTGGCGCGCTGCCACCAGCCGCGCCGGTCCACCTCGTGGGCGAGCGTCAGCAGTTCGGTGCGGAGTGGGCCGACGCAGCCGTAGATGGCGAGCAGGGCCGCGACGTCCTCGGTGGAGCCTTCGCGGAGGCCGTTCTCCAAGCGGCTCATCTTCGTGGCGGAGGCGTCGATGAGTTCACCGGCGCGTTCCAGGGACAGGCCTGAGGCCTCGCGGAGGCGGCGCAGGTCGTCTCCCAGCTCCTCGGCGCGCACGGTGAGGTTCATGTGGACGATGGTGCCGGGTTGCCGGAGGGCGAAAAGGGGGTTGCGGCCCAGGCAAACCCGATCGGGTCACCTGAGGAGGTCGGAGACCTTGCCGTATGTGCAGAGTTCCTGTGGTGGCAAGGGAGTCAGGAAGCCGATCGCGGCTGTGGCCACCAGGAGCAGCGCGAGGCCGATGAGCGGGCGCTTCACTGGTCGTCTGCCAGGAGGGCGTTGCCGAGATCGCGGGCGAACTCGCCCACCTTTTCCAAGCCGGTGTCCGGCCAGGCCGAAGAGAGTTCGATGATCTCTTCGCCGAGCTGGACGAGGTTCGACGGGTCGGGCATGAAAGGCCTCCAGTTGAACGAAAGTTCAGCCCACGCGACGGAAGTTTCCGGCGCTGAGGTGCGTGACCAGCCGCTCGAGCAGCTCCATCGGCACGGTGTCGGCGCACCACGCGTTGAGGCACAACCTGCAGATGACGTTCAACTGGTCGGGCGGCTCGAACGTGCCGAAGACGGCGGTCACGGGATGTGGGCAGAGCACGACCTCAAGGAAGCCAGCAGACATCCTGAACGGGAAGGTGTTGCCCCACGGGCAAAACCGATCGGGTCAGCGGAACACCCCAGCCGAACGGATCACTTGAGTGGCGTTGGCGTTGGACACGGTGACACTCACGTTGTCGGCGAGAAACGACCCGGCAGCTTCGCGGTGGTAGCGGGCTGCCGCGTCGGGGCGATCCCACACCACGAGATCCACCTGCAGGGTGCGGCGCGGACCCGAGTCGGTGATGTTGCTGCGCTTGCAGGAGAGTTGGACTCGTCGGGAGTTGCCGCGGCCGGCCTCGGACTCCGGGATCGGGGCGAACAGCGGGTAAGAGCCGTCCACAATGGACGCGAAACCGTCGGAGGACGGGAAGGCTGCCGCGTAGGCCTCGGCACTGGCGACGGTGCACGGGTCCTTCACGTTGCTGGTGGGAGCGTCGTAGGCGTGGCGCATCGGAGCGGTTGGGCCGGCGGAAATTCGGGACAGCACAAAGGGTTCCAGCTTGGACATGAGGGCGTCGACCTCGAACGCCCCGGTGGACTTCGCAACCTGCAAGGAGATGGAGACGACCAGGTCCGCATTCCAGATCGCGAGGTGCTCGGAGTCCTCCTCACGCCAGGAAGCGACCGACATGCCGGCAGCAGAGCGGACCGGCGAGCCGAGAACGGTCGCCTGGTCCGCCAGGTGGGTCAGCGTGGCGGTGGTGTTGAACGGCGTTTGGTTCACCGAGACGTCCACGACCTCGTGGCCCCACAGCGTGTAGGAGCAGGTGCTGACCGGGTTGGAAGACGGAGAAGCAGCCGGGACGTCGCCGGCCAGGTGCGAGTGGGTGATGGCGTGGTCGCGGGAGAGCCGGGCGCCCATGGACGACAGCCCGGAGAACGTGACCAGCGCGCAGGCGTCGTGGACCGGGACGCCGCCGTACTGGAGGGCTGGACCGTCGCCCGGCATTTGGAACATCACGGCGGACGAAGGGTCGCCGTTCACCTCGCCGGGCAGGTCGTCGTTGATGCGCAGCAGGACGAAGGGAAGCCCGAACAGGCCGACCATCGAGAAGAAGACCAATGCCAGGAAGACCGCGATCCCGATGAGCGCAGGCGCGGCGAGGTCGTTCTGTTGTTTCATCAATCCCCCCAGGTCGACGCCAAAGTAACTAGCCGAAGCTGAGGGGACGCTGAGTGGCCAAAGCCCTTGCCGCAACTACTTCTGCACGCCCTGTTCCGCGATGTGCCGCGCCGCCGGTAGCAGTTCGTCGCGCAGGCCCTCCACAGGCGGCAGGGTGTACGAGGCCGGTCCTCCGTGGTCACCCTGCACGCTGACGTTGACCTCGCCCAGTTGGAAGTCGAGCACCCAGTCGATCTGGAGGTTGGTCATGCACGCCTGACCCGTGCCCAGGGAGGGAGTGATCGCCACCGGTGGGCCGAAGGGGTGTTTGTCCGCGGGGTCGCACTGGTACGCGTTCCGGTCGATCGCAGCCTGCGGCTTGTCCCACATCCTCAGGGAGGCTTCCAGGACGCGGTAGTTCGCCACGTCGAGGCTCGCTTCGGGGGCGATGTTGTAGCGCTGGCACAGCGCGCCGCCCTGCAGAGCCGACTCCGGATGCCGTTCCATCGGTGTGTCGGATGCGAAGACGTGGAACTGGGTCTTGACCAACGCGGGCAGGCCGGCGTTCGGGTAGGACTTCCGGTACGCGTCCGCGCTCGCGACGTCGCACGGGTCCTTGAACTTGCCGGCGAACGGCTCGGGGTAGATGTGGAGCATCGGTGCCGTCGGGCCCTTCTGGATCGCGGCCTTCACCAGCGACTCCAGCTTGTCGGCGAACGCCTTGGCGTCCAACGAGCCGTACGGCTGCTTCTTCTCGGTTTGGAAGGAGACCTCGACGATCAGGTCCTGCTGCCAGAGGGAGATGTCCCAGGTGTTGTTCTTGTGGTCCTGGTAGTTGGCGACGGAGAAGCCGTCGGCCTGGTGGACCGTGTGGCCGCCGCGCTCCGGCTTGCCCTTCCGGGACTCCATGTCCTTCTGAGCGGTGAACGGTGGCTGGTACACGAAGACCTGTACCCACTCGAGGCTCTTCATCGAGTAGTAGCAGTGGGTCAGCGGGTCCAGCGTGCCCTGGGGGAGCGCCTTGTCCGCCGGGACGTCGATGTCCACGTAGTCGTGGCCGACCGGGAACTGGTCGGTCAGCGTGATGCCGAGGTTCGTCAGGTCCGCCATGGTGAGCAACGAGCACGCGTCGTAGACCGCCGTGTCGCCGTACTTGCGCGGTGGGCCTTCGCCGGGCTGCTGCTGCAACAGTGCGGGAGCAGCGGCGGTCGCCTCCGATGAGGTCGACGGCGCCTCCGGCGTGGAGCTGGAATCGCGGTTCAACAAGAGGAACGCACCCGTGCCTCCGCCTGCCAGCAGCAGCACCAGAACCACGGCGAGCCCGACGAACAGGCCTGTGCGGGACTTGCGCGGTGGAGGCATGGGCGAGCCGTGATGTGGATACGCGGGTCCCTGGAACGGTTGCGGCTGGAACTGCCCTGGATGCGGCGGCCCTTGCTGTGGGCGCGGCGGATACTGCTGCATGACTTCCCCCAGATCGATCAGACGAGGGGAATCTAGTGAACTGGGGCCGTTCGGCGGGGTGGGTTCGCCCGGTCTGGTGAGTGGATGCGGGGCTAAGGCGGGCCTTGCGAACACCCGATCGGGGTGGCTGGCTAGGCTCACCGAGGTGAGCACGGTCTACGACTGCAGCGAACCGAGCAACCGCGCGGCGGGTCTCGCCGCCGCGGCCGGTGCGGTGCGAAGCGGACGCCTTGTCGTCCTTCCCACCGACACCGTTTACGGGATCGGCTGCGACGCGTTCGACGCCGAAGCCGTCCGGAGCCTTCTCGACGCCAAGGGGCGCGGGCCTGACATGCCCGTCCCGGTGCTGGTCGGGTCCTGGACGACGATCGACGGGCTGGTCCTCAGCGTGCCCCGGCAGGCGCGGGCGCTCATCGAGGCCTTCTGGCCCGGTGGGCTCAGCATCGTGTTGCCGCACGCGCCGAGCCTGGCCTGGGATCTCGGGCAGACGCGCGGCACGGTGATGCTGCGCATGCCGTTGCACCCGGTCGCGTTGGAACTCCTCCGCGACGTCGGGCCCATGGCCGTGTCCAGCGCGAACCGGACCGGGCACGCGCCGGCCGCGAGTGCGCAGGAGGCGCGCGACCAGCTCGGTGACGCGGTGCCGGTGTACCTCGATGGGGGGCTGAGCGGCGAGAACATCGCCTCCACCATCGTCGACCTCACCGGGCCGGACGCGCTGATCCTCCGCGAGGGGGCCGTGAGCAAGAAGGAAGTCGACGAGGTGCTCGGCATCGAGGTCGAAGTCGCCCGCTGACCAGCGGGTGCCAGAATTGATCATGTCGCCGCGAGTACCGTGGCGAGCACCCCGAACTGCTCCCGATTGATTGGTAGGCCCGTGGGGCCCGCATCCTCGTTCGTCCTTCCCGTGCGCGAGTACCTGCTCGTCGCGTTGATCGCTGCCGTCGTGACGTTCCTGCTCGTCGGGCTGGTGCGCGCGATGGCGTTCCGGCTCGGGGCGGTGGCCTACCCGCGGCAACGTGACGTGCACGTGCAGCCGATGCCGCGCATGGGTGGTGTCGCCATCTACGGCGGCGTGCTGTGCGGCATGTTCGTGGCGCACCAACTGCCGGTGCTGCGGGCGGCGTTCGACTTCTCCAACGACCCGTGGGGCGTCATCGTCGCGGGCGGCGTCATCGTGCTCGTGGGCGCGATCGACGACAGGTTCGAGCTCGACTCGCTCACCAAGCTCGCCGGGCAGGTGACGGCGGCGGGCATCCTGGTGCTCTTCGGTCTGCAGTGGATGATCGCGTGGGTGCCGTGGGACGGCGGCGCGACCATCAGCCTCGACCAGAACCAGGGCGCGCTGCTGACGGTGCTGCTCGCGGTCACCATGATCAACGCGATGAACTTCGTCGACGGCCTGGACGGGCTGGCCGCCGGCATCGGGCTCATCGCCGCCGCGGCGACGTGTGCGTTCTCGATCGGCCTGCTCGTCGAACGGCAGGGCGCGGTCGAGGCCTACCCGCCCGCGCTGATCGCCGCCGCGCTCGCCGGCGCCTGTCTGGGCTTCCTGCCGCACAACTTCAACCCCGCGCGCATCTTCATGGGCGACTCGGGCTCGATGCTCATCGGTCTCATGCTCGCCGCCGCCACGACCAGCGCGTCCGGCAAGATCAACCAGGCCACCGGCAGTGCCGCGGACCTGCTCGGTCTGCTCTCGCCGCTGATCGTCGTGGCCGCCGTGCTGTTCGTGCCGCTGCTCGACCTGCTGATGGCGATCATCCGGCGCACCCGACGGGGTGAAAGTCCGTTCTCGCCGGACAAGATGCACCTGCACCACCGGTTGCTGGAGATCGGCCACTCGCAGCGGCGCGCGGTGCTGCTCATCTACTTGTGGGCCGGTGTGCTCGCGTTCGGCGCGGTGGCGCTCACGTTGTTCGACCCGATCATCGTGGCCACGTGCTTCGTCATCGGGTTGATCGTGACGTTTGTGGTTTCGGTGATCCCGAGGCTCAGGGACGCCCGCAAGCCGTAAACGGCGTTCATCTTGTTTGGGTCCGCTTAACCGTCGTTAACTCCGCCCCGCGCGCAAGCACGACCGGCGCAGTTCCTACACTTCGGGACATGAGCGACGCGGACAAGGCCGTCACGCACGAGCTGACCGTCCAGCGGCTCGCCGGGGAAATGTTCCGCGCGGCCGCCTGGGCCGCACTCGGCACGTTTGTCCTCGGCGTCGTCGTGTCAACTGTGATCTGGGGGACCGCTGGTCTCATCGGGTCATTGATCGGTGGTGCGATCGCCATCGCTTCGAGCCTCGCGACGTTGTTGTTGATGCGCAAGACCGCAGCACTCGATCCCATGTTCGTGATGGTCGCCGCACTCGGTGGATTCATGGGCAAGCTGATCGTGCTGCTACTGGCGGTGATCTTGTTGCGCAACCAGCCGTGGCTCGAACCCAAGGCACTGGGAATCACCCTGGTGGCGACGGTGCTCGTGACGTCGTTCCTGGAGGCCAGAGCCTCCAAGCGCAGCCGTAGTCAGATGGTGGTCCCCGCCTCCGAAGGCGCCTGAGACCTGCTGATATGGTCCGCGCAGACCAGGGACACCCGATAGCAGGGGTGCCTCTGGTAGTCGCTTGCGAACCGTAAGGTACGTTAAGTCCAGATCGTGACGATTCCCCCGGCGGAGTGAACGCCGGCCGGGAGAACCGGAAGGAACACAGTGACCGAGATGGTGCTGGCTTCGGGTGACAAGTTCGTCGCCCCTGGTGTGAAGGACTTCTTCCTCCCGCCGATCTTCGGCGAGGTCACCAAGCCGATGGTCCTGCTGGTGCTGTCGATCCTGATCATCGGCGCCTTCTTCATCGCGGCGAGCCGCAACCTGAAGCTCATCCCTGGCAAGTTCCAGTTCGCCGCCGAGTCGGTTTACGACTTCGGGCGCAACAACATCACCAGGGAGCAGATCGGCGCGAAGGACTTCAAGCCCTTCGTCCCGCTGATCCTCACGATCTTCTGCTTCGTCCTCGTGAACAACCTGTTCGGTCTCATCCCGATCATCCAGTTCCCGACGATGTCGCACATCGGCTTCCCGCTCGCCGTTTCGTTGCTGGTTGTTTACCCGGTGTACCACTTCGTCGGGTTCAAGCGGCACGGCTTCGTGGGCTACTTGAAGCACCAGACGGTTCCGCCGGGCGCGCCGTGGTTCGTGCTCCCGCTGCTGATCCCGATCGAGTTCTTCCAGAAGTTCATCCTGAACCCGCTCACGCTGGCGATCCGAGTTTTCGCCGCCATGTTCGCGGGTCACCTGTTGCTGCTGGTGTTCACCCTGGCTGGTGAGTTCCTGCTGCTGAACGGCGGTCTGACCGTCATCGTGGCGCCGGTGTCCTTCGCCTTCGCCCTCGCGCTGACCTTCCTGGAGGCGCTGATCATGTGCCTGCAGGCCTACATCTTCGCGCTGCTGTCTGCCAGCTACATCGGCATGGCGCTGGCAGAAGAGCACTGAGAAACACAAAGCCTCCGATCCGCGAAGACTCGCGGACCGAGTTGGAAAGGGAACAGCAACAGTGAGCGCTCTCATGGTCGCCCAGGAAGCTTTTAACGGGAACATCAACCCGGGTCTCGCAGCCATCGGCTACGGCCTCGCGGCGATTGGCCCCGGTATCGGTGTGGGTCTGATCTTCTCCTCGGTCATCAGCGGCACCGCCCGTCAGCCCGAGGCCCGTGGCGTCCTGCTCGGTCTCGCGTGGACCACCTTCGCCATCGTCGAGGTCCTCGCGCTGATCGGCTTCGTCGTGTACTTCATCGCGACCGCCGGCGCCTGACCTAACCCTTCAACGCGTTAGGAGACGTCGTGTACCGCACCCTGATCCTGGCAGCGGAAGAGCCGCACAACCCGGTTGTTCCGCAGCTGGCTGAGGTCATTCTCGGTCTCGTCGCGTTCCTGCTCCTCTTCTTCGTCATCAAGAAGTTCGTGTCGCCGAGGTTCGAGGCGCTGTACGCGGAGCGGACGGCCAAGATCGAGGGTGGCATCGAGAAGGCGGAGCAGGCTCAGGCCGAAGCTCAGCGCACTCTCGAGCAGTACAAGGAGCAGCTGGCCGAGGCTCGCGCCGAGGCCGCGCGCATCCGCGACGACGCGCGGGCCGAGGGCCTGCAGATCATCGAGGAGCTGCGCGAGCAGGCGCAGGCCGAGTCCGCGCGCATCGTCGCGCAGGGCCAGCACCAGCTGGACGCTCAGCGCGCCCAGATCGTCGCCGAGCTGCGTGCCGACCTCGGCCGCACCGCCGTCGAGCTGGCGAGCAAGGTCGTGGGCGAGTCCCTCGAGGACGAGGCCCGCCGCCGCGGCACCGTCGACCGCTTCCTCAACGAGCTGGACGCCGTCGCGGCGCCGGCGAGCAAGTAGAGGCTGCCGATGACGTTGCATGCCGCAAGTCGTGAAGCTCTGGCAGCCGCTGAACTGCGGCTGCTGGAGCTGGCCGACGCCACCACGTCGACGAACGAGCTCGCCAAGCTCGGCGAGGAGCTCTTCGCCGTGCTGGGCCTGCTGGTCGAGCAGCGGACGCTGCGCGGCGCGCTCGCCGACGCCTCGTCCGAGGCCGCCGGTCGTGAGCGGCTCGTCCGCGGCCTGTTCGCGGGCAAGGTGAGCGACGCGACGCTGCAGGTGCTGGTCGCCGTCGTGACCGCGCGCTGGTCCAGCCCGCGTGAGCTCGTCGACGGCGTCGAGTCGCTCGCCCGCACCACGCTGCTGGTGCGTGCCGAGCGCGACGGTCAGCTCGACTCGGTGGAGGACGAGCTGTTCCGGCTCGGCCGCATCGTGGCGGGCTCGAACGAGCTCGAGCTGCTGCTGGCGGACCCCGCCGGTGCCGTCGAAGGCAAGGTCGCGCTGGTCGACACCCTCATCGAGGGAAAGGTCAGCCCGGTCACCAAGACGCTGGTGGACCAGCTGGTCCGCCACCCGCGCGGTCTTCGCGTCGCGAACGGCCTCGGCGAGCTCGCCGACCTGGCGGCCAAGCGCCGTCAGCGTTCCGTCGCGCACGTCCGTTCCGCGGTGGCACTGACCGCGGAGCAGGTCGACCGCTTGACCGCGACGCTGACCACGATCTACTCGCGTCCGATCGCCCTGCACGTCGAGGTGGACGCCTCGCTCGCGGGTGGTCTCCAGATCAAGATCGGCGACGAGATCATCGACGGAAGCATCGCCGGCCGGTTGGCGGCACTGCGCCGCAATCTCGCCAGCTAGCCCCCGAGCCCTTTCCCAAGAACGAAGAAGTGAGAGCAGGAACGACATGGCGGAGCTGACGATCTCGTCGGACGAGATCCGCAGTGCGATCGAGAAGTACGTCTCGAGCTACTCCCCGGAGGTCAGCCGGGAAGAGGTCGGTACCGTCTCCGAGACCTACGACGGCATCGCCATCGTCGAGGGCCTTCCGGGCACGATGACCAACGAGCTGCTCGAGTTCCCCGGTGGCGTCCTCGGCGTCGCCCTGAACCTCGAGGTCCGCAACATCGGTGCGGTCATCCTCGGTGACTTCGACAAGATCGAAGAAGGCCAGGAGGTCCGCCGGACGGGCAAGGTCCTGTCCGTGCCGGTCGGCGACGGCTTCCTCGGTCGCGTCGTCAACCCGCTGGGTCAGCCGATCGACGGCCTCGGCGACATCGTCGCGGACGACACCCGCGCCCTGGAGCTGCAGGCCGCGTCCGTGCTGCAGCGTCAGCCGGTGTCCGAGCCGATGCAGACCGGCATCAAGGCCATCGACGCGATGACCCCGATCGGTCGCGGTCAGCGTCAGCTGATCATCGGTGACCGCAAGACCGGCAAGACCGCGGTCTGCATCGACACGATCATCAACCAGAAGAAGGCCTGGGAGTCGGGCGACCCGAAGCAGCAGGTCCGCTGCGTCTACGTCGCCATCGGCCAGAAGGGCTCCACCATCGCGGGCGTCAAGACCGCGCTGGAGGAGGCGGGCGCACTCGAGTACACGACGATCGTCGCCGCCCCCGCTTCTGACTCGGCCGGCTTCAAGTGGCTGGCGCCGTACACCGGCTCCGCCATCGGCCAGCACTGGATGTACCAGGGCAAGCACGTCCTGATCATCTTCGACGACCTGACCAAGCAGGCAGAGGCGTACCGCGCGATCTCGCTGCTGCTGCGCCGCCCGCCGGGCCGCGAGGCCTACCCCGGCGACGTCTTCTACTTGCACTCGCGTCTCCTCGAGCGTTGCGCGAAGCTGTCGGACGAGCTCGGTGGCGGTTCGATGACGGGTCTCCCGATCATCGAGACCAAGGCGAACGACGTGTCGGCGTACATCCCGACCAACGTCATCTCGATCACCGACGGTCAGTGCTTCCTCGAGTCCGACCTGTTCAACGCCGGTGTCCGCCCGGCCGTCAACGTGGGTATCTCGGTTTCCCGCGTCGGTGGTGCCGCGCAGATCAAGGCGATGAAGGACGTCGCGGGCTCGCTGCGTCTCGACCTGTCGCAGTTCCGCGAGCTGGAGGCCTTCTCCGCGTTCGCGTCCGACCTCGACGCCGCGTCGCGCGCCCAGCTGGACCGCGGTGCCCGTCTGGTCGAGCTGCTCAAGCAGGGCCAGTACTCCCCGGTCCCCGTCGAGGAGCAGGTCGTCGAGATCTTCGCCGCGACCAAGGGCCACCTGGACGACGTCCCCGTCGGCGACATCCGCCGGTTCGTCGCGGACTTCAAGGACTCGCTGCGCCGCAACCACGCGGACCTGCTGGGCAGCATCGTCGAGACCAAGAAGTTCCCCGAGGACGCCCAGAAGCGCGTTGTCGCCGCCGTAACCGAGTTCAAGAAGCAGTTCACCGCTTCGGACGGCACGACGATCGTCAACGAGGCGCCCGAGAAGGCGATGGACGCCGACAAGGTCGCCCAGGAGTCGGTGAAGGTCCACAAGCCCGAGCCCACCAAGAAGTGATCTGAGCCATGGGCGCACAGATTCGGGAGCTTCGCCAGCGGATCCGAACGGTCAACTCGACCAAGAAGATCACGAAGGCCTACGAGCTCATCGCCACGTCTCGCCTTGCCAAGGCGCAGACCAGGGTCGCGGCCTCGCGTCCCTACGCGGACGAGATCACTAACGTGCTCTCCGCGTTGGCCGAGGCCTCGGCGAACCTCGACCACCCGCTGCTGACGGAACGCGAGAACCCGAAGCGCGCCGCCATCCTCGTCGTGACCAGCGACAAGGGCATGTGCGGTGGTTACAACGCCAACGTCCTCAAGGCCGCTGAGCAGCTGATCCAGCTGCTCAAGTCCGAGGGCAAGGAGCCGGTGCTGTACGTGACCGGCCGCAAGGCGATCGGGTACTACACGTTCCGCCGCCGCGAGGTCACCGCCTCGTGGAGCGGGTTCTCGCAGACCCCGAACTACATCAACGCCGTCGAAGCCGGTGACGCGCTGGTGGAGGCGTTCCTGGAAGGCACGGAGAACGGTGCGCAGGGCGTGGACGAGATCCACGTCGTGTACACGGAGTTCAAGTCCATGCTGAGCCAGACGCCGACCGCCAGGCGGATCGCGCCGATGGACGTCGAGTACACCGGTGAGTCCCCCAAGGGCCCGCGTGCGGTGTACGACTTCGAGCCCAGCGCCGAGGCGCTGCTCGGTGCGATGCTGCCCAAGTACGTGAAGACTCGCCTGTTCTCCGCCATGCTGGAGGCGGCAGCTTCGGAGTCCGCTGCTCGTCGTACGGCCATGAAGGCCGCGACGGACAACGCGACGGAGCTGGTCCGGAACCTCAGCCGGGCGGCGAACTCGGCCCGTCAGGCCCAGATCACCCAGGAGATCAGCGAGATCGTCGGTGGCGCCTCCGCGCTTACCGGTGGCGCAGGAAGTGATGAGTGACATGAGTGCTACTGCCACCACCACCCGCACCGGCCGTGTGGTCCGGGTGATTGGTGCGGTCGTCGACGTGGAGTTCCCGCGCGACGCCGTGCCGGAGCTGTTCAACGCTTGCCACACGGAGATCACCTTCGAGGCGGTCGCCAAGACGCTGACCCTCGAGGTCGCGCAGCACCTCGGCGACAACCTGGTCCGCTGCATCTCGATGCAGCCGACCGACGGTCTCGTCCGCGGCGCCACCGTGACCGACACGGGTGCCGCGATCTCGGTGCCGGTCGGCGACGTCGTCAAGGGCCACGTCTTCAACGCCCTCGGTGACTGCCTCGACTCGCCCGGCCTCGGCCGCGACGGCGAGCAGTGGGGCATCCACCGCAAGGCGCCCGCCTTCGACCAGCTCGAGGGCAAGACCGAGATCCTCGAGACCGGCATCAAGGTCATCGACCTGCTCACCCCGTACGTCAAGGGCGGCAAGATCGGCCTGTTCGGCGGCGCGGGTGTCGGCAAGACCGTGCTCATCCAGGAGATGATCACGCGTATTGCCCGTGAGTTCTCCGGTACGTCGGTGTTCGCCGGCGTCGGTGAGCGCACCCGTGAGGGCACCGACCTCCTCCTGGAAATGGAAGAGATGGGTGTTCTCGGGGACACCGCTCTCGTCTTCGGTCAGATGGACGAGCCGCCCGGCACGCGTATGCGCGTCGCGCTGTCCGCTCTCACGATGGCGGAGTACTTCCGCGACGTGCAGAACCAGGACGTGCTGCTCTTCATCGACAACATCTTCCGGTTCACCCAGGCGGGTTCCGAGGTGTCGACCCTGCTGGGCCGCATGCCTTCCGCCGTGGGTTACCAGCCGACGCTGGCGGACGAGATGGGTGAGCTCCAGGAGCGCATCACCTCGACGCGCGGTAAGTCGATCACGTCGCTGCAGGCCATCTACGTGCCCGCGGACGACTACACCGACCCCGCCCCGGCGACGACCTTCGCCCACCTGGACGCGACGACGGAGCTTTCCCGTCCGATCTCCCAGAAGGGCATCTACCCGGCCGTCGACCCGCTGTCGTCGTCGTCTCGAATCCTCGAGCCGTCGATCGTCGGCGAGGAGCACTACCGGGTCGCCCAGGAGGTGAAGCGAATCCTGCAGAAGTACAAGGAGCTGCAGGACATCATCGCCATCCTCGGTATGGACGAGCTCTCCGAGGAGGACAAGGTCCTCGTCGGTCGCGCGCGTCGTCTCGAGCGCTTCCTCGGCCAGAACTTCATCGTGGCCGAGAAGTTCACGGGTCAGCCCGGTTCGTTCGTGCCGATCAAGGACACGATCGAGGCGTTCGACCGCGTGTGCAAGGGCGAGTTCGACCACTTCCCGGAGCAGGCGTTCTTCTCCTGCGGCGGGTTGGACGACGTCGAGGCCAACGCAAAGAAGCTGGCCGGCAACTGAGCTGGCTCTGAGCTTTTCGAAGGGCCGTTCCTCCACTGTGGAGGGGCGGCCCTTCGGCTTTCCCGGCGTACATGAAGTTTCCGGTGGATGGAAACCGCACTCCCGGCTCCTGGGTCTGACGTCGCACGATGCACAGCACATCAGGCCCCTCGCCGAGGAGGAGAGCGCGCGTGAACAAATGGGTGTTGCCGTTGTGCTGGACCGCGGTCCTGCTCGACGGATTCGATCTGGTCGTGCTCGGCACCGTCATTCCCGTGCTGCTGCAGGAAAAGCTGCTCACGACGGCGTCAGCGAGTGCGGTGTCCACGGCGGGTCTGTTCGGGATGATGATCGGCGCGCTGATCATCGGGACCATCACGGACGTCATCGGGCGGCGCAAGGTCATGATCTTCGCGGTGGCCGCGTTCTCGGTGTTCACGCTGGCCTGTGCGTTCGCCCACGACGCCACGACGTTCGGTGTGCTCAGGTTCCTCGCCGGGGTGGGGCTCGGCGGGTGTCTGCCCACGGCGATCGCGTTGGTCAACGAGGCGAGGCCTCAGCAGGGTGGGCGGGCCACGACGCTCATCATGACCGGGTATCACGTGGGTGCGGTCATCACGGCGCTGCTCGGGATCGTGTTGATTCCTCAGCTCGGGTGGCGGGCGTTGTTCGTGGCGGGTGCGTTGCCCGCGTTGGTGCTGATTCCCTTGATGGTCAAGCACTTGCCGGAGACCGCGGTGCGGAAGGCGCCTGCGCTCGAGGCGGTCGGGTCGCTGTTCAAGCCCGGGCTGCGGAAGGCCACTGTGGCCTTCTGGGCGGCCTCGTTCATGGGGTTGTTGTTGGTGTACGGGTTGAACACGTGGCTGCCGCAGATCATGCGCAGTGCCGGGTACGACCTCGGGGCGGCGCTGGGGTTGCTGCTGACGCTCAACATCGGTGCGGTGATTGGACTTCTGATCGCCGGTGCGGTCGCTGACAGGGTGGGGATCCGGCCGGCGGCGATCGGATGGTTCGCGGGCGCGGTGGTGTTCTTGGCGTTGCTGAGCATCAAGCTGCCCGGGGTGACCATCTACGCGGCCGTGTTGCTGGCCGGGTGCTTCGTGTTCAGTGCGCAGGTGCTCGTTTATGCGTATGCCGGGCGGGTTTACGAGGAGAACCGGGCTACTGGCATCGGGTGGGCTGCCGGCATCGGACGGTTGGGAGCCATCAGCGGGCCGTTGCTCGGTGGAGCGCTGTTGTCGGCTGGGCTCGCTTATCCGTGGGGCTTCTACGCGTTTGCGGTCATCGCGGCGTTGGGCGCTACGGCCGTTGGTGCGATTGGGCTGAAGGCGAAATCGGTCGTGGCGAGCTCCGGCTGATGGCAAGGTCGGGTGCATGGCCCGACATGTTCCCTACGACGATCCCGGAAGCCCGGATCTCCGATCGCCCTGGCGGTACCTGTGGTGGCTGGTGCGCATGCAGCGGTGGCGGGTGCTGGCCGGGGCGTGGTGGGGGTCGCTGTGGATGTGCGGGCTGATCGTGCCGCCGTACCTCATCGCCAGGGCTGTCGAGGTCGGGCTCCGAGGTGGCGATCGCGCTGGGCTGGTGTGGTGGTGCGGGGCGCTCGTCGTGGTCGCGGGGCTGCTGGCGCTCGTCGGGGTGGCGCGGCACCGGACCATGACGCTGGTGCGGACCGATGCCTCGTTGCGGACGGCTCAGGTGGTCGTGCGGCACGTCACCCGGCTGGGTGGAGTGGTGCGGCGGAAGGTTTCCACTGGTGAGCTGACGTACCTGCAGAGCGGGGACACGGCTCGGATCGCGCACGCGTTGACCAGCACCGGGCCCGGGGTCGGGGCTGTGGTCGCGTACGTGGTTACTGCGGTGCTGCTGGTGAGGATCTCGCCGCTGGTCGCGGTGGTGGTGTTGCTGGGCGTGCCGGTGCTGGCGGTCGTCACCGGTCCCGTGTTGCGGCGGTTGCACGGGGTGGAGGCCGGGTATCGGCAGAGCCAGGGGGAGTTGAGCTCGCGGGCGGGCGACATCGTGGCCGGGCTGAAGGTGTTGTCCGGGATCGGTGGGAAGCCGGCGTTCGCCGAGCGGTTCGAACGCAAGTCGCGCGAGGTTCTGCGCGATGGGTACCGGGTTTCGGTGTGGCTGAGCTGGGTGCAGGCGCTGACCTGGGGGTTGCCCGCGCTGTTCCTGGCCGTGGTGACGTGGATCGTGGCGCGGATGGCCGTGACCGGGGCCGTCTCGATCGAGGAGATGCTGGCGGTCTACCTCTACGTCACGACGTTGATCGTGCCGGTCAGCTTCTTCATGGAAGGGGCCGACGCCATTCCGCGGGCGTTGGTGTCGGCGCGGCGGGTGGTCGAGATCTTGCGGCTGCGGCCGGAGTCCGATGTGGACGACGCTCCGGTCCTCGACGTCAAGACCGGTGCGTTGACGGTGGTGGTGTCGGCGAACGCGACGGCGGCGAGGGAAGCCGTCGATCGGTTGCCGGGAGTGGTGGCGGACAACGACGACTACCTGTTCGCCGGGTCGGTGCGGGACGCGGTGTCGGTGGCCGAGCACGGCGATGGTGAGCTGGAACGGGCGATCTGGGCGGCCGCCGCGGTGGATGTCGTGGAGGCGTTGCCGGACGGGCTCGACTCGCACCTGGAGTCCCAGGGGCGCAACGTTTCCGGTGGGCAGCGGCAGCGGCTCAGGCTCGTCAGGGCGTTGCTGAGCGAACCGGATCTGCTGGTGCTGGTGGAGCCGACGTCGGCGCTGGACGCGGTCACGGAGGCGGCGGTGGCGCGGAGGGTGAAGGAACAGCGGCAGGGGCGGACCACCGTGGTCGTGTCCTCGTCGCCGTTGTGGATCGGACAGGCGGATCAGACGGTGTTCCTGGAGGGTGACCGATGACGGCCAGGCTGCCGATCGCGGACCGGCGCGAGGTGCGTCGCGCGGCGGTGCGGCTGATGCGCGGTGAGCGGCGTGCGCTGGTCGTCGTGCTGGTGCTCACGGCGCTGACGGCGTTGACCGGGCTGGTCGGGCCCTACCTGCTCGGGAAGATCGTGGGCGGGGTGCAGGCCGGGACGCTCACGCTGTCCACTGTGGACCTGATCGCGCTGGGCGTGCTGGCCGCGGCGGTCGTGCACCTGTTGCTGGTGCGGTACAGCGCGGTGCAGACGACGCGTCTGGGCGAGCGGTTGCTGGCCTCGTTGCGCGAGGAGGCGGTGGCGCGGTCGATGGCCCTGCCCGCGCGGGTGGTGGACCGGCTGAGCGTCGGAGATCTGCTGACGCGCGTGACGAGTGACGTCGGCACGGTCGGGCAGGCGTTGCGGGACAGCGTTCCTGAGGTGCTCACGGGTGTGGTGCACCTGGTCGTGGTGTTCGCGGCGACGTTCCTGCTGGACCCGGTGCTCGGTCTCGTCGCGCTGGGCGGGACGCCGTTCGTCGTGTGGGTCCTGCGCTGGTATCTCGCTCGTGCGCGCGCTGCGTATCTCGCGGAGAGCGAGGCGAACGGCGACGTGGCGGAGATCTCCGCGGCGGTCGGTGAGGGCAGCCGGACGATCGAGACGTACGGGCTGCGGGAGCGGATGGTGGGGCTCGCGGACGACACCATCGCGCGCTCGTACCGGACGCGGCTGAGGACGTTGTGGCTGCGCAACGTGCTGTTCCCGGTGGCAGGCTTCCTGAACACCCTGCCGACCGCGCTGGTGCTGCTCGTCGGCGGGTTCGTCTACGCGGCCGACGGCGTGCGGATCGAGGTCGTCGTCACGGCCGCGCTGTGGGCGTGGCGGCTGGTCGAGCCGATGGACCGGATCATGTTCTGGGTCGAGTTCCTGCAGCGCGGCGGGGCGTCGTTCGCGCGGATCGAGGGGATCGGGGCGCAGATCGAGCCGCCGCCAGCTGTCGGTGTCCCGGAGAGCGACCGCATCGAGGTTCGCGGGGTGCGGTACTCCTATGTGGACGGACATGAGGTGCTGCACGGCGTGGACCTCGTGGTGCAGCCGGGAGAACGGCTCGCGGTCGTCGGCGTGTCCGGTGCCGGCAAGTCGACGCTGGGCAGGTTGATCGCCGGAGTGGACCGGCCCGCGGAGGGTTCGGTGCTCGTGGGTGGCGTGCCGGTCGCGGACCTGGTGGCGGCGGGCGAGCAGGAGATCGTCCTCGTCACGCAAGAACATCACGTGTTCATCGGGACGTTGCGGGAGAACCTGGCGATGGCCGCGCCGAACGCGCCGGACGAACGGCTCGTCGAAGCGTTGCGGACCGTGGACGCCGGGTGGTTCGACGAACTGCCGGACGGGCTCGACACCGTGCTCGGCGCGGGCGGGCTGGAGCTGGATCCCGCGCGGGCACAACAACTCTCGCTCGCGCGGGTGGAGGTCGCCGACCCGCACACCCTGGTGCTGGACGAGGCGACGTCCTCACTCGACCCGGCCACGGCCAGGCACGCCGAGCGCGCGATCGCGGCCGTGCGGGAGAGCCGCACGGTGATCGCGATCGCGCACCGGCTGCAGACCGCGCGGGACGCCGACCGGATCGCGGTCGTCGACGCGGGCCGCATCGTGGAGCTGGGGTCGCACGACGACCTGGTGGCCAGGGACGGCACCTACGCGACGCTCTGGCGCTCCTGGCACGGCACCTAGTAGTTGCTGGACCTGCCTGGCCCAGTCGATTTTGGTGCGCTGGGCCAGGGCGTGGACACGGGCGCCGTCCGCGCAGGGGCTCTGTCCACACGAAGATCGAGCAGGTGCCGCACCGGACGTATTCGCTGTCCTCGCAGGCGTTTCGGCCTGGCGGGCACCGGACGGGCCGGGTCGTACGGGCGGGCGTAGATGGCGAGCACGCCCTCCACGCGGGCGGCGAACTCCGCGTGCGCTCGTGGTCCAGGTTCGGGATGTCCTCGGGGAGCTCGACGTGTCTTTCCAGCAGCCGCAACGACCACCGGGTATGCCTCGCCGGCGGTGCCGAGCACGCCAGGGCAACGCCGGCCGCACCCCGGTCACAGTCAGCCGAAGCAGCTCTTCACGATCCCGCGCGGTCAACCTGACCGGTCGCTTCAACAAGACCTGCTGGACAACAGCTTCGACACGCTGCTAGATCGGCACCTGGACCGAGTCGCCGTCAGCCAGTCCGACGGCCACCGACGTCGTACCCGCGGGCGCTATCCAGGCGTCAGGGCGGCGGTCCGGCCCGATCCGGAACCCGAAGTCGGCCACGACGGTCCCCAGGTCATCTGGCAGCCGCACCCGTGCCGGCAGCCGCGCGCCCTTGCTCGTCCTCGAGCCGGCCACCCCCTGGGAGAACGTGCCGTTCGCCCGGTAGATGGCGGCGTACGTCTCGCCGTTCGCCTCGAACACGGAGGCGAACCTGCCGTCCGGCAGCCACGCGCGCACCTGCCACTGGCCGAACGCGCCGTCAGCCACGAGGTAGTCGAGCACTCCGGCCCGTTGCATGTCCCGGAGCGAGAACATCGACTTCGTCTGGGGGTGCTCGTCCTGCTTGTCGGAAGCCCACACGCTGTCGTTCCAGCCGAGGCCGGTGTGCGGCTTGAAGGCACCCTCCGGTCCGTAGTCCTGCTTCGCCATCAGCGGTTCCTGGAGGAAGTCGTCGTCTGCGGGCTGGGTGTCGGATCGCACGAACACCGGCTTGTTCTCCTGCGGGGTGCTCACCACGGCCACGCCGGTTCCACCCGTCTCGAGTGCCCACCACTTCCGCGACAGCCGGCCGTCCTCGCCGCGCACCGGTTGTTGTGACCAGTACACGGTCCGGCGCAGGGTCAGCACGACGTTCGTCGACTGGTCCGCGCCGAAGCGGTAGATCCCGCGTTCGCGTTCGCCGTCGAGGAGGAGCTCGCGATCGACCACCTCGTTCGTCGCGACCAGACCGACGAGGGTCATCGGCGTGGGCGTGCTCGCCACCCGGACCGGCTGCACGATCAGCACCGCCGGTCCTGACGGTGTGCGGCCCGCCCAGAAGACGTGTGCGGGAGCGGAGAAGTCGGTGATGCGGTCAGGTGCTTTCTGTGTGCTTTGCCACACGCGCAACGCCTGCTCGATGTCCGTCCGGCTGGACGCGAGGTCACCGCTCGTGGCCGCCGTGAGCCGTTCGTCGTGCGTGAGCAGCGGGTCGGAGGGATGGCGGGTCAGCACCACTCCCGTGATCACGCCCGCGACCAGCGCGATCGCCGCTGTCACGGACAGGAGCTTGCGTGTGTGTCGTCGTCGCCCACCGGCCATTACGTCCCCCACGAATCCGGGCCGCACGTCCAGGTCTGCCGTCGCGGCCTCCATTGCTTCCTTCAGTTCCACGTCAGCACCTGCTCACCCATCAGTTCCCGCATGCGGGCGAGGCCCCGCGAGGTCTGGCTCTTCACCGTGCCGATGCCGCAGCCCAGCGTGCGGGCGGTCTCGGCCTCGCTGAGGTCGTCGAAGAACCGCAGCACCAGAACCGCGCGCATCTTCCGAGGCAGCTGCCCCAACGCGCGCACCACGCTGTCCGCGTCCACGACCTGCTGTTCGTGCCCCCGAGACGTAGGTACCGCCCCCAGTTCCAGCGGTGCCTCCGGCTTGCGGGACCGTCTGCGCCAGCGGTTCGCGGCCGCGTTGGCCAGTGCCGTGCGCGCGTAGGCTTCCGGTGAGGTCCTGATTCGGCGCCACTTGCCGTACATGCTCATGAGGACGTCCTGCAGAATGTCCTCAGCGGCGCCTTTGTCGCCGCCGCACAGCAGGTAGGCGGTGCGCAACAGAGCCTGTGAGCGCAACGCCACGAAGTCCTCGAAGTCCTGCATGTCCCCCCTTCGGCGGTTGTCGAAGGTACTGACACCGGGCGGGGCGGCAAGGTTGTCAGGCGACCGTTTAGACTCAGATCGACTCCAGACGACGAGGGAGATACGCGTGGCCGAGATGACCGTTGAACTGGTCGCCGTTGAACGCCGCCTGTGGTCCGGCAAGGCCACCTCAGTTTCGGCGCAGACGACCGAGGGCGAGATCGGCATCCTGCCCGGTCACGAGCCCGTTCTCGGTCAGCTGGTCGAGGGTGGTGTGGTCCGCATCCGCACGACGGACGGTGGCCTCGTCACCGCCGCCGTGCACGGTGGCTTCCTCTCCGTGACCGGCACCGGCGTATCGATTCTCGCCGAGGACGCCGAGCTCGCGGGTGAGATCGACGTGGCCGCGGCCCGGACGGCGCTGCAGGACGCGGACGATGCAGAGCGCGCACGTGCGGCAGCGCGCGTGCGGGCCGTGGAACAGTCGGCCTGAGACCGGGCGCGAGGGCCCAGCCGTGGGGATCACCGAGATTGCCGGACTGATCCTGCTCGTGGTGGCGGTGGTCATCGCCTACTTCGCCTGGCGCCGGATCCGGTTGCTGCGCGAGGGCGGTGTGCACGTAGCGCTGCGCAGCCAGTTCGACGATCGCGGCCGTGGCTGGCACCTGGGCGTGGGGCACTACCGGGGCGACCAGTTCGCCTGGTTCCGGGTGCTCTCGCTCGGGTCGGGGCCGGATCAGATGATCGCCAGAGACGGCCTCGAGATCGACGCGCGCCGCGAGCCCACCGGGCCGGAGGCGTACGCGATGCCGGCCGGGGCCACGGTGCTGCGCTGCAAGGTCGGCACTGGCGAGATCGAGATCGCGATGGGCCCGGACGCGCTCACCGGATTCCTGTCCTGGCTCGAGTCGTCGCCTCCTGGCCGGACGATTCCCTGGGCCTCTTAGCACGATGAAGGGCGCCTTCATCCACCCCTGACGTGGATGAAGGCGCCCTTCGTCGTTCGCTAGGCGTTCTCGCCGGGCTGCCAGAGGACGTCGCCGTCCGGGTTCGCCACCCTGGCCAGGATGAAGAGCAGGTCCGACAGCCGGTTCAGGTACTTCGCCGTGAGCACGTTGGTGTGCTCGGCGTCGGCCTCGATGAGCGACCACGCACGCCGTTCCGCGCGGCGGGCGATGGTGCGGGCCTGGTGCAGGAGGGCGGCGCCGGGGGTGCCGCCGTTCAGGATGAACGAGTCGAGCTTGCCCAACCGCTCGTTGAACGTGTCGCAGTAGCCCTCCAGGCGGTCCACGTAGGCCTGGGTGATGCGCAGCGGCGGGTACTTCGGGTCCGGCACGATCGGCGTGCAGAGGTCCGCTCCGACGTCGAAGAGGTCGTTCTGCACCTTGCGCACGACCTCGAAGACGTCAGGGGCCAGCTGACCGAGCGCGAGGGCCACGCCGAGCGCCGCGTTGGTCTCGTCGACGTCCGCGTACGCCTCGATGCGAGGCGAGGTCTTGGGGACGCGCGAGAAGTCGCCGAGGCCGGTCGTGCCGTCGTCGCCGACCCGCGTGTAGATCTTCGTGAGATGTACCGCCATGACCGGCACTCTAGGAGATCCACCCGGAGGTCAGCTTCTGCACGGCCGAGCCGTCGAGGTCGGCGAGCTTCACGCCGTTGAACTGCCGAGCCCAGTCGGACGTCTGCACGCGGAACGGCGGCTGCTCGGCGGTGAGGGCCTCCATGATCGTCGCGGCGGCCTCGTCGGGCGTCTGGGCGCCGGAGAACGACGTGGAAGTGCGGCCCACGTAGGCCTTGAGCTGCGGTGCGTACGGGCCTGCCGCTTCGAAGACGGTTTCGACGTCCACGCCCACGTTGGCGACGAACTCGCTGGCCACGGCGCCGGGCTCCACGACGGTGACGGTCACGCCGTGCTGGGCGGCGACCGGCGCGAGGCTCTCCATCATGCCCTCGACCGCGAACTTGGCCGCGCAGTATGCCTCGTTGAACGGCTGGCCCACGACGCCGCCGACGCTCGTCACGGTGATCAGGCGGCCGCGTGCGGCGCGCAGGTGCGGCATCGCGGCCTTGGTGACCTGCACCACGCCGAAGAAGTTGGTCTCCATGACCTTGCGGAAGTTGTCGACCGAGTCGGTCTCGACCGTGCCGATGTGGCCGGCGCCCGCGTTGTTGACCACGGCGTCGAGGCGGCCGTAGTCGCGGATCACGCCGTCGATCGCGGCGGTGATGGAGTCGCCGTCGGTCACGTCGAGCTGGCGGACGTCGATGTCCGGGCTCGCGGCGCGCAGGGCGTCGGCACGGGAGGTGTCGCGCATCGTGGCCACGACCTGGTGACCGGCCTCGGCGGCCTGGACCGCGGCGGAGAGACCGATGCCGGACGACGTGCCGGTGATCAGGACGATCATGATGCTCCTCAGTTCATGTCCATAATAGTTATTGACATGAACTAGTATGCCTCGCAATAGTTCATGACGTCAACTATGATGCTCGTCATGGACAAGGTCAGCTCGGAGGTCGTGTCGCTGCTCGCGCGGATCGTGCAGCGCTACACCAAGGAGTACGAGCAGGCCGCCGCTGCGCAGGACCTGACGTCCGTTCAGGCAAAGGTGCTGGTGGCGCTGGACGAGCCGCAGCCGATGCACTGGATCGCCGACAAGCTCGGATCCGAGCGGTCCAACGTCACCGGGATCATCGACCGGCTGCAGGCACGCGGGCTGGTGGAACGGCGGCCCGGTGAGCAGGACCGGCGGGTGAAGTACATCGTCGCCACGGACGAGGGGCAGCGGCTGGCCCGGGAGTTCCAGGCCGCGCTGCAGTTCGCGGCAGAACCGCTCGCCTCGCTGGGCGCGGCTGATCGTCGTCAACTGAGGGATCTGTTGCAGCGCATGCTGAGTGACTAGGTCTGTGCGCAGGTACGTAGGATTGCCGCGTGAGCGAGCATTTCCGAGTACACGGTGGCGCACGTCTGGTCGGCGAGGTTGATGTCGTCGGCGCCAAGAACAGCGTCCTCAAGCTGATGGCCGCTGCTCTGCTCGCGGAGGGCACAACAACCCTCACTAACTGCCCCGACATCCTCGACGTGCCGCTGATGGCGGACGCGTTGCGCAGCCTCGGGTGCGAGGTCGAGCTCGAAGGTGACGTGGCGCGGATCACGACGCCGCAGGAGCTCAGCTACCACGCGGACTCCGAGGCGATGGGCAAGCTGCGGGCGTCGATCTGCGTGCTGGGGCCGCTGGTCGGCCGGTGCAAGCGCGCGGTCGTGGCGTTGCCGGGTGGTGACGCGATCGGCTCGCGGCCGCTCGACATGCACCAGAGCGGGCTGGAGAAGCTCGGCGCCAAGACGTGGATCGAGCACGGTTGCATCGTCGCCGAGGCCGAGGGGCTGCACGGCGCGCAGATCTGGCTCGACTTCCCGAGCATGGGCGCCACCGAGAACATCCTGATGGCGGCCGTGCTGGCCAACGGCACGACGGTGATCGACAACGCCGCGCGCGAGCCCGAGATCGTCGACCTGTGCCTGATGCTCACGCAGATGGGCGCGAAGATCGAGGGCGCGGGCACGTCCACGCTGACGGTGCACGGCGTGACTGAGCTCAAGCCGACCGAGCACCGCGTGATCGGCGACCGGATCGTTGGCGCCACCTGGGGTTTCGCCGCCGTCATGACGCGCGGCGACGTGCGCGTGCGCGGCGTGAACCCGCACCACCTCGACCTGGTGCTGGAGAAGCTGCGCATGGCGGGCGCCGAGGTGACCGTCTACGAGGGCGAGGACGAGGGTTTCCGCGTCGTCATGGACGGGCGGCCCAAGGCGGTCGACTTCGTGACGCTGCCGTACCCCGGTTTCGCCACGGACAACCAGCCGTTCGCGATCGCGCTGTCGGCTGTCTCCGAAGGCACGTCGATGATCACCGAGAACCTGTTCGAGGCGCGGTTCCGGTTCATCGACGAGATGATCCGGCTCGGGGCCGACGCGCGCACGGACGGTCACCACGCGGTGATCCGCGGCGTCGAGCAGCTGTCGAGCGCACCGGTCTGGGCTTCGGACATTCGCGCTGGTGCCGGGCTCGTGCTGGCCGGTCTGTGCGCGGACGGGGCCACCGAGGTCTACGAGATCTTCCACATCGAGCGCGGTTACCCTGGGTTCGTGGAAAACCTCCGCAAGCTCGGTGCCGACGTGGAGCGCGTCAGCTAGGTCTTCAGCACGAGCCGCGCGTTCGCGACGTCCGCCGGGAACACCATCACCCGGTACGGCGCGTGCCGCGAACGCGTGGCGCGCACCCCGTTCGCCTTCAGCTTCCGCACGAGGACGTTCGCGGCCTCCTCCGTGGGCACGATCGCGACCTCGCTCAACAACCCGAAGTCCGAGCCGTCCAGATCCGGCACGGCCCGCTTGTCGTTGCCCACGAAGTACCTCAACGCCAGAGCCAGCAGTCCGAGCACCCCGAACACGACCACTGCCTGGTAAATCGCCGTCACCCCTTCATCATGCTCTTGCGGTCACGATTCAGTGAGCAAGCGCACGCGCAGCAATGGTTACCGGCCAGTACGCTCCGATGAACGACATGTGGGAGGTTGCTGTGCCGTACCCAGCTGACCGTGAGCGCGACCGCCCCTGGGTGATGCGGACGTACGCGGGTCACTCGTCGGCCGCGGCTTCCAACGCGCTCTACCGCCGCAACCTCGCGAAGGGCCAGACGGGGTTGTCGGTGGCGTTCGACCTGCCGACGCAGACCGGTTACGACCCGGACGACGAGCTCGCGAAGGGCGAGGTCGGCAAGGTCGGCGTGCCGATCAGCCACATCGGCGACATGCGGCAGCTCTTCGACCAGATCCCGCTCGCCGGCGCCAACACGTCGATGACGATCAACGCGACGGCCATGTGGCTGCTCGCCATGTACGTCACCGTGGCGGAGGAGCAGGGCGCGGACCCGTCGACGCTGGCCGGCACCACGCAGAACGACATCATCAAGGAGTACCTGTCCCGCGGCACTTACGTGTTCCCGCCGGGACCGTCGCTGCGGCTGATCACCGACATGGTCGCGTGGACCGTGTCGAACGTGCCCAAGTGGAACCCGATCAACATCTGCAGCTACCACCTCCAGGAGGTCGGCGCGACGCCGGCGCAGGAGGTCGCGTACGCGATGTGCACGGCGATCGCGGTCCTCGACTCGGTGCGCGACTCCGGCCAGGTGCCGGTCGAGAAGTTCGGTGAGGTCGTCGCCCGCATTTCCTTCTTCGTGAACGCCGGTGTGCGGTTCATCGAGGAGATGTGCAAGATGCGCGCGTTCGCCCAGCTGTGGGACGAGATCACGCTGGAGCGCTACGGCGTCGAGAACCCGAAGCACCGCCGGTTCCGCTACGGCGTGCAGGTCAACTCGCTGGGTCTCACCGAAGCCCAGCCGGAGAACAACGTCCAGCGCATCGTGCTGGAGATGCTCGCGGTGTCCTTGTCACGCAACGCCCGTGCCCGCGCGATCCAGCTTCCCGCGTGGAACGAGGCGCTCGGCCTGCCGCGTCCGTGGGACCAGCAGTGGGCCCTGCGCATGCAGCAGGTCCTGGCCTACGAGACGGACTTGCTGGAGTACGACGACATCTTCGACGGCTCGCCGGTGATCGAGGCGAAGGTGAACGAGATCCTCGCCGGTGCGCGCGAGGAGATCGACCGCGTGCAGGCGATGGGCGGTGCCGTCGCGGCCGTCGAGTCCGGCTACATGAAGTCTCAGCTGGTGTCGTCGCTGGCGGACCGCCGTCGTCGCGTCGAGTCCGGCGAGGAGATCGTCGTCGGTGTCAACAAGTTCGACACCACCGAGCCGTCGCCTCTGCAGGCCGAGGGCGCCAACGCGATCGAGACCATCGACCCGATCGTCGAGATGCACGCGGTCGAGGCGATCCAGCAGTGGCGCGCTTCCCGTGACAACGCCGCGGTTGCCGCGGCTCTGGATTCGTTGCGCGAGGCCGCGAAGACCGACCAGAACCTCGTCGAGGTGACGCTGGCTTGTGCGCGTGCCGGCGTGACGACCGGTGAGTGGTCGCAGGCGCTGCGTGAGACGTTCGGCGAATACCGTGCGCCCACAGGCGTTTCCGGTGCTTCGGCCTCGGGTGAGGCCGGCTCGGAGATCGCACGCGTGCGGGACCGGGTGCGCGGGACAGGCGAGGAGATCGGCGAGCGGCTGCGCATGCTGGTCGGCAAGCCGGGTCTCGACGGCCACTCCAACGGCGCCGAGCAGGTCGCCGTGCGTGCCCGCGACGTCGGCTTCGAGGTCGTCTACCAGGGCATTCGCCTCACGCCGTCGCAGATCGTGGCCGCGGCCGTGCAGGAGGACGTGCACGTCGTCGGCCTCTCGATCCTGTCCGGCTCGCACCTCGAAGTCGTGCCCGCGGTGGTCGACGGACTGCGCGAGGCCGGTGCCGGTGACATCCCGGTGATCGTCGGCGGCATCATCCCGCCGGACGACGCTTTGAAGCTGCGTGAGCGCGGTGTGGCGCGGGTGTTCACGCCCAAGGACTACGAGCTGACCGAGATCATGGACGAGATCGTCACCGTGATCCGCGAGGTGCATTCCTTGGCCTAGCGGCCTAGATTCGGGGCATGGTCGACGTTGCGCGTGAGGGCTCGGTTGTCCGCATCACGATGAACCGCGCGGCGAAGCGCAATGCGCTCTCCGCCGAGCACCTGACCGAGTTGCTGGAGGCGTTCCGGGAGGCCGGTTCGTCCGACGCGGCCGGCATCGTGCTGGCTGCCGAGGGGCCGGTTTTCAGTGCTGGGCACGACTTCGCGGATGTGCACGCCCGTGACGAAGAGGGCGTGCGGCTGCTGCTGGAGCTGTGCACGGTGCTGATGAGGACCATTCAGGCCGTGCCGCAGGTCGTGATCGCGCGCGTGCAGGGGTTGGCGACGGCTGCCGGGTGCCAGCTGGTGGCGTCGTGCGATCTCGCGGTGGCCTCGCTGGACGCCGGATTTGCCTTGCCCGGTGGGAAAGCCGGGTGGTTCTGCCACACGCCCGCGGTGCCGGTCGCGCGGTCGGTGGGGCGCAAGCGGTTGATGGAGATGGTGCTCACCGGGGACGTCGTGGACGCTGCGACGGCCGTGGAGTGGGGTCTGATCAACCGCGCGGTGCCGGCCGCGGAGCTCGATGAGGCCGTTGACGAGTTGCTGGCGCGGGCCACGAGGGGCAGCCGGGCGTCGAAGGCCGTGGGCAAGCGGACGATCTACGCGCAGCTGGACCGGCCGGAGGCCGACGGCTACGAGATCGCGCTGGCCGTCATGGCCGAGACGTCGCAGTCCCCGTCAGCCAAAGAGGGGCGGGCGTCGTTCCTGGAGAAGCGGCCGCCCGTGTGGCCCGACTAGTCGCGAGAAGGCTCAACGCGTCGGCGTTCGGGCCCGGCTCGGCCCGGTAGATCACGAGGAACTGGCCGGGTGCCTCGCGGACGTCGAACGAGTGGTAGTCGAGCTTCAGCGGGCCGACCGCGGGATGCACGAACTCCTTGGCGTCCTGGGTCTTCCCGCGCACCTCGTGCTGCTCCCACAGCTGTTCGAACACCGGGTGCCGGTTGAGCTCGGCCACCATCTGCCGCAGGCGCGGCGATTTCGGGTCGGCCGTGCCGCGCAGGTGTGCGACGGTGCTCTGGGCCACCCAGTGCCAGCGCGGGTAGAAGCTCGTGGCGGCCGGGTCGAGGAACGTCATCCTGGCGGCGTTGTCGGCCGGGGTGAACGGCTCGTACAGGGCTTCGGCCAGCGGGTTCACGGCGAGGATGTCGAGCAGCGAGTTCATCACGAACGCCGGCATGTCGTGCATTCCGCTGATGAGCTGCCTCAGTTCGGGGCTCACGACGTCCGGTGCGTGGCCCTCGTCGGCGACGACTCCGGCCAGGCGGTGCAGGTGGTTTCGCGCGTCGGTGTCGAGCCTGAGCGCGCGGCTGAGCGCGTCCAGGACCTGGGCCGACGGGTTGGTCTCGCGGCCCTGTTCGAGGCGGGCGTAGTAGTCGGCGCTGACGCCCGCCAGGACGGCGACTTCTTCTCTGCGCAGGCCCTTGACCTTGCGCTGGGTGTGGCTGGGCAGGCCCGCGTCCTCGGGATTGACGCGGGCGCGGTGGGCCTTCAGGAACTCGCCGAGCACGTCTCCGAGGTTATTCGGCCGCGCGGACTTCTGCCCGGGTGTGCCACACCTAGGGAAAAGGTGTCCTGGCTGGCGCTGTTTCCGCTGGTCATCGTTGTGGACATGAGCAAAGTCGTGTTGATCAGTGGAGCTTCCAGCGGCATTGGCGAGGCCACGGCCCGTGTGCTGGCCGAGGCAGGGCATCAGGTGTTCCTCGGGGCGCGGCGGGAGGACCGGCTGGCTGCGTTGGCTGCCGAGATCGGTGGTGCCCACGCGCCGCTGGACGTGACCTCGCGCGAGTCCTTCCAGTCCTTTGTGGACGCTGCGGTCGAGAGGTACGGGCGGGTGGACGTCCTGGTGAACAACGCGGGCGTGATGCCGTTGTCCCTCGTGGAGTCGCTGAAGGTCGACGAGTGGGACCGGATGCTCGACGTGAACGTGCGTGGCGTGCTGTACGGGATCGCCGCGGTGCTGCCCCGGTTCACCGATGGCGGTCACGTCGTCAACGTCGCCTCGATCGCCGCTCATCTGGTCGTGCCCACGGCCGCGGTGTACTGCGCGACGAAGTACGCGGTGCGGGCGCTGTCCGAGGGACTGCGGCAGGAGCGCACCGACCTGCGGGTCACCGTGATCTCGCCCGGTGTCACGGAGTCCGAGCTGGCGGACACCATCACGGAGGACTACGCGACGTCGATGATGGCGGAGTACCGCAAGATCGCGCTGCCGGCCTCTGCCATCGGTGACGCCATCAGGTACGCGATCTCACAGCCCGCCGAGGTCGACGTCAACGAGATCGTGGTGCGGCCGGTGGCGCAGCGCTAGGCCCCGGTCGTCGAGCCCGGCCGGAGGATCATCAGCACCGTCACGGTGGCCCACAACAGGTTGAAGAGGCCTGTGTACATCGCCAGGTGCTCGACGTCGTCGGACTTCAGCGCCTTCTCCTGGCCGGGCAGGATTTTGAGGGCCAGCACGAACGCGGCGGCGGTGGTGAGCGCGATCGACACGATCACCCAGGGGTGGCCGGTCACGCCCATCACGCCGGCCGTCGCGAAGCCGAAGACCGGTACCGAGATGCCGATGAGGGCGTAGACGCGGCAGATCCGGTGCAGGAGCTCTGGGTTGCCGTCGTCGCGGACGGCTTTGGGGAACATGCTGGCGGCCACGGTGACCGGGCCGATGGCGATGATCGCGGCCAGGACGTGCAGCGAGAGGAACAGCTTGCTCACGCGGCCCTCCAGGCGGTGCCGCGGCGTTCGTGGGCGAAGAGGGTTTCGACTTCGAGCGCTTTCTGGGCGCCGACCTCGCGTTCCACCAGGTAGAGGCCCAGGTCGACGCCGGAGGTCACGCCGGCGGCGGTCACGAGGTCGCCGTCGTCGACAATTCGCGCGCGGACGGCGTTGACGCCCATGGACTCCAGCGCGCGCAGGCCGAGGTGGTTGGTGGTCGCGGTGCGACCGCCGATCAACCCCGCCATCGCCAGCACCAAGGACCCGCCGCACACGGTCGCGACCGTCAGCCCGGGCGTGTCGAGCGCTTGTTCCATCGGCCCGGCGAGGGTGCCGGCGGCTGCGGCCAGCAACGGGACGATCTCGTCCTCCGCAACACCCGCAGCACCTGGGACCAGCACGATTCCTGGTCGTTCCGGATCGAGTGCGGCTGTTGCCTTCAGCGACAACCGCGCACCGCTCTCCACTTCACGCGGGCCTTCCGCGGTCACCAGTTCGGCGTGGATTCCGCCTGCTGTCAGCGTCTCGTACGGCCCGATCGCATCCAACGGGTCGAACCCGTCGAACAACACCACCTGAGCGAGCATCCGCCCTCCTTCGTCTGTGATCACGACGGTAGGAGCCACGCGAGCCGGCGAGAACTGGCTGGAATGCCATGTTCCAACGGATTCTCGCCAGCTACGGTGGACGTCATGCACGAGGTGGCGGTACTGGTGATGGACAGCGTCGTCCCGTTCGACTTCGCCGTGGGGGTCGACGGCTTCAACTGGACCGGCCGGTACCGGGTGCGAGTCTGCGGTCCGAAGAGGACTGTGAAGGCCGAGCTGTTCGAGCTGAAAGTGCCGCACGGACTGGAGTTGCTGTCCGAAGTGGACACGATCGTGCTGCCAGGCCACGATCCGGACCTGGTCGTTCCCGAACGCGTGCTCGAGGCGCTCAGGCAGGCGGCGGCGAGAGGGGCGCGGATCGCGTCGATCTGCACGGGCGCGTTCGTGTTCGCCGCTACCGGCCTGCTGGACGGGCTGCGGGTGACGACGCACTGGCTGGGGGCCGAGGAGTTGCAGGCGCGGCATCCGGAGATCGAGGTCGACCCGGACGTGCTCTACGTCGACAACGGGCAGTTCCTGACGTCGGCGGGTGCCGCGGCCGGGCTGGACCTGTGCCTGCACATGATCCGGCGCGACCACGGTTCGGCCGTGGCGGCGGATGCGGCTCGGATGGCCGTGATGCCGCTCGAGAGGGAAGGAGGGCAGGCGCAGTTCATCGTGACGCCACCCGCCACACCGCAGGGCGCGGAGCTCGAGCCCGTGCTGCGCTGGATGGAGGCCAACGCGGCGCGCGACCTGACGCTGGTGGAGATCGCCGGCCGCGCGGGGATGAGCACGCGGACGTTGAACCGGCGGTTTCGCGAGCAGACCGGCACGACGCCGTTGCAGTGGCTGCACAGGGCGAGGATCAGGAATGCCCAGCACCTGCTCGAAACCACCAGGCAACCCGTCGAGGTGATCGCGGGCAAGGTCGGGTTCGGGTCGGCCACGGCGTTCCGCGACAGGTTCAAGCGGATCGCCGGGACGTCACCGCAGAACTACCGGGCGGCGTTCCAGCAGAACTAGGGCTGAGAGTGCTCGTGCAGCAGCAGGAGCGTGTAGGCGGCGATCGACTGCGCGTCGGTGATCTCGCCCTTCGCGATCATCGTCTCGAAGGCGGCGCGCGGGAACCAGGCCGAGCGCATGTCCTGCTCCTCGTGCTCCCGCTCGTGGAAGCCCTCGGTCAGCTCGGTAGCGAGGAACACCCGTCCGCGCTGCGACGACATGCCCGGCGCGACGTCGATCACGCCCAGCTCGGTCATCTTGCCCGCGCGCAGGCCGGTCTCCTCGCGCAGCTCGCGGACGGCGAGCGAGAACGGGTCGGCGGAAGCCCGGTCCGGAGCCGTGCCCTGAGGGAACTCCCAGCGCCGCATCCCGATCGGGTACCGGAACTGCTCGACGAGCCGCACCCGTTCGCCGTCGAGCGGGATGATCAGCGCGAAGTCCGGCTTGTCGATGACGCCGTAGATGCCGGTAGTGCCGTCCGCGCGCCGGATCTCGTCCTCGCGAACGGTCATCCACGGGTTTGCGTACACCTCACGGGTGCCGAGGCTCTCCACGCCACGGACCGTACCTAACGTCCCGTTTCTGGACACACCCCGTAGCCTGTCGCGGTGCGTCTCGTCATCGCTCGCTGCCAGGTCGACTACGTAGGCCGACTCACCGCCCATCTGCCGATGGCTCAGCGACTCCTGCTGATCAAGGCCGACGGCTCGGTGTCGATCCACTCCGACGACCGTGCCTTCAAGCCGTTGAACTGGATGAGCCCGCCCTGCTGGCTGATCGAGGACCCGGACATCTGGACGGTGCAGAACAAGGCGGGGGAGAAGCTGATCATCACCCTCGAAGAGGTCATGCACGACTCCAAGCACGAGCTGGGCCCGGAACCCGGACTGCAGAAGGACGGCGTCGAAGCCGACCTGCAGAAGCTCCTCGCCGAGCACGTCACGACGCTGGGCGACGGCTGGACGTTGGTGCGCCGCGAGTTCCCGACCGCCATCGGCCCGGTGGACCTGATGTGCCGCGACTCCTCGGGCGTCTCGGTCGCCGTGGAGATCAAGCGGCGGGGCGAGATTGACGGCGTGGAGCAGCTCACCCGGTACCTGGAGCTGCTGAACCGCGACCCGTTGCTCGCGCCGGTGCAGGGTGTGTTCGCGGCGCAGCAGATCAAGCCGCAGGCACGAGTGCTCGCCGAGGACCGCGGGATCCGGTGTGTGGTGCTGGACTACGACGCGTTGCGCGGCATCGAGCCGGACGAGTTCCGCCTGTTCTGATAGGCCACCATGAGCGTGTAGTCCCACGAGTCGAGCCGGCTGTGGTCGAGTTCCCGCAGCCGTTCGATCGCAAGACACACGGCGCCCGCGTCGGCCAACGCGCCGACCTCGTTCCGCACCGCCCGGGGCAGCGCTTCCCAGCCCGGCCCCCGGCCACAGGGTTCGCAGATCTCGCCCTGGTTGTGGTCGCAGCCCAGGAGCGGCCGGTCGCAGGACGGGCACGTCCAGCTCGCGTGCCCGTAGTCGGCTTCCGCGCAGGAGCAGGTCCTCTTCAGCGCTCTGCTGCCGTAGGAGGCCAGTTTCATGTACTCCATGGTGGGAAGTCGCCCCCCGGCGAGCTCCGCCAGCAGGTAGCCGGCCCGGATCGGGCTGGTCGCGTCGATCATCGCGCCGACCTCGTCCCGGACGGCCTGTGGGAGCGCTTCCCAGTCCGGTCGCGACTGGCAGGTGTTGCAGACATCGGCGTTGTCGCCAGGGCCGATGACCGCCCCACGGCACAAGGGGCACAGCCAGATCGTCTGCCGGTGATCAGTCACCGGGCCAGTGTCGGCACCCCCGATGCCCGCCGCATCCCATTTCTGATGAGCGCCCCAACTCAGGTCGTGGTTTCGTGATCACGCACACGGGGTAAGACCCCGCGCACCTGGAGTAGTGTCCTCTCCTGGTCGTTCATGTTCGACTTTGTGGAAGTCTGGGAGGTGGGCCGTGCGAGTGCTGGCCGAAGCGGACCTGCGGCTTGACGCGGGACCGATCGACTACGCGTTGCTCGTCATCTACTTCGTGGTGGTGCTCGGCATCGGCGTGATGGCACGACGATCCGTCAGCTCCAGCCTCGACTTCCTGCTGTCGGGGCGATCACTGCCGGCGTGGGTCACCGGGCTCGCGTTCATCTCCGCGAACCTCGGCGCGCTCGAGCTCATGGGCATGACGGCCAACGGCGCGCAGTACGGCCTGGCGACCGTGCACTACTACTGGATCGGCGCCATCCCCGCGATGGTGTTCCTCGGTCTCGTGATGATGCCGTTCTACTACGGCTCCAAGGTGCGCAGCGTTCCCGAGTTCATGCGCCGGCGGTTCGGCAAACCGGCTCACCTCGTCAACGCCATCAGCTTCGCCGTCGCGCAGATCCTGATCGCGGGCATCAACCTGTTCGCGCTCGCGGTGATCATCGACGCACTGCTCGGCTGGCCGCTGCCGGTGTCGATCGTGGTCGCGGCGCTGGTGGTGCTCGCGTACACGACGCTCGGCGGTCTGAGTGCGGCCATCTACAACGAGGTTCTGCAGTTCTTCGTCATCGTGGCCGCGCTCGCGCCGCTCACGATCATCGGCCTGATCAAGGTCGGCGGCTGGCAGGGGCTGGTCGAGAAGGTCACCGACCAGGAGCAGCTGAGTGCGTGGCCCGCGACGGAGCTGACCGGCATCCAGAACCCCGTGTGGAGCGTCATCGGCCTGGTGTTCGGTCTCGGCTTCGTGCTGTCGTTCGGTTACTGGACCACGAACTTCGCCGAGGTGCAGCGCGCGATGAGCGCGAAGTCCATGTCGGCGGCCAAGCGCACGCCGATCATCGGTTCGTACCCGAAGGCGCTCATCCCGGCGATCATCATCATCCCCGGCATCATCGCCGCGGTGATCGTGCCGGAGATGGCGCAGCTCAAGTCCGGCGACACGAGCAGTGGGGTCGTCTACAACAACGTGCTGCCACTGCTGATGCGCGACCTTCTGCCCAACGGCATCCTCGGGATCGCGATCACGGGTCTGCTGGCGAGCTTCATGGCCGGTGTGGCGGCGAACGTCAGCTCGTTCAACACGGTCTTCACGTACGACCTGTGGCAGGACTACATCAAGAAGGACCGGCCGGACGAGTACTACCTGCGCGTCGGACGGCTGGCCACGGTCGGTGCGTGTGTGCTCGCGATCGGCACGGCGTTCATCGCGGCGGCGCTCGGCGGGTCCAACATCATGGACTACATCCAGGCGCTCTTCTCGTTCTTCAACGCGCCGCTGTTCGCGACGTTCATCGTCGGCATGTTCTGGAAGCGCATGACGCCCACCGCCGGTTGGGTGGGTCTGCTCGCGGGCACGTTCACCGCGATGTTCATCTACGCGATCTCGGAGCCGTCGTTCGGCATCAAGCTGCTGGAGCTGCCCGGTCAGGGCGCGAGCTTCCTCGGCGCGGGTCTCGCGTTCGTGGTGGACGTCGTCGTGTCGGTCGCGGTCAGCCTCGTCACGCGGCCGAAGCCGGACAGCGAGCTGGTCGGGCTGGTCTACAGCCTGACGCCCAAGGAAGACCGCTCGCACTCCACCACCGGCGAGGACGCGGGCTGGTACCGCTCGCCCGCCCTGCTCGGCGGCGGAGTGCTGGCGCTGACGACCGTTCTCTACATCGTCTTCGGCTGAGGGAGGCCGTCATGAGGCTGTTCGACCTGCGACTGATCATCGCTTTCCTCTTCGGCCTGTACGGCGTTGTACTGGTCGTCATAGGCGTCGGGTTCACGTCCGACGCGGACCTGAAGAAGGCCGAAGGGGTCAACATCAACCTGTGGGCCGGCATCGCCATGGTGGTGCTGTCGGCGTTGTTCGCCGTGTGGGCGACGCTGCGGCCTCAGTTCGCGGACAAGAGCGAGCCGCTCAAGGAAATGTGAGCTACGACTGCGGACGGCCTGGGTAAACAGGGTTGAAGGCCTCGATCGTCCACGCGTCGAGCCAGTTGAATGCGCGGCGAATTCGGTTAACCACGTCTCTCCTTCTGTCGGGGTCTTCACCAGGTACAGCGCGTTGATCTTCTGAATCGTTCCCGTAGCGCTGGGTGACATGTGCCACGGGGGAAGTCGGGGTACCGCCCACGAACGTCCGAGAAGGTCGCTACCGTGCACGTCGTGCTCCGTTTTCGTGCCACGGCCGTGGTCGCCGCCGCTGCTCTGCTGATGGCCGGCTGCGCGACCGGTCCCGGTCTCGCCAAGACCCACTCGCCGCGCCGCACCGTGCAGGCGGGGGCGGACGCGAGCTCGACCGACCCGTCGACCAAGCCGTCCGCGCAGCCGAACAAGCCGGTCGACCCGGCGTTCGCGGCGGAGCGGATGCGGCTGGTCAACCCGTGCGCGTTGATCGACAAGGACGTGTTGCAGACGGTCGGCACGCCGTCGAGGTACACGAGCAGCAACTACACGCGCTGCTCGAACTACATGAAGGACAAGGCCGGCAAGACGCTCAACATCAGCGTCGACGTCGGCTACACGTTGACGTCCACCGACCTGAAGAACGCGAACAAGCAGCTCGCCGGCCTCAAGAGCAGCGAGCAGAAGCTGACGTCGTCGTGCTTCGTCACCGCGGTCACGCAGGAGAACCCAGGTCAGGCCCTGCGGATCCAGGTGAGCACGGGCAGTGGCAACGAGGCGGTGGCCGACACGTGCGAGCCTTCGCGCAAGGTGCTCGAGGGTGCCGTCCGCAAGGCCAAGGGCAACCCGCAGAAGTACACCCCGCTCAAGGGTTCGCCGGTCGAGGTCGACCCGTGCGCGATCGTGGACAGGGCGACGCTCGCGCCGGTGGTCGGTGCCTCGCCGCGGTCACTCGCGTTCGGTCTGCACCAGTGCTCGTGGTCCGGGCAGGGCGCGTCGATGGAGCTGGAGTTCAAGACGGCGCGCATCCCGAAGGACGGCAAGTTCGACCGCGACTCGGCCGAGGTCGACCTCGGTGGCGTGAAGGGGTACCAGGTGCTCAAGGACGGGCCGTTCCCGACCTGCGAGCTGGTCGTCGTCCGCACGAAGGACTCCAGCGACGCCGGCGAGATCGCGGAGTTCCAGGTGGGCGCGTCGAAGGAGAAGACGACGGACCGCTGCCAGGCGGCGCAGGCGTTCGCCAAGGCAGTGCTCCCAGCCCTGCCCAGCGCCTGACGGGGCCAGGCGGGGGCTGAAAGTTCTTCAAGTACGCGTTAGTGTCGAGGTTACTGGCGAGTACCCGGGAGGGCTCATGACGCAGACCGCTTCGGACAGCGCGCTGTCGGCCGATGGCGAGCAGCGGCGGTTCGCTTCACTGGACCCGCGCACGGGCGAGGTCGTCGCGCATCACCCGATCCACACGGCGGCCGAGGTCGAGGACGCGGTGTCCTCGGCACGCGATGCCTCCGCGTGGTGGGCCGGCCTCGGATTCGAGGGGCGCAAGACCAAGCTCGACGCGTGGCGCAGAGTGCTGTCGAAACGCGCCGACGAGTTCGTCGCGCTGATCAGCGCGGAGACCGGCAAGCCCGCCGACGACTCGCGGGTCGAGATCGCTCTGGTCATGGACCACCTGCACTGGGCCTCGCGCCATGCGGGCCGTGTGCTGGGCAAGCGCCGGGTGTCCTCGGGCATGCTGATGTTCAACCACAGCGCGACGCTGGAATACCGGCCGTTGGGCGTCATCGGCGTCATCGGGCCCTGGAACTACCCCGCGCACACGCCGATGGGTTCGATCTCGTACGCGCTCGCTGCGGGCAACGCCGTGGTGTTCAAGCCTTCTGAGTTCACGCCTGGTGTGGGCACGTTCCTCGCGTCGACGTTCTCCGAGGCCGTGCCGGAGTACCCGGTGTTCCAGGTCGTGACGGGCTTCGGTGAGACGGGCGCGGCGCTGTGCACGTCCGGCGTCGACAAGCTGGCGTTCACGGGCTCCACGCGGACCGGCAAGAAGGTCATGGCCGCGTGTGCCGCGACGCTGACGCCGGTGCTGGTCGAGTGTGGCGGCAAGGACGCGCTGATCGTCGACACCGACGCCGACCTGGTGGCCGCTGCCGAGGCCGCGATGTGGGGCGCGGTGTCCAACGCGGGCCAGACGTGTGCGGGCGTCGAGCGCGTGTACGTGGCCGAGGAAGTGGCCGACGAGTTCATCGAGATCGCCGTGAAGCGGGCGCTCAAGCTCAAGCCGGGTGGCGAGCCGAGCGCGAACCTCGGGCCGATCACGATGCCGTCGCAGGTGGAGATCATCCGCGAGCACGTGCAGGACGCGCTGGACCGCGGTGGCAAGGCTCTGGTGGGTGGTCCCGACTCGATCAGGCCGCCGTACGTCGAGCCGGTCGTGCTGACGGACGTGCCGGAGGACTCGCTCGCGATCACCGAGGAGACGTTCGGGCCGACCGTGGTGATCAACCGCGTGCCGAACGCGCTGGAGGGCGTGCGGCTGGCGAACCAGTCGAAGTATGGGCTGGGCGCCGCCGTGTTCTCCCGTTCACGCGGCGAGGAACTGGCGCGGGAGCTGCGGGTCGGCATGGTGTCGGTCAACGCGGTGCTGACGTACGCGGCGATTCCCGGGCTGCCGTTCGGTGGCGTGGGCGACTCCGGGTTCGGGCGCATCCACGGCGAGGACGGGCTGCGCGAGTTCGCCTACCCGAAGGCCGTGACGAAGCAGCGCTTCAAGGCTCTGCTCAACATGACCACGTTCGACCGGTCCTCGTTGGCGGGCAAGCAGATGCTGCGGCTCGCCCGCCTCCTCTTCGGTCGGTGATCAGGCGCCGAGCTGGGTCCTGAGGTCGTCGAGGACGACGTTCGCGGCGAGCACGCCGAGGCCGAGGAAGTAGGTCTCGTCGAGCACCGGCTTGGCCTTGCCCGCCTTCACGGCGTTCAGGCCGCTCCACAGCGGGCCGCCGAGGACGCCTGCCTGCGCGGTCTTGGCCGGGTCGCCGTAGGTGGAGTAGACGATGAAGTCGCCGTCGGCCTTGCCGATCTGCTCCGCGCTGACCTCGGCGGCCAGGTCGTCGACCTGGGACGGGGTCGGCTGGCCGATCTTGGCGTCGGTCAGGATCGTGCCGATGAATGACTTCTTGGCGTAGAGGCGGATCTTGCCCGGCATGAAGCGCAGCGCGGTGACGGTCGGGCGCACGCCGAGCTTCTTCTCGACGGCGTTGCCGGTCTCGGTGGCCTTGTTCGTGTAGTCCTCGAGCATCTTCGCGGCGTCGGCCTGGCGGTCGAGCGCGGCGGCGTTGAGGAGGAAGTTCTCCTTCCACACGTAGCCGGGGCGCACGGAGAAGACGGTCGGGGCGATCGCCGAGAGCTTCGGGTAGAGGGCCTCGGCACGCAGTTGGCTGCCGAGGATCAGGTCCGGGTTGAGCTTGGTGATGGCCTCGAGGTTGAGGTTGTTGGTCGTGCCGACGTTCTCCGGCGTGCCGCCCTTGTCGCCGATGTAGGACGGCATGGTCGGCGAGCCGTCCGTGTACGCGATGCCGACGGGCTTGATGCCGAGGGCGACGACGTTGTCGAGCTCGCCGGTGTCGAGCACGATCACTCGTTCGGGTTTCTTCTCGAGCTTGGTCTCGCCCATCGCGTGCTTGATCGTGCGGGGGAACTCGCCGGGCTTCGCCTGCGTGCCGAAACCGTTGCTCAGCTCGTAGGCCTTGCCGAAGTCCTCGCCGCCCTGGGCGACGGTGGGCTTGTCAGGCGTGCTCGAGCCGCAGGCGGTCAGGGTTAGCGCGACTGCGACGAGCAGCGCTGCTCTCTTCGACACGACGTTGTTCCTCCGCTACCTGGAGTGATGTTGACCAGCGTTTATTAGGGCAGCCTAACGGTACCGGGGTCCTTTGCCCGTTCCGAGTGTCAGACCCCCGGAGTAAGAAGGAACACGGTCACCGCCGATCGGGAGGGCTCTCGATGAAGAAGATCATCAATGATCCGGAAACCGTGGTTCAGGACGCGCTGCGGGGGATGCAGGCTGCCCATCCCGATCTGCTGTCCGTGCACTACGACCCGGCTGTCGTGGTGCGCGCGGACGCCCCGGCGCAGGGCAAGGTCGCGATCATCTCGGGTGGCGGGTCCGGCCACGAACCGCTGCACGGCGGGTTCGTCGGGCGCGGGATGCTCGACGCGGCCTGTCCCGGCGCGGTCTTCACGTCGCCGACGCCGGACCAGGTCGCCTCGGCCGTGTCGCTGACCGATGGTGGCGCGGGTGCGTTGCTGATCGTGAAGAACTACACCGGCGACGTCATGAACTTCGAGATGGCCGGTGAAATCGCCGATTCCGAGGTGCGCTCGGTGGTGATCGACGACGACGTGGCGGTGCAGGACTCGCTCTACACGGCCGGCCGGCGCGGGGTCGGCGGCACGGTGCTGCTGGAAAAGATCGTGGGCGCGGCGGCGGACCGCGGCGACTCGCTGGACGCTTGTGTCGCTCTGGCCGAGCGGGTGATCGCGTCGGTGCGGTCGATGGGCCTTGCGCTGACCGCGTGCACGGTGCCGCACGTGGGCACGCCTTCGTTCGAACTGGCCGACGACGAGATGGAGATCGGGATCGGCATCCACGGCGAGCCGGGTCGCCAGCGAGTGCCGGTCGGGACGGCTTCCGAGATGGTGTCGGCGTTGCTCGATCCGATTCTGGAGGACCTGCCGTTCTCCTCCGGTGATCGGGTGCTGCTGTTCACGAACGGCATGGGCGGCACGCCGTTGATCGAGCTGTACTTGGCGCACGGGATCGCGGAGCAGTTGCTGGCTGATCGGGGGATCATGGTGGAACGCAGGCTCGTCGGGCCTTTCATCACCAGTCTGGAGATGCAGGGCATGAGTCTCACGCTGCTGAAGCTGGACGACGAGATGGTTTCGCTGTGGGATGCGCCGGTGCACACTCCCGCGTTGCGGTGGGGGGTCTGAGGTGGGGTGCACGGCTGCTGACGTGGTCGCGGCGTTGCGATTGGCGGCCGGGGTGATCCAGGAGCACCGCGATGAGCTGGTGCGGCTGGACCAGGCGATCGGGGACGCTGATCACGGCGAGAACATGCGGCGCGGCTTCACCGCGTTGTTGTCCCGTTTGGACAGTGAGGAAGCCACCTCTCCCGGCAAGGTTCTGAAGCTCGTGGCCACCACGCTCATCTCCACAGTGGGCGGTGCGGCGGGCCCGTTGTACGGCACGGCTTTCCTGCGGGCCTCAGCCGCGGTCGGAGATCTTCAGGAGCTGGACTGCGACGCCGTGGCCCGCGCCCTGCAAGCCGCTCTGGACGGCGTGGTGGCGCGCGGCAAGGCCGTGGTCGGCGACAAGACCATGGTCGACGCCCTGACCCCAGCCATCGCCGCGGCCGCATCCGTGGACGGTTCCGTGGCCGCGGTGCTGTCCGCCGCAGCCGACGCGGCGGCCGAGGGTGCGGAGTCGACGGTGCCCATGGTGGCGCGCAAGGGGCGTGCTTCCTACCTGGGTGAGCGCAGCGCCGGCCACCTCGACCCAGGTGCCCGTTCGACAGCCCTGCTGCTGCGAGCGTTCGCTGATGCGGCGGCCAAGGCATGACGGCGCGCATAGGTCTGGTCATCGTGTCCCACAGCGACATGCTCGCCAACGGAGTAGCCGAGCTCGCCGGCCAGATGGCCCCGGACGTTGCTGTTCTACCTGTGGGCGGTACGGAGGAAGGCTCGCTCGGTACCGACTACGGCTCGGTGGTCGAGGCGCTGGCCGATGCCGACTCCGGTGCCGGCGTGGTGGTCCTCTACGACTTGGGCAGCGCGAAGATGACCGCTGAGATGGCGGTGGAGTCTGCTGACGAGCCCTCTCGGTACACCGTTGTGGACGCGCCACTCGTGGAAGGTGCCGTTGCCGCGGCTGTTGCGGCTCAAGGTGGGGGCTCTCAGGCAGAGGTGGCCGCTGCGGCGGAGGGAGCATCCGGTGAAGCTCCCGCGGCGATCACATCCCGGCCCGCACTGCATTTGGTGCAGGGGGCTGTGTCGGCTGAGGTGTTGTTGACCAATGAGGTCGGGTTGCATGCGCGGCCGGCTGCGTTGCTCGCGCGGACTGTTGCTGAGCTCGATGCCGATGTGGTGGTGCGGTACGGGGAAGGGGAGGCCAACGCGGCGAGTGTGCTGGCGTTGATGGGGCTCAGTGCGCCTGGGGGTGAGGCGATCACTGTGGTGGCTACTGGGAAGGACGCTGGGGAGGCGGTTCGGCGGATTGAGGAGTTGGCGGAGAGGGGGTTTGACGACTGAGCTGTCTGGTTCGTTGGTCGTGACCTTGCTGTCCGCGGCCGGGTGGGGGGTCGGGTTGGGTTGGGCGGGTTCTGTTGCGTGCGAATCGCGACTTTGGGCTGGTGGTCGGGTTGCGTTGAGCGAGTCCCGTTGCGTGCGAACCGCGACCGGGCGGGTGGTCGCCTT